>CAIMLX010000224.1 GCA_903842455.1 uncultured Hyphomicrobiales bacterium | reverse complement strand
GGCACCTTCAACAACAAGATCTCGTCGATCGAGCTGAACGGCGGCGCCAAGGCGATGCTGTGCGATGGCCCGAACCTGACCGGCGTGTGCAAGAACATCACCACCGATACCGCGCCGCTGCAGCCGTCGATCAACAACAAGACCTCAAGCTTCTCGATCTATGTCGGCGCGCCGCCGGTGATCGAGCCGCCGGTGATCGAACTGCCGCCGGTGATCATCCTGCCTGGTCCGCCGGAGACGTTCTCGACCGGGCCGATCGACTTGCAGCAGACCTTCACGGCCAATCTCGACAACGGCACGGTTGGCGGGGGTGGCGTGGATATCTGGTACCAGGCCGTTACGGCGGTGGAGAAGTACATCACGCCGCGGAACGGCGCGACGATCGCGGTCGGCGACGGCAGCAATCGCGGCTACGAAGGCTGCTCGGCCGAGAGCTTCAGCGGCGACAACGTGCCACTCGCCGATATCCCGCCCGGAACGTATGTGTGCGTGAAGACCAACCAGGGTCGCATCTCGCAGTTCCGCGTCAACGGCTTCGTGGGGACAACCATGAAGCTCGGGTACACCACCTGGGCCAACTGACCTCGAAGGTCAGAAGGCAAGACACTTCAGAAGGCCCGGCGCGCGAGCGCCGGGCTTTTTCATGCGTCGAGGCTGGCGGGAAGGCGGAAGATGGCATCGGCGATGCCCGGATCGCGGGTGGGGTCGAAATCGGCGTCGGTGGGCAGGAGGACGGAGACTTTCTTCACGCCGAGGTCGGCGAGCTGGTAGGGGGTACCGTAGCCGTATTCGAGGTGGCCGCGGCCGATGATGCCGACGACGAGTGGTGGCTCCGGGCGGTCGAGGGCGCGGGCGATGTTCTGGGCAAAGGCGCGGTCCCAGGTCTGCTGGGCGCGGACGAAGCGGTCCGTGGTGGCGGGATCCGATGGACGGCCCGGTGGACCGGCGATGCGGGTGAGGTAGTCCCGATAGGCGGGGAGCGCGGGCTTGGCCGGGGTCAATCCGTCGCGCTCGTCGATGGGGATAGCGTCCCAGCCTTCCTTGCCGACACGGGTAACCAACGCACGATCGCAGTTCAGCGCCAGCATCGGAACACCGGCCTCGCGACAGAAATCGAAGATCGGCCAGTAGAGCCCGGCGTCGTAGCGCCAGACCTCGCCCCACTCGGCCGCCTCGAGAAACTCGGCCCTGCTGGCGTAGGCGCCCGACACGAAGGCGTCGAGCACGCCCTGCTGGCGTCACTGGAACATCTCGAAACCGATGGCGATGGGGCGGTGGGCATGCAGCGCGGTGGCGACGGCAAGCTGCCAGCGGTGGATGTCGAAGCGGGTGTGGGTTTCACCGAGCAGGACGACGTTCTGACGCGCAAGGCGCCCGATCAGCTGCTGGTGCGCGAGGGGGGCGGCGCGGTCGGGGTCGAACCAGGTAGCGGGAGGGAGGTGCAAGGCGCGCTCGGGCAGGATCGAGGGATCGCTGGCTGGCTAGGCGGGTTGGGTAGCGGTCACGACGCGCTGCGTCAACGCGGAACCGCGGCGGCATGCCGGCCGTTCGGGTGCAGAACAACTGGCGGCCCGCATGCTGAACCTGCTGATCTTGCTCATTGTAGTCGCGGTGGTTGCCGGCGGGCTGGGATTCACCGGCGTAGCTGCCGGCGCGGCCACGGCTGCCAACATCGTGTTCGGCCTCATGCTCATCGGCATCGTGCTGGTGCTGATCCTGATGGCAATGGGCATCGCGCTGCTGGTCTAGCGCAGGGAATCAGGATCGTTGCGTAACCGACTGACTACTCTTCCGGTTCGGTGGTGAAAAGCAGGGGGAAGCCCTCGCTCCGCGCCATCTCGGTGGCGCGTTTCGACTTCGTCTCCGCGACCTCCCTGGTGAACACCGCGACCACGCACGAGCCCTTGGTGTGGGCGGTGACCATGATGCGGTTGGCCTGATCCTCGGTGATGCGGAACTCGGCCTTCAGCACCCGGACGACGAACTCGCGCGGGGTGAAGTCATCATTGACCAGAATGACCTTGTGCAGCGGCGGACGCGCCACCTTGGGGCGCGTGCTGGTCTTTGGACGGGTAGGGGTATCGGTGCTCATGGCGCTCTCTAGTTATGCCAGGCAAGACCAGCGTCATAGCAGGCGGAGTGTCGTTTTTCCATCCGCGGCCGCCTCGCCGGATGGGCAGGGGCGTGACGTGTCGATTGGACGGGCGCGACCTCGGATGGCATGAGTACCGCCCTTTGAACAGGACATTTTCAATGCGATTGGCCCGATATCTTGCCGGACTGCTGCTGTTACTGTGCGTCTCCGGCACGGCGCGCGGGCAGGACGTGCCCGAGGTGGTGCACTTCACCCTGGCAAACGGGCTCGAGGTGCTGCTGTCGCCCGACTCCAAGGTGCCGAAGGTCGGACTGGCGCTGACGTACAGGGTCGGCGGGATGAACGAGCCGCCGGGACGGAGCGGTTTCGCCCACCTGTTCGAACACCTGATGTTTTCAGGCACGCCGGACAATCCGCGGTTCGACGAGACGTATTCCGCGCTCGGGGTTTCCAACAACGCCTTCACCGAAGAGGACGGGACGACCTATCTGTCGGGAGGTCTCGCTTCGGCCCTGCCGGTGATGCTGTGGGTCGAAGCTGACCGCATGGCCAATCTCGGCAACGACGTGACGCAGGTCGAGTTCGACCTGCAGCGCAACGTGGTGAAGAACGAGATGCGCCAGAACGTGCTGGATGCCCCCGGCCAGCGCGGGGCGGTGGCGCTGCGGGCAGCGCTGTTTCCGGCGCCGCATCCCTATGCCGAGGCGACGATCGGGTCGATGGCCGACCTCGACGCAGCGACACTCGACGACGTGCGGGCGTTCTTTGCCCGCTACTACGTCCCCAACAACGCGATCCTGTCGATCTCCGGGGATTTCGAGGTCGCTGCCACCAAGGCGATGATCGAGCAGACGTTCGGCCTCGTGCCGCGCGGCGACGCGGTCGACATGCCCGAGGCCGGATCTCTGGCGCCGGCGCGGGTGCGGCTCGAGAGCACCGATCGGGTCGTTACGCCGATCGTGAACCTGTCCATCGCCGGGCCGGCGATCGGCACGCCCGAGAGTTCGGCGCTGGGCCTCGCGGCGGACTTGCTCGGCAACCCGGACTACGGGCTGCTGCGGCAGCACCTCGTCACTTCGGGGTTGGCCACTTCGGCCTCGGCCTATTGGGACGCCAAGCGGCTGGGCGGCCAGTTTAGCGTGATGGCGACGGCGGCCGACGGGGTGACGGCGGAAACGCTGGAGGCGGCCGTGCGCGACGCTCTCGCGGCGTTCATGGCGAGTGAGCTCGATGCCCAGGATATCGAGCGGGCGCGATCCAATGTGCTGCTGGGACGGCGGATCTCGACGGAGGCCCTGCTGCCGAGGGCGCAGGTGCTGGCGGAGCGGTTCGGGCTGTTCGGCGAGGCGTCCTATGGGCTGGGCGATGATCCGGTGCTCGTCGCGGTGACCCGTGAGGATGTGCAGGCGGCGGTCACGACGCTGCTGAAGCCAGACGATTTCAGCACCCTCATCATCTTGCCGGGACAGCCTGGGGCTGTGCCTGCTGTGCTGGAAGACAGCACCGGCGTGCCGGAGACGATCGTCGTGGCCGAGCGGCCGGAGGTCGATGTGCCCCGGCTTGCAGCGGGTGAGCCGGGTAAGGGTTCGCTGCCCGCGCGCGAGAGCGGCACCCTGCGCAACGGTATCGGGCTTGTGCACTACCGCGTGCCGGGCAGTCCGATGACCTATGTGGTGGTGACGGTGAGCGGCGGGTTCGGCTCCGACACGCCGGGCAAGGAGGGACTGATCGAACTTACGGCGGCGATGTTGCCGAACGGGGCTGGGGATCGCGATGCCGAGGCGTTCAGCCGGGCCAGCAAGGATATCGGCGCAGTGGTTTCGGCTTCCGCCGACATGGCGCGATCGGCGGTCGTGCTGGCGGTGCCGCAGGACAGGCTGGCCGGCGGGGTCGATCTACTCGCCGATGCGGTGCTGTGGCCGCGCTTCGACTATAGCGAGTGGACATTGTTGCAGGCGCGGGTCGTGCAGTCGCTCGGCTATCGCAAGATGAGCGGGGCGGCCGTTGGCTACTATGCGCTGCAGGAAAAGGTGTTTCCCCGCCCGCCGGGCCGCGCGGCCCTCGATGCGGAGCCCGAGACGGTGGCGGCGCTGACGCTCGACGAGGTTCGACAGATGTATGCAAGGCTGTTCACGCCAGCGACGACGACCATCTACACGGTCGGGTCGGGGGACATCGGTAGTGTCGAGGCTGAACTGGAGCGGGCGTTTGGCAACTGGCAGAGCGACAGCGCGGGGGTTCCGATGCTGTCGCACCCGCCGGCCGTGGTGCCGGAGGGCCTGCATGTCTACATCAAGCCGTTCGAGCCGGAGGCGCAGGCGGTGATCTACCTGGTGCGGCCGGCGCCGTCGTTCGGCGCGCCGGGTTACCTCGAGGCAATGGCGGTGACGACGCTGCTCGGTGGCGACTTCACCAGTCGGCTCAATTCGGTGATGCGCGAGACAAAGGGGTATTCCTATGGAATTCGCGCCGGCATTGCCAACGACCTGCCGGCCGGTGGTGGGCTGATGAGCATTTCCGCGCCGGTGCAGGCCGACAGGGTGGGCGAGGCGCTCGAGGACATCATCGCAGGTTTCGGCAGCCTCGAAACTGTGCCGGTGAGCGCAGCGGAGCTCAATCGCACGGTCATGAGCGCGGCGACGGGAAACGCGTCGGTGGGGGAGACGGGCGGCGGGCTGATGAGCCTGGTACTGGGGTCAGCGGGCATGGGAATGACGCCCGAGCAGGTGCAGGGGCTGATGGAGGACATCGTGGCGCTGCAACTGCCCGACGTGCAGGCGCAGAGCACGGCGCTGTCTGGGCTCGACGCGGCTATTGTGGTGATCGGGGGCGACCCCGCGACGCTGGTCCCGCAACTCGAGGCCGCGGGCTTCGCGCCACAGGTGCTGCCGGCCGAGTGACCCGAGTCAGGCGGCGTCGCTATCGGGCCACCTTGCGGCGGAACAGCAGGTCCTTGGCGGCGACGATAGCGCCGACGGTAATCAGCAGGCAGGCGATCAGCACGAGGTGGGTGTAGGCGGCGTAGCCGGTGAGGATGAGGATGATCGTCGAGAGGAGCGGGGTGGAATAGCTGACCGCTCCGAGGGCCTGGATGTCACCCTGCTTCACGCCGATGTCCCAGACGTAGAAGGCCAGGCCGACCGGGCCGAGGCCCAGGGCGATGACGGCAGACCATTGCCAGAGGTCGGTGGGCCAGACTGTCTGTTCGAACAGCAGGTGGCAGATGGCGGCGAGCACCGCCGTGGCGAGGCAGAAGCCGGTGATGGCTTCGCTGGGGACGCTGGCGAAGCGGCGCGAGAGGACGGAGTAGCCCGCCCACGCGATGGCGGCGCAGAGCGCGGCCAGATAGCCGGGCAGATACCGGGCATCGAGCGTCAGCCCCTGGCCCTTGGTCACGATGAGGATGGCGCCAGCGAGGGCCAGCAGACACCCGACAATGTGCTGCCATTTGAGCCGCTCGCCGGGCAGGAGGGCCGAGAAGACCACGATCAGCAGCGGCCACAGGTAGTTGATCAGCCCGGCCTCGACCGGGGGCGCGCTGCGCAGCGCGAAGAAATAGGCGAAGTGGTAGCCGAACAGGCCGCCGACGCCGAGCAGCCAGACCCTTGGCGGCTGCCGCATCGCCTTCAGCGAGGCCGGACGGATGACCAGGAGCGACAAGCCGCCGACCGCGAAGGTGATGGCAGTGAGCTGGAAGGCCGGCATGGTGCCGCTGGCCGCGGTCAGGAACGAGAGGAGCGACCAGAGCAGCACGGCAGAAAAGCCGATCAGAGTAGCTATAGAGCGGGACAGGGAGGTCGACATGCCGCCGGTTCTAGCCTGCGGCGATCCGGCTCACAACGTGTCACAGATTTGACCGGCGGGGTAGTTGCCCCGGCTCACATGAGTACCTAACTTGTTCCGGGAAAAGCGGAACTTCATGCCTGATGCCGATCAGCCTTGCCGAAATCGCTGCGCTGCGACACGCCCTCACGTCGGGATTCGGCCCGGTGGAGACCGAGATCATCGGCGAAAAGGCGTCGTCGCTCGGACACCATGGGCGACAGGCGGAAAAAGCGGTGGCGGCGCTCCACGCCTACGATGCGGCGCCCGTGCCGGGGGTCGAACGGCTGGCGCTGGTCAAGGCAGCGGCGCGCGAAGTCTGGAAATACTTCATCCAGCGCGAACTGTGCGGAGTGCGCGACCAGCGCGACGTGATCCGCGACTACCGAATTCCGCCTGAGGTGCTGATGCGCCTGGG
>CAIMLX010000223.1 GCA_903842455.1 uncultured Hyphomicrobiales bacterium | reverse complement strand
GCCTATATGGGGCAGATCGCATCGCGCGAGGCCGGCAGCCAGTCGTTCGGCGAAGTGGGCATCGGGCTCAGGTACCAGACCAACGCCAATGCCGGTCCGGATTCGCCGTTCATCGATATCGGCGGCATCGAGTTCGAACTCGACCCGGGGGCGCTCGGCGCGGCCGACACCAACGGCTATGTTACGGCGCGTTTCCGCAATTCGATCGACCTGGCCGGTCAGGGCGACCGCTTCGACATCGACGTCGCCGCCTATGGCGCGATCTACCGCGAGGAAGAGCAACTCAATACCGGGGTGATCGATCTCAGCTTCGGACCGAACTACAACCTCGCCGCCATCGGCATCGACAATGCCCGGCTGGCGCTGCACGGCGACTTCAGCGCGGCAATCCTGTCGGGCGATCCCTACATCGCCTCGGGCGGGGTGGGCGCTGACCTGATCAGCACGCTCGACGCGCGGACCCGGCTGACGCTCAGCGCCGAGGCGCGACACGAGCAGTATTATGACAGCGACCTCAGGCCCAACTCGTCGGACCGGACAGGGCAGCGTTACGGCGCGGGCGCCCGGATCGACTACATCCTGACGCCGGACGTGGCGCTGTTCACGCTGCTCGAGACCACCCGCACGATTGCCGCGGTGGATTATCTCTCGGGCTGGAAGGTGGGGGCATCGGGCGGCGTCATCGTCAGCATCGGCTCCCCAACCGGCGGAAACGAGGACTGGGCGCTGACCGGCTCGGCCGGCATCGAGCGCGATGTCGCCGACGCGAACGACCCGGTGATTTCGCCGACGGACGCCGAGGTGAAGAACACCGGTTACCTCTCGGCCGGGCTGATTGTGCCGGTGGGCGAGAGTTTTACACTCAACTCGAACGTCACCTACTCGATCTCCGACTCCAACTACGACCTCTCCAACTACGACAATACCGCCGTCAGTGTCGGCATGAGCAAGAGGTTCTGACCATGCGGCTCTTCTCCACGATCGCGGTGCTTGCCCTGCTGCTCGGTGCTCCGGCGCTGGCCGAAACCAGTGTCGGCGTTACCGCCGCGGTGAACCCGGATGCCACGGGCACGGTTGGATCGACGGTGCGAACCATTTCGCTCGGCGACAGCGTGGTGTTCAACCAGCGCATCGAGACCGGCGGCACCGGGCTGGTGCAGGTGCTGCTGGCCGATGGCACGACGTTCATGGTGGGGCCGAACTCGAACCTCGTGATCGACAGCTTCGTCTACGACCCCAATGCGGGTACGGCGCAGGTGACGGCGAGCTTCACCAAGGGCGTGCTGCGCTTCATCGGCGGACAGACCTCGAAGACCGAGGGCGGGGTGACTATCAACACGCCGGTCGGCACCATGGGTATTCGTGGCGCGATGGTGGATATCGTGCTCGATCCGCCCGAGGGGACACCGCCGCATATCGACATGCTGTTCGGCAACGAGGTGACGCTCGAACAGGGGCAGCAGCTGCTCGGCCGGCTCTATGCCGCCGGCTACTCGCTGGCGCTCGGCGAAAACGGCGCGTTCGACGTGCTGAAGACGCCGCCCGGCTGGGGCAGCCAGATCCAGGCGGCGCTGGCCGGCAAGGCCGGTGCGACCGGCGGCGCGCCGAAGGGGCCGAGCGACGGGGATGTGAAGAACTCCGAGGTGGCGAACAACAACTCGGGCCAGGGGCCGGACAAGGGCAACCAGCCGCTGAGCAAGGAAGAGCTGGCCGCGCTGCTGGCGGCGGCGGCGCAGTATGACGAGCTGCGTCGGTTTATTCTCAACAACCAGGACCCCTACGGTCTCACCGGTGGTGTGCTCTCGGTATACTCGGAGGGGACGTATGCCGAAGCGCTGCAGAATGCCTTCGATTTTGATTTTGACGGGGAGGTTTGGGGGAGCCCCAACCCGGTCTTCACTCAGTTCGGGTTCAACGCGGACAACCTGCCCGTAGCCATCAAGGCAACCCTGGCCATCTACGGCGCGCCTTGCGTGTCCCTCGGTGGTTGCCTTGTCTACGAGGGCGGTCGCGACGGAGGTACTCTAACTTTCGTGCCTGAAGGCGAGGAGGCCGGCGAGCAGGAATTCATCGACGTCGATGGCTACCTGCTGAACCATGACGACACCGCGGTCGCAGATCTTGTGCCGGGCACCGACGTTGAGAGACTGGACGTGCCGACGATGCTCGCTCAGGAGCTCGACTGTGTCAGTTGCAGCGAGTTCATCCGCTGGGGTTTCTGGGGTTTCTCGAAGGACGAGGCCACTATCGGCGGAAATGAGGGCGATCTGCAGTTCGACTCGACCTGGGTGAACGGCGCGCTGACCACGGCGGAGCAGCTGGATGTGAAGCCCGGTGACTATGCCACCGCGACATATGGCGGTGACGCCGTCGGCACGGTCAACAACAGCGGCGACGTCTACACCGCAACCGGCGACCTCTATATGGGCTGGGACTTTGCGGCACGTTCGGGCAACATCGAGATCACTGATTTCGACGTGGAGCATACCGGCGGTCTGGATGTGGGAGGCCAGGTCGTTTCGTTCCCGGGCCAGACCGGCTTCGGCGGCGTCATTGGGTACGACGATGAAGACGAGGGTCCCGACTACTGGGGTATCGCCCAGGGCGCATTCGTCAACAACGGCACATCACCTGCGGCCGGCGTAATCGGCAACTTCGGGTTCGGTGACGGTACCGATTACACGGCGAGCGGTGTGTTCATGGGCGACACTCTGACGCCTCCGCCTACAATACCCGAATGATCTAGTTCGATGCTGAAAGGCCCGATCAGAGCCACGCGCTCGCGCGCCGATCGGCGGCGGGCGGTTTCGGTTTGGGTGGCGGGGCTGGCGACGCTGCTGGTGGTGCTGACCTTCGGGGCGGTGCAGCGGCCGTCGATTGATCGGCTCAGCAATCTCGTGTTCGACAGCTACCAACGGTTGATGCCGCGGGCCGAGGCCGGGGCGCCGGTGGCGGTGGTGGATATCGACGAGGCGTCGATCGCGGCGCTCGGGCAGTGGCCGTGGCCGCGGACGACGCTGGCGCAACTGGTCGACCGGTTGGGGCAGGCGGGCGCTGCGACGGTGGCGTTCGATATCGTGTTCCCCGAGGCCGACCGCACGTCGATGGCGGCGCAGGCCGACCTGCTGCGGCTGGCCG
>CAIMLX010000222.1 GCA_903842455.1 uncultured Hyphomicrobiales bacterium | reverse complement strand
GGCCACCCTCTCCCTCAAGGGGAGAGGGGAAACAGCGGCTAGTCGGCCGACTAGAGCACCTCTTGCCCTTCTCCCCTTGAGGGAGAAGGTGGCGAGGCCGAAGGCCGAGACGGATGAGGGGACGTTTGGCAGGGCTTGCAAGCCCAAGCCGTTCCTTTAAAGCAGAACGCCTCTTTTCCGGCAGGTTTCCCATGCTCGACATCAACTGGATCAAGGCCAACCCCGAAGCTTTCGACCGGGCGCTCAGCGGGCGTAAGAGTGTGCCGTTCCGCTCCGCCGAGCTGATTGCGCTCGACGACCAGCGTCGCATGGTGATCGCCTCGGTCGAGGAAGCACAGGCGAAGCGCAACACCCTCTCCAAGCAGATCGGCCAGGCCAAGGCGCAGAAGGACGAGGCCAAGGCCCAGGCGCTGCTGGAGGAAGTCGCCCACCTCAAGGACGTGGTGCAGAACGGCGAGGCGGCCCGCAAGGACGCCGAGGACAAGCTGCGCAACGCGCTGAGCATCATTCCCAACCTGCCGCTCGAAGACGTGCCGGTCGGCGACGACGAGAGCGACAACGTCGAGTATTTCGGGCCTAACGGGTCGCCCGAGACTGCGGCAAAGAGCCGGCCGGCCAAGCCGACGTTCTCGTTCGCCCCCAGGGAGCATTTCGAGACCGGGGAAGCGCTGGGCATGATGGATTTCGAGGTCGCCGCCAAGCTGTCGGGCAGCCGCTTCGTGGTGCTGAAGTCGCAACTCGCCCGGCTCGAGCGCGCCATCGGCCAGTTCATGCTCGACCTGCATGTCGACGAGCACGGCTACACCGAAGTGCTGCCACCGCTGCTGGTGCGCGATGACGCCCTCTATGGCACCAACCAGCTGCCGAAGTTCGAGGAAGACTTGTTCTTCGTCCCGCACGGGGACGGCCGACTGGCCCTGATCCCGACGGCCGAGGTGCCGCTGACCAACATGGTCCGCGAGTCGATCCTCTCGGCCGAACAGTTGCCGATGCGCCTCACGGCGCTCACCCCGTGCTTTCGCTCGGAGGCCGGTTCTGCTGGTCGCGACACGCGTGGCATGCTGCGGCAGCACCAGTTCAACAAGGTCGAGATGGTGGCGATCACGGCGCCGGAGAAATCGGGCGACGAGCACGAGAAGATGGTGTCGGACGCCGAGGACGTGCTGAAGCGGCTCGGCATCCACTATCGCGTGATGACGCTCTCGACCGGCGACATGGGCTTTGGGGCGCAGAAGACCTACGACCTCGAAGCCTGGCTCCCCGGGCAGGACACGTACCGCGAAATCTCGTCGGTGTCGGTGTGCGGCGATTTCCAGGCGCGCCGCATGGATGCGCGTTTCCGCGATACCGACGGCAAGGTGCGGCACGTCCACACCCTCAACGGTTCGGGCGTGGCGGTTGGCCGGGCGCTGATCGCGGTGATGGAAAACTACCAGCAGGAGGATGGATCGGTGGCGATCCCCGACGTGCTCCAGCCCTACATGAAGGGCCTCAAAACCATAGGCGCACGCTCTTGAGAATCCTCCTGACCAATGATGACGGCGTCGATGCGCCGGGCATGGACGTGTTGCGGGCCGTTGCCGCCGAGCTTTCCGACGACGTCTGGGTGGTTGCGCCCGACGGCAACCAGTCCGGTGCCGGGCACCGCTTCACCTTCGGGCGCGAACTGGGGCTCGACCAGCGCGCCGATAAGGTATTTGCCATAGTCGGCGGCTCACCTGCCGACTGCGTCGTCGCCGGTTTCACCCATATCTGCAAGGATCTGCGGCCCGCACTGGTGCTATCTGGCGTCAACAACGGCCAGAACCTCGGCGACATCATCAACTGCTCGGGCACGGCGGCCGGCGCGCGCGAGGGAGCCCTGCACGGCGCCCTCGGCATCGGCATCTCGCAGGCGGTGAACTACGAGAAGGGCGAGCACATCGACTGGTCCAATTCGCGCAAGCACGTCGCCGGCATCGTGCGGTCGCTATGGGACAAGGTCACGGCCCGCGGGCAGGTCTATTTCAACGTCAACATTCCCTGGCAGGCGGAAGTCACCGGCGTGAAGGTCGTGCCGTCGCAGCGCTTCTCGCGCTCGCCGATGGCGTACTACCCCTCCGACAATGCCGGAAAATTCTTCATCGCCATCCCCGAAACCCCCAAGCCGCTCGATCCCGACAGCGACTTCCACACGCTGATGCACAGTTCCGCGATCACCATCACCCCGCTGATGCTGCAATCGACGGACTATGGCGTGGTGGATGAGTTGAACGGACAGATTTCGGTCTGACCACGCGCGGCGGCTTGAGGCGACCCCTCATCCGGCTGCCGCCACCTTCTCCCACAAGACGAGAAGGGCAAGAGGTGCGCTGCCTCTGTGTTGAGGCACTCTTGCCCCTCTCCCCTTGAGGGAGAGGGTGGTCGCGCAGCGACCGGGTGAGGGGACGTTCAGGCACCGCTGAGCCGCCGATCTCCTTAACCCTACCAACCCCTGAATCCGACTCGCAAATTCTCTGAACGGGTGTCCGACATTTAAGTCAGTTTTTACCTTAACCGCCTAACCTCACGTCATTGAGTACCTGCGTACGAGTGGACTGATGAGTAACGGCCTAACCGGTAAAGCGCTTAAGATCACAGCGATTGCAGGCATGTTCGTCAGCGCCTCGGCGCTTGCGGGATGCAGTTCGCTGAGTGGAATGGGGTTCGACAGGACGGCGACCGGATCGGTCAACGCGTCTTCCGATTTCCAGGGCACACAGCCCATGCCCAAGACTCTCGTCGCCCCGACACAAGTGGCGGCAGGACCCTTCATCCCACCCAACGATATCGGTGGCGGCTCAAGTGCAATGGCCATGGCGCCATTGCCGGCCGGTACCCAGCAGTTGGGCACGATTACGTCTGAAGACTTGCCCACGCTCAACTCAGATAATGGAAGCAACCAGATGATGCCCGCTGTCCAGCCCCTGAGCCCGGTGCCGGCGACCCCTAGGGTAGCGGACATCCCGGCCAGCAATCCAACGCTCGTCTCCATTCCCTCCGATGCCTACGTGCATCAGGTGGAGAGCGGCGAGAGCCTCTACACCGTGGCGCGCCGCTACAATGTGACGGCGCAGGCCATCATCCAGGCCAACGGCTTCTCGTCGCCCGACAAAATCTTTGTCGGCCAGAAGCTGGTGATCCCGGGCAAGGCCAGCGTGCTGGCCACGCTCGGCCCCAAGGGCAACAAGTCTGCCGAAGTGCCCGTCGAGAAGGTTGCCGCTGTCGATCCGGCCGCCATCACTCCGGTCAAGCCGCTAGAAGCCAAGCCCGCCGTAAAGCCAGTGGAAGTGGCCAAGGTTGAACCGGCCAAGCCGCTGGAGCAGCCGAAATCCGAGCCGGTACTCTCCGGTGCCGAAAAGTTCCGCTGGCCGATCTCGGGTCGCGTCATCACCGATTTCGCCAACTCCAAGGGTACCGGCATCAATATCGAAGCACCCGAGGGTGCCGCGGTGCGGGCCGCCGAGAATGGCCAGGTCATCTATGCGGGCTCGGGTGTCGAGGGGTACGGCAACCTCATCCTGATCCGTCACCCCAACGGCTACGTCTCTGCCTATGCCCACCTGCAGCAGATGAACGTGGCCAAGGGCACCGTCGTCAACCGCGGCGACAATATCGGCGCCGCCGGCAAGACCGGTTCGGTATCGAAGCCCCAGCTGCACTTCGAACTGCGCAAGGGCGCTACCCCGGTCGATCCGATCCCGCTTCTCGCCAGCTGATCGCAACCGCAGAATTGAAAAAGGCCCCGGTTCGCCGGGGCCTTTTGTTTTGGGTCAGGTGTTGAAGCCTCGGACCGAGTGCCGGATTTCCAGCGGCTCTGCCGGGTCGATGTCGATCCACGTCTTCACCCCGCGCCGGTTGATCGGGTTGGGTCCGGTGGAGACGTCGGTGTGGAAGTCGAAGGCAGCGGCGAGCGGCTCGCAGCCGAGGGCGCGGAAGGAGCCGTTCCAGGGCTCGCCGCCGATGCCGCCATCGGTGTGCCAGAACATCAGCGTCGGCAGCAGGGTGTGGTCCCAGTCGAGCTCGAAGCCGACCCCCTCGTCGAGATACCTGCCGGTCAGTGGCGTGGTGACGCCGCAGAGCTGCACGTTGTAGTCGGTGCGGGGCGCGAGCGGCAGGTGCGAAAAGTCGACGTGACCGCCGTCCTTGGGCACGGCGCCGAGGCTTGCGAACTCGTGGGTTTCGGGCGAGGCGGTGCGGCCCGGATGGGTGAGGCCGAAGGCGAAACCGACGTCGAGTTCCAGCCGGCCCGGAGTCTCGGGCAGGCGGAAGTTGGGGTGCAGGCCGCACGAGATCGGCGCCTTGTGGCGGGCGAAGACCTTCAGCGTGAAATCGAGGGCAGGGGCGCCGTCGCGGGCCGCGATGGTGCGCTCGAGGCGGCGGACCACCGAGTGGGCCTCGTAGTCGAGCGCCCAGGTCACTGACTCGTCGTCGCCCGAGACCAGCGTCCAGTCATAATGTGCGGCGGGGCCGTGGATGGTGCCGTTGGCCGGCTGGGTCATCAGGCTCGACCACTCGGGCAGGTTCGGCGCGGTGCGACCGCCCGTACCGAAGGGCAGGCCGACGAAATCACCGGAGAGCACGCGCAGGTGCCCGGTGATCGACGGGTCATCGATCGTACCGACCCACGGCGCCCGCGCAAACGGCTTGAACGGACCGTTCGGCAGGTTGAAGGTCAGGTCGGTGACGGTGCACGCGGTCGCGACGATCGTCGCCTCGCCATGCGACCAGCGGAGCTGGTGCGATTGCATGTGTGTTCTCCTCCCAGAGAGACGGAATATCTAGATGGCCTTGCCCTGCTCCCCGGCAAGGGCGCGGACGAACTGGATGGCGACGCGGCCCGAGCGGGCGCCGCGGGTCATCGACCACTCGATGGCGCGGGCGCGCAGCGTCTCGTCGTCGATCGCGAGACCGTACTGGTCGCAGTAGCCGCGGATCATCGACAAAAATGTCGGCTGGTCGCAGTTGTGGAAGCCGAGCCAGAGGCCGAACCGGTCTGACAGCGACACCTTCTCGTCGATGGCTTCGCCGGGCGAGATCGCCGTGGCGCGCTCGTTCTCGACCATGTCGCGCGCCATCAGGTGCCGGCGGTTGGAGGTGGCGTAGAATAGCACGTTCTCCGGCCGGCCCTCGAGGCCGCCATCGAGGATGGTCTTGAGCGACTTGTAGCTGGTCTCGTCCTTGTCGAAGCTCAGGTCGTCGCAGAAGACGATGAAGCGGGCGTCCTCGCTGGCGATGAGCCGCATGAGTTTCGGCAGGCCCTCGATGTCCTCGCGCGCGATCTCGATCAGGATCAGGCGCTTGAGGCCGGGTTCGCTCAAAGCATTGATATGGGCGTGGACCGCCTTCACCACCGAACTCTTGCCCATCCCCTTGGCGCCCCAGAGCAGGGCGTTGTTGGCAGCAAAGCCACGGGCGAACTGCAGCGTGTTGTCGAGGAGGATGTCGCGCACGTCGTCGATACCGCGCAGCAGTTGCAGCGGCACCCGCGACACCTTGTTGACCGGCATCAGGTAACTCTCGGCCGCGTCCCAGTGGTAGGCGTCGGCTTGGCCCAGCACCGGCCCGGATGGCCTGCGGGCAGGCGAAAGCCCCTCCAGCGAGTCGGCAATACGGGCGAGCGCAGCCGCGATGGCGGCCGATTGTTCTTCTGTCATCAAGGGCTTGAAACCTCGTTCGGGCGCTTGTTCTGCCGCAGCCGGAAAGGCTTTGCAATCCTACGTCCCGCCACTATATTCCGCGCGATTTCGCCGGATGGGACTGCCCAACGCCGGAAACCCGCCCTATATGGGCTCAATCGACGGCTTCCGACGCCGCAGCCACGAAGCAAGGAGCTTCCATCTATGTTCATCACCTCCGCATTCGCACAGGCCGAAGGCGCCGCGCCCGCTGGCGGCATGGGTGCCACCGATCTGCTGTTGCAGTTCGCCCCGATCCTGTTGCTGGTGGTGATCTTCTGGCTGCTGATCTTCCGCCCGCAGCAGAAGCGCATGAAAGCCCATCAGGCCATGCTCAGCGCCATCGCGCGCGGCGACACCATCGTCACCACGGGCGGCATCGTCGGCAAGGTCACAAAGGCAGTTGACGGCGAAGATCTGGAAGTCGAGATCGCCCAGGGGACCCGGGTCAAGATCGCCCGGTCCGGCGTCACTGACGTGCGGTCGAAGTCGACCCCGGTAAACGACAACAAGGCGTGAGTGCCACAATTCTGACGACGGCCGGCTTCAAGGAGCCGGCCGTCGACCTATCTGCCCCTACTCGCGGCGCCGGCACGGCGCCGTCGGCCATTGTGGCCGCAAGGACGTAAAGCCAAGCCATGCAGTTCTCGCCGCTCCGCACAGCCATCATCGTCATCGTCTCGGTGCTCGGCATCCTGTTCACGATCCCCAGTTTCCTGCCCAAGGATGTGCTGGCTTCGTGGCCTGGCTTCCTGCCCCGGCAGACTGTGGTGCTCGGGCTCGACCTGCAGGGCGGCTCGCACCTGCTGCTGCAGGTGAACAAGGAGTCGATCGTCACCGAGCGGGTCAAGACCTTGCGCCGCGATGTGCGCACGACCCTGACCAACGCGGGTATCGGCAACCTGATCACCGTCACAACGAACGCGCTGAGCGTCGAACTGACCGATCCGGCGCAGAAGGCCGCGGCGCAAACGGCACTGCAGAACCTGCAGAACACGATTTCCAGCACGTTCGGCTCGGTCGGCGCGCAGGAACTCGCCTTCTCCGAAACCGCTGACGGCAAGATCGTCGTCGCCCTTACCGACGAGGGTGTCACTGCGCGCATGGCCGCGCTTGTCGCCCAGTCGATGGAAGTGATCCGCAACCGCGTCGACGCGGTCGGCACCACCGAGCCGACGATCCAGCGGCAGGGCGAGAACCGCGTGCTGCTGCAGGTGCCGGGCTTCGGCGACACCGAGCGCCTGATCAACCTCGTCTCGCAGACGGCCCGCATGACCTTCCACCTCGTGCACCCGACGATGTCGGCTGCCCAGGCCGAGGCGCAGGGTATTCCGTCCGGCTACATGATCCTGCCGTCCAAGGACGGTGGTTCGGAACTGCTAAACGAGAATGTCGAGCTTGGCGGTGAGTCGCTCACCAATGCCTCGTCGGGCTTCGACCAGCAGACCGGCCAGGCCGTGGTGAGCTTCCAGTTCAACACCTCGGGCGCCATCACCTTCGGCCAGATCACTTCGGCCAATGTCGGCAAGCGTTTTGCCATCGTGCTCGACAACCAGGTGATCACCGCTCCGGTGATCAACCAGCCGATCACCGGCGGCTCAGGCCAGATTTCCGGCAGCTTCAATTCGCAGACCGCGGCCGATCTCGCGGTACAGCTGAAGGCCGGCGCGCTGCCGGCCAGCCTCGACGTGGTCGAGCAGCGCTCGGTCGGCCCGAGCCTGGGCGCCGACTCGATCCGGGCCGGCATCACCGCCGGCGCCATCGCCGCGGTGCTGGTCGTGGTCTTCATGATCGTCGCCTACGGCATGTTCGGCGTCTTCGCCAACGTGGCGCTCGTCTTGAACGTCGTCCTCATCCTCGGCGCACTTTCGGCGCTCGGCGCAACCCTGACCCTGCCGGGTATTGCCGGTATCGTGCTGACCATCGGCGTCGCCGTCGATGCCAACGTGCTGATCTACGAGCGCATGCGTGAGGAGCAACGGGCCGGCAAGTCGATCCTCGCCTCCCTCGACGCGGGCTTCCACCGCGCCTGGGGCACCATCATCGACTCGCACCTGACGCAGCTCATCGCCGCCATCGTGCTTTACTTCCTCGGCTCCGGCCCGATCCAGGGCTTTGCCGTCACGCTGGCCCTCGGCATCATCACCTCGCTGTTCACCGCCTACACGGTGACCCGCCTGTTCATCTCGCTCTGGTACCGCTGGAAGCGGCCGAAGACGCTGAAGATCCAGCATTTCCGGTTCCTTCCCGACGGTACCAAGTTCGATTTCATGCGCATGTCGCGCGTGGCGATCGTTGTTTCGATCCTGCTGACCGTCGGCGCCATCGGGCTAGCCTTCACCAAGGGCTTCAACCTTGGCATCGACTTCGTCGGCGGCTCCGCCATCGAGATCCAGCACACCGGCGAAGGCGCGGCCGATCCGGCCAAGGTCCGTGAGGATCTGGCGCCGCTTGGCCTTGGCGAAGTGCAGGTGCAGAGCTTCGGCTCCGATCAGGACCTCTTGGTCCGCATCCAGCTGCAGCCGGGCGGAGACGCCGAGCAGCGGGACGCCGTCAGCAGGGTGGTCGAGACGCTGGCGGTGGACAACTATGAGCTGCGCCGTACCGAAGCGGTGTCGGGCACCGTGTCGGGCGAACTCGCGTTCAACGGTACTATCGCGGTGCTGGTCTCGCTCGTCGCGATCCTGATCTATGTGTGGTTCCGCTTCGAGTGGCAGTTCGGCGTCGCGGCGATCGTCACCACGGCGCACGACGTGATCATGACGGTGGGGCTGTTCTCGCTCACCGGACTGGAGTTCAACCTCTCCTCGATTGCGGCGGTGCTGACGCTTGTCGGCCTGTCGCTCAACGAAACCGTGGTGATCTCCGACCGCGTGAGAGAAAACCTGCGAAAATACAAGAAGATGGAGCTGCGGGAGATCATCAACCTCTCGATCAACCAGACCATCGTTCGCACCTCGCTGACGCAGTTCACCGTGTTGCTGGCGCTGTTCCCGCTGGTGTTCTTCGGGGGTGAGTCGATCCGCGGCTTCACCATCGCCATGACCTTCGGCTCGATCTTCGGCATGTACTCGTCGGTGCTGGTCGGTGGCCCGATCCTGATCTTCTTCAACCTCCGCGCCAAGGCGGAGCTGACGGAGGCCGAGAAGGCCAAGTCGACCAAGCGCGCCGACGGCGCCGTCGTCTAGGCCGATGGCGGAGCCCGGGGAGGGGTACTACCCGTACCAGGTGCAGATCGACGCCTATGGCGGTGGCGGCTTTCGCTTCGCCGAGATGTCGCACAAGGGCTCGCTGCTCTGCCTGCCAACCGGCATGCACAAGTGGGATGTGACGATCCCGGCTGACATCACGCTCGAGAGCCTGCAGCCGGTGTTCGAGGCGGCGGCCGACCTCGATGTGCTGCTGATCGGGCTGGGCAAGGACATTGCCGGCCTCGATCGCTCCATCCGCGAGGCCCTGCGGGAGCAGAAGGTCATCGTCGAGGCAATTGCCACTGGCGGGGCGGTTCGCACCTACAACATCCTGCTGGGTGAGCGCCGGGCGGTCGGCGCGGCATTGATCGCCGTGGACACGGTGCGATGACCGACGCCGGCGACTACGCCGCGAGCTTTCTGCGCGAAGCGGATCGCGACCGCTATTTCGCGACCCTGCTGCTGAAGACCGCCGAGCGCGCCGCGGTGCAGGCGCTCTATGCATTCTCGGCTGATGTAGCGTCGATCCGCGACCGGGCGCGTGAGCCCGCCGCCGGCGAGATTCGCCTCCAGTGGTGGGTTGATGCTATCAAGGGCGAAGGCCACGGTAACGTACGGCAGAATCCGCTCGCCGGTGCGCTGCTCGACGCGATCGCCGCGTATCGGCTTCCGGCCGGGCCGCTGTTGCGCCTGCTCGCGGCGCGGCGCTTCGACCTCTACCAGGACCCGATGCCGGATGTGCAGAGCTTCGAGGGGTACGCCGGCGAGACCGTGTCGGTGCTCTACCAGCTCGCCGCCATGATCCTTAACGCCGGGGAAGAAATGGAGACCGGCGATGCGGCTGGTCATCTCGGCGTCGCCCAGGCCATGGTCGGGCACCTCCGCGCCTTCGGCTTCAACGCCTCGACAGGCCGAATCTTCCTACCCATGAGCATCTTCTCGGCCAACGGCGTCACCGATGGAGAGATCCTTGCCGGGCGCGAGAGCGAGGGGCTGTTCGCGGCGCTGCAGCAACTGGCCGAACTGGCAACCGAGCACCTCGATGCGGCCGAAACAGCGGTGCAGAAATTGCCGCGGACGCTGCGCCCGGCATTCGCATCGGTCGCCCTGCTTGGCGGCCAGTTGAAGCGCACCGCGGCATCCCCCCGGCCCTTCGCTACACTTCCGGACACCGCCGATTGGCGGAAGCTCGGCGCCCTGCAGTTGTGGGCGCTCAGGCACGCCTGATCGGTGCAAGCGAAACAATCGCCGTATTGCCATCGAGCGACTTAGTATAACCCCTTTCAAGTCTGCGTATTGTGAGTATTTTGAGCGGCGGGGATTGCCCAATAGCTCGATACTGACTTGGAATTCATAGTGCAGGAAGACGTGGATCGCGATCACATCGATTTGATCGCCGGGGTGTATGACGCAGTTATAGAGCCTGAGCGCTGGCATGACGCGCTGGACGCGGTGCGAGGTCGGTTCAACTTCCATAATGCCATGATGTCGGTGATTTCGTTGCCCACTGGCGGTGCGCTGATCAACCTGTCGGTCAACGTGCCGGAGCCCTTCTCGGGCATGACCAGTCCCGACTATATCGAGGACATTGTTCGTCTGTGGGGCGGGCCGGACCGGATCGGGAAGATGCCGCTCGAGGAGCCGATCGTGCTGTCCGAATACTCGGACACTTCGCTTTGGCCGAGCAGCCGCTACTACAATGATTTCGCCAAGCCACAGGGCATTTTCGACATGGTCGCCATCGCGCTGGCGCGCGACAAGACTATGATCGGCAATATCGGCTTTGGCCGGCACGAGAGCGCCGGCCGCCCCGGCCAGTTCGAGCGCGAAGGGTTCCGCAAGCTGGCGCCGCATCTTCGCCGTGCGGCGCTGATCAGCGGCATCCTGGGCCAGAGCCAGCAACGAGCGGTGACGTTCGAGACTGCCCTCGACACCGCGCGGTCGGGCGTCGTGCTCGTTGATGCGACGATGGCCATCGTCCACGCCAACGCCGCTGCACAATCGATGCTGACCCGAGGCGATCCGGTTCGGGAGCGTTTCGGGCGACTGGAACTGCGGCTCGAGATGCTGCCCGGACAGCTGAAGTCGGCCGTACTCGCAAGTAACGACGATGCTGGCATCGGCCGCCGGGGGATCGGCATTCCCACCCGTCGCCTCGATGGCTCGCCGCTGATCATCCACGTCATGCCGCTCGAACAGCGCAGCGTGCGCGGCGGCCTGCCGTCCAATGCCAGTGCGGCAGTGTTCATCGCCGATGGCAGTGGGGGCATCGCGCCGATGCAGGACGCGCTCGGGCTGCTGTTCGGCCTGACCCCGTCGGAGGCCCGGGTGTTCGAGTTGACGGTCGATGGACTGGAGAACGAAACGGTTGCCGCTACCCTCGGCGTCGCCACTAGTACTGTGAAGACGCACCTCTTGCGGGTTTTCGACAAGACCGGGGCGCACAGCCGGGCGGATCTTGTTCGCCTCGCCCGGCAGATATCACCCACCTTGTAGCGACCCCCGCCGGCTTCCCATATCCGCCATCATCGACCGGCCAACCTGCGCCGATGGCGTTCATCGTGGGTGCAGCATCAACCTGCCATACGGCGACCTGGGGCAACGAGGGCAGCATGCGTTTCAAGGACTGGCTGGAGCGGCAGGCTCCCGATTTCGTGCAGACCGGGCAACGGTTTCCGCTCGCCATTCTCATGGCGGCGCTGGCAACCGTGATCGTGATCGGTGCCATCAACGATCAGACCTGGCTACAGCACGAGGTGTGGGTGCGCGCTGGCCTTGGCCTCGCGACCGGTGCCGTGTTCGCCGTGGCTGGAGTGTACTTTGCCGAAAGCCGCCCGGCCGACAGGCTCGTGGGGATGCTGCTCAAGTATCTGTTGCCGGTTGCAGCAGTGGGCGCTGTCCAGGTCACCGACATCGCGTGGTTCGTGCCGTATGCGCTGCCGGCGATCTCCATCCTGTGGCTGTCGGTGTCGCCGTTCACCCGTGTCGATCGCGACGTGGCGCGACAGGAGCAGCAGAACCGGTTCTGGATCGTCAACCACCAGGCGCTTGCCACCGCGGCAATCGCGGCAGGCGCCTTCGCCATCATCGCGCTCGGCTTCGTGATCATCGAGCGCTCGCTGTCCATGCTGTTCGGACTGCAGGTCGACGATCTGTTCTACCGCTGGCTGCTGCCGTTCACCGGGTTGTTCCTGACGCCCGTCTACTGGCTGTCGACGCTGCCACGCCTCGCCGAGGTGCAGGCAAGCGAAGCCGAGCGGCCGGAATTCATCGGCAAGGCCGTCGGCTTCCTTGGCCAGTTCGTGCTTGTGCCGATGCTGTTCATCTACGCGCTGATCCTCCTCGCCTACACCGCGCAGATCATCGTCACGCAAAAGCTCCCGCAGGGCATGATCGGGTGGATGGTGCTGGGCTTTGTGGTTGTTGGCGCCGCCACCTGGCTGGTGCTTCACCCGCCTTTCATGCGCAGCAAGCCGCTGGTGAAGCTGTTCCGTCGACTGTGGTTCTGGCTGACGCTGGTGCCGCTGGGGTTGTTCTTTTTTGCCGTATGGGTCCGCATCGACGCGTATGGCTTCACGCCGGAGCGCATGCTGCTGCTCGCAGGAGGCGTCTGGGCTCTAGCGCTCGCCGCGATCTTCCTCGCGCGCCGCGGCGACATCCGGCTGATCCCGGCGCTCGCGGCTGCCATCCTGCTGCTGCTCTCGGTCGGGCCGTGGAACTATGCCCACCTGCCGCTGCAGCAGCAGTTGCACCGGCTGGACGTCCTGGTGATGAACGCCGGGGCCGACCAGACGGCCACCCCGCCACGCGGTAACTGGTCGAGCGAGGATGTGGCGCAGGCCCGCGGCATCATCGATTTCCTCGTCACCACTCCCGAGGGCAGGGCCGACGCTCGCCAGGTCATGGGCAAGTATGGTGTGACCTGGGACGAGGGACAGGACGGAAGTTACGCGGTGCTCACGGCGCTGGGCCTCGACGCGGCGTCAATCGAAACGCCGTCGCGCTACGCCAGCCTGTTCCGTGATTTCAGCGGTCAGGCGGTCGACGTCTCGGCAACGCCCTGGCTGCTTCGGCCCATCAGCCTCTACCGAGTGTCCGCGCTCGATGCAGCCCCGCTGCGAATGTGGCTGGAAGCGAACGGGCTGCGCGCTGGTCCGATCGGGACTCCGGACCTAGAGATACCTCGGGTCATCGATCTGTCGGCATGGCTCGACCGCCAGAACGACGCCACACTGGTCGAGCCATCCCTGGATTTCAGTGTCGGCGGCGTCGGCTACCGGCTCGTGGTCACGTCGGTGGGCTTCGACCGGGGAGAGGACAACGCCGGCCCGAGAACCCTCTCCAGCCTGGAGGGCCAGCTCTTCACCGATCGGCCGCCTATGCCCACGCCATGATGTCCTGCAGCGCCCGGGAGGTGATTGCCTCTTTCTTGGCGATCGTCTTTTCGGTCGATTTCCAGCGGCCGACATGGCCCTCTGGCTTGCTAATCGATACCGGTGGGAACAGGCCGAAGTTCACGTTCATCGGCTGGAAGCTGCGCGCCCCCGAGTAGGCTTCGGCCTCGAGGTGACCGCCGGTGATGTGGTTGATCAACGCGCCCATCGCGGTTGTCGCTGGCGGGATGGCCAGGGTCTCGCCGCGCGCATCGGCTGCGGCGAGACGGCCGGCCATGAGGCCGACAGCCGCGCTCTCGACATAGCCCTCGACGCCCGTCACCTGTCCGGCAAAGCGCAGGCGCGGCATGGCCTTGAGCTTCAGGTCCGGCCCCAAGACCTTGGGCGAGTTGAGGAAGGTGTTGCGGTGCAGCCCCCCGAGCCGCGCGAACTGCGCGTTTTCGAGCCCCGGGATCAGCCGGAAGATTTCGGCCTGGATGCCGTAGCGCATCTTGGTCTGGAAGCCGACCATGTTCCACAGCGTGCCCAGCGCATTGTCCTGCCGGAGCTGGACGATGGCATGCGCCTTGACCGTCGGGTTGCGCGGGTTGGTGAGGCCGACCGGCTTCATCGGACCCCAGCGCAGCGTGTCGCGGCCGCGCTCGGCCATCACCTCGATGGGCAGGCAGCCGTCGAAGTAGGGCACCTTCTCCCAGTCCTTGAACTCGTGCAGCGGCGCGCTCAGCAGCGCGTCGACGAACGCATTATACTGCTGCTCGTCCATCGGGCAGTTGAGGTAGTCGCGCCCGTCGCCCATCGGCCCCACCTTGTCGTAGCGCGACTGGGCCCAGACGACATCCATGTCGATCGAGTCCTTGTGGACGATCGGCGCGATGGCATCGAAGAAGGCGAGCGAATCCTCGCCCGTCAGTCCCTGGATCGCCGCGGCGAGGGCAGGGGAGGTGAGTGGGCCGGTGGCGACGACCACGTTCGCCCAGTCATCCGGTGGCAGCCCGGCGACTTCGCCGCGCTCGATGGTGATGTTGGGGTGGTTGTGGAGCACCTGCGTCACCGCCTCGGCGAAGGCGTCGCGGTCCACCGCCAGCGCGCCGCCGGCGGGCAGCTTGTGCTGGTCCGCCGCGCGCATGATCAGCGAGTTGCAGCGCCGCATCTCCTCGTGCAGCAGGCCGACGGCATTGTGCTGGTGATCGTCCGAACGGAAGCTGTTGGAACAGACCAGCTCGGCGAAACTCTCGGTCTGGTGGGCGTCGGTCTGCTGCACGGGACGCATCTCGTGCAGGACGACCCTGGCGCCAGATTCGGCGGCCTGCCATGCGGCTTCAGAACCGGCTAGCCCGCCGCCGATGACGTGAATGATGGACTTGTCGTTTGCTTGCATGGGCGCGGGAAATAACAGCCCGCCGCCAACGGTGCAACCAAGCTAGTCGATCCAGGGAAAGTCCTCTGGATTCGCCCTCGCTCGGGCAAAGGTCGTTTCCCGGTCATGGCCGCGAATCCGCGCGAGGAGCGGGAAATCGTCCGGGCCGACCTCGATCCGCGCCAGGGGCGTCACCGGCTCGGGACTGGCCCACTGCAGGATGGCGGCTCGAAAACCGGCGAGTTCGGCGACCGGCTGCTGCTCGAACGTCTCCCGCGGCAGGAAATATAGCGTGCCCTGTCGCCAGGGTGCCACGGCCAGCGCGGAGCTGCAGATCGAGAAGAAGTAGCGCGGCTCCCCGGGAGTTCCGGCGTGGTCCAGTGGTCGCACCGCGCTGTTGACCAGCGTCATCTGATGGCGCTCCCGGTCGAGGATGGCGAAATACATCGGCCACAGACCGTCGGAGGCCGCGTAGACGGCGTTGCGGTTGCCGAACTCCGTGGTGTCCTCTGGCTGGCGCGGTTCGAAACGGGTGATCGCCGGGTTGCCTGATCCGTGCAGGAGCACAGCCCGCGTATCGGCGATATGGCAGATGAACTGCCAGCGCGGCGCAGCCAGCCGGTAATTGATCGGCTCCGTTCCGCCTGCCGCCAGAGCGGCGTCGAACGTTTCGTCGAAGGCCGCCAGTGTTGGCGCATCCGTTGGCATGGGTGGCCGGGGCTCGAGAAAATCGAGTACGTTGCGCATATCAACCTGCGGTGAGACCTTTGCCGCCGACGATGCCGGGAGGAGATTCGAATGTCCATCATGCTTTGGGGGCGGCTCAACTCGGCCAATGTTCAGAAGGCCGTTTGGGCGCTCGAGGAACTGGAACTGCCCTACGATCATGTGCCGCTCGGCGGCGCCTGGGGTGGCACCGACAGCCCGGACTACCTGGCCATGAACCCCAACGGTCTCGTGCCGACGTTGCGCGACGGCGAGCTCACCGTGTGGGAGAGCCACGCGATTGTTCGCTACCTCAGCGCTGAATATGGCAGCGGCCTGCTGTTCCCGATGGAAGCACGCGATCGCGCCGTCGTCGACCAGTGGACCGACTGGACAGCCACCACCTTCCAGCCGGCGTGGATCGCGCTGTTCTGGAACCTGGTGCGGACCGCTCCGGAACAGCAGGATGCGGCGGCGATCGCGCGCGCCCTGGCGGCAACGTCGAGGTGTCTTTCGATCATGGAGCGGCGGCTTGACGAGGCGCCTTACCTCGGCGGAGCCGAGTTCACCTACGCCGATATCGTGGCCGGCGTGGCGCTCTACCAGTGGAGCACCATGGACATCGAGCGGCCGGCTTTGCCTGCCGTCAGCGCGTGGCACGAACGGTTGAATGGCCGGCAGGCGTTCCGCAAGGCAGTCAACGTGCCGTATGACGACCTGCGGGCGCGATCGGCGTTCTGAGGCCCGAAATGACTGAACGCCCGCTTCTTTTCAGGAAGCGAGCGTTCGGAAGATGACCGGCTTGGCGGTTGAGACGACTGGCGAGCCTTTAGAGGGTGCGCGCATGGTCGCGAGCAACACGCTGGATGTCGGTGCGCGTGATGCCGAGGTCGCTCAGCTGGCGGTTGTCGAGAGCGGTGAGCTCACGGACGGTCTGAGAGTAAGCGGCCCACTTCTTGAAAGTCTGGCGAATGCCCATTTGGAAGTCTCCTTTCGATTTGCACCTCCTAGATAGGCTCGTTCGCGAACGATGAGCAGACCGATATGTCTCAGAACCGTTATGCACTGTGCGCATGGCTAATTGTGCAACCTTTCACGGTCGGTTCATCGGTGTGGCAATACCCGGGCAGCAAGATGGCCGCCGGTTGCCCGGCGGCCATCCACGTCATGGTTAAGCGAAACTGAAGTCAGCGATCGAACAGGCCGCGGGTCATCTTGCGGAAGTCGTTCCCGGAAAGCCCAAGGGCATCGCGGGTTGTCGGCACGTCCATCTCCCGCAGCGTCTGCTTGATGTCGACCAGCCGCTTGAGCCGCCATACGGCACGCACAAACATCGCATCGTCTCCTGTCACATCAGACGAAAGCAGCATGCGGTGATTTGGAGGGCAGCGGTACCGGGAACAAATACAGTGCCGGTATGCGTAATGCGCATGGCAATTTCACACCTGCGTCACAATAGTTGCTGACCGGATCAGCCGATGGTTCGCTCCAGCAGGGACAGCCAGTTGCCGTTCGCCAGCTTCTCCAGCAGCGGCCGGTCGTAGCCATGGCGCGACAGGGCCTCGAACAGCAGCGGTAACCCGGCCGCCGAACCGATGGCGGCAGGGATGATGGCGCCGTCGAAATCCGAACCGAGGCCGACATGGCTTTCGCCGGCTATCTCGATCATGTGATCGAGGTGCCGGATCATCACCTCGATGTCGGTCGCTGCATCCATCCGTCCATCCGGACGCAGGAAGCCGGTGGCGAAGTTCAGCCCCGCCATGCCGTCGGTGTCGCGGATGGCGCGCAACTGGTCGTCCGTCAAGTTGCGCGGCGTTGGGCAGAGCGCATGCGCATTCGAATGGGTGGCGACCAGCGGGGCGGTCGATAGTTCCGCCACATCCCAGAAGCCGCGCTCGTTGAGGTGCGACAGGTCGACCAGCACGCCGAGACGGTTGCAGGCTGCCACCAGCCGCTTGCCTGCATCGGTCAGGCCGGGGCCGATATCGGGCGAGCCGGGGAACCGGAAGGGCACGCCATGGCCAAAGATGTTGTGCCTGCTCCACACCGGCCCCAGCGAACGAAGTCCGGCCGCGTAGAGTACCTCGAGGAAGTCGAGCTCCGCATCGATGCACTCGACCCCCTCGATATGCAGCACCGTCGCAAGTGCGCCCGTTGCCATCGCCGCGCGGATGTCGGCGGCGCTGCGGCAGACCGCTACCTGACCGCCGGAGGCGCGCTCGAGCTGGAACAGCAGCGAGATCATGGCTACCGCGCTCGTGCGCGCCAAATCCAGCGGCAGCGGCGGGGGCATGGGTATCTCGCCGGCAGTCGCGAGGCTGCCGAAGTCCAGCTTCTGCGGCGACGGACAAAACACCGCGAACAGCCCGCCAGCCAGCCCACCTTCCCGCGCCCTGGGCAGGTCGATATGCCCCTCGGTCGCACCGGCGAGAAAACCGGCGACCGGGTCGCCAGCCCGCTGCAGGTGAAGGCGCAGCAGGGCATCGTTATGGCCATCGAAGACGGGGATCGGAGCGGTCAATGCAGGGTCCATTCGGTCGGAAAAGGCGTGCGGTACCAGAACAAAGGAACTCGGCGCCGACAAGGTGCCTGCGCTGGGCGCCCTCACCTTCAGGAGTGAGGGGAGGAAGTAAGTATTAACCAAGGTATGGAACAATATAACAGACGAACGGCCCTGTAGTGGGCGACAGACGGCTTTATGCCCATCGAAACCTGGAGGGGTACATCCCTATGTCTTCGACCATGTCAACCGGGTCGCCCTCGCCACTCAGCGACAGGCTGGACTTCATCGGTTTGGACGAGGCCGCGCTCGAGCGGTTGCGGTCCGCCAGCAGTCACATCGAAAAGCACCTAACCCCCTCGCTCGAGAAGTTCTATGGCAAGCTGGCAAAGGTGCCGGCGGTGGCGCGCTTCTTCGATGGCCAGAGCAGCATGGGTCGCGCGCAGGGCAAGCAGGCGAACCACTGGAAGGTGATTGCCACCGGACAGTTTGACCAGGACTACGTCGAGGCAGCGCGTCGAATCGGTCTGCGGCACGCCAAGATCGGGCTTGAGCCGCGCTGGTATGTCGGCGGCTACGGACTGATTCTCGAGGGGCTGATCAAGGGCGTCATGCAGGACCTCGTGGCCGAGCAACTGGCCGCCCAGCCGAAAAAGCTGTTCGGCAGCGCCCCGCAGATCGATGTCGAGGCGATCTCCAGCGTCATGACGGCGATGATGAAGGCCGTGCTGGTCGACGTCGACATGGCCGTCACGGTCTATTTCGACCAGTTGACCGAGGAGGCAGCCGAACGCGATCGCCTTGCCAAGGCCAAGGTCGAACGGACCGTCGCTCTGACGGGCGCCGCGCTGCAGCGTCTCGCCGATGGCAATCTGGCGACGCGGGTGGACGACGACTTCGCGCCCGAGTTCGAACAAATCAAGACCGACACCAACGCTGTGTTCGACCAGCTGGAACAGGTGGTGGGACGGCTTGCCGAAGCCTCGCACTCGCTGCGGGTAGCGACGGGCGAAATCCTCTCGGGCGCCAATGACCTCTCGGAGCGCACCACCCGTCAGGCGGCTGCGATCGAGCAGACCTCGGCCGCAATGGAACAGTTGCTCCACACCGTCACCGACAACTCCAAGCGCGCCGAACTCGCCAGTGAGAAGGCGTCCGCGGCATCGTCGCTCGCCGCCGAAGGCGGTCGCGTCATGGACGACGCGAATTCCGCCATGTAGCGCATTGCATCCTCGTCCGGCCAGATCAGCAATATCATCGGCATGATCGACGACATCGCCTTCCAGACCAACCTGCTGGCCCTGAACGCTTCCGTCGAGGCGGCGCGGGCCGGGGAGGCGGGCAAGGGATTCGCCGTCGTCGCGATCGAGGTGCGCCGGCTGGCCCAGAACGCCGCCCAGGCTTCGCACGACGTCAAGCAACTGATCGATCGCAGCGAAAAGGAAGTGCGCGGCGGCGGCCAACTGGTCCTGGACGCGACGCGCAAGCTCGAGCGCATCGTCGCGGCGGTCGACGAGAACGCCACGCTCATGCGCGATATGGCCGAGGCAGGCACCAGCCAGACCGCCGCCCTCCAGCAGATTTCAGTCGCGGTGCGAGAAATGGACGAGATGACCCAGCACAACGCCGCCCTCGTCGAGGAGACGAATGCGGCCATCGAGCAGACCGAAACGCAGGCCGGCGAACTCGACATGATCGTCGACACGTTCACCGTCTCGGCAGCGACGAGCCGCCAGCGTCGCGCAGCCTGACCCCTTACGCCAGGGGCGGCGGAGGTCTACTCCGCCGCTTCCACCCGCCGCTGCGGCCGGCGCTCCATCACTTCCTTGAGGAAGCGCCCGGTGTAGGACCGCTTATTGGCGATGATGTCCTCGGGCGTCCCGATGCCGACCACTTCGCCGCCGCCATCGCCGCCTTCCGGCCCCATGTCGATGACCCAGTCGGCGGTCTTGATCACCTCGAGGTTGTGCTCGATGACGATCACCGAGTTGCCGGTCTCCACCAGTTCGTGCAGCACCTCCAGCAGCTTGGCGATGTCGTGGAAGTGCAAGCCCGTCGTCGGCTCGTCCAGCATGTAGAGCGTGCGGCCGGTGGCGCGCTTGGATAGCTCCTTGGACAGCTTCACCCGCTGCGCCTCGCCCCCCGACAGCGTCGTCGCAGGCTGGCCGACCTTCACGTAACCGAGGCCAACCCGCTGCAGCGTCAGGAACTTGTCGCGGATCGATGGTACGGCGCCGAAGAACTCCACCGCTTCGTCGATGGTCATGTCGAGCACGTCGGCGATCGACTTGCCCTTGAACTGCACCTCGAGCGTCTCGCGGTTGTAGCGGTGTCCCTTGCACACCTCGCAGGTGACATAGACGTCCGGCAGGAAGTGCATCTCGATCTTGATGACGCCGTCGCCCTCGCACTTCTCGCAGCGCCCGCCCTTGACGTTGAAGGAAAAACGACCCGGGCCGTAGCCGCGCGCCTTGGCTTCCGGCAGGCCGGCGAACCACTCCCGCATCGGGCCGAAGGCGCCGGTATAGGTCGCGGGGTTCGAGCGCGGGGTGCGGCCGATCGGCGACTGGTCGATGTCGATCACCTTGTCGAGGTGCTCGAGCCCGGTCAGGTGGTTGTGCGGGGCAGGGGTGACGCGCGCGCCGTTCAACCGCCGGGCGACCGCCTGGTACATGGTGTCGATCATCAGCGTCGACTTGCCGCCGCCCGACACGCCGGTAATGGCAACGAACAGCCCGAGCGGCACATCCACCGAGACGTTCTTGAGATTGTTGCCGGTCGCCCCGTCGATATGCAGCTGCTTCGACTTCTTGGGCTTTCGCCGCTCGGCCGGCGTCGGGATTTCCAGCTCGCCGGTGAGGTACTTGCCGGTGATCGAGTTCGGGTTGGCCATCACCTCCTGCGGCGTGCCCTCGGCCATGATCCGGCCGCCGTTCGAACCGGCGCCGGGGCCCATGTCCACGACGTAGTCGGCGGCCAGTACCGCGTCCTCGTCGTGCTCGACCACGATCACCGTGTTGCCGATGTCGCGCAGGCGCCGAAGTGTCTCCAGCAGCCGCTCGTTGTCGCGCTGATGCAGACCGATCGAAGGTTCATCGAGCACGTAGAGTACGCCGGTCAGCCCCGAGCCGATCTGGCTCGCAAGGCGGATGCGCTGGCTTTCGCCGCCCGACAGCGAGCCGGAATTGCGCGCCAGTGTCAGGTAGTCGAGCCCGACATCGTTCAGGAAGCCCAGCCGCTCGCGGATTTCCTTGAAGATGCGCTCGCCGATCTGGTTCTGCTGCGCGCTGAGCTTGGCCGGCAGGTCCTTGAACCACTCGGCCGCGGCCCGGATCGACTTCTCCGATACCTGCCCGATATGCAGCCCGTCAATCTTCACCGCCAGGGCCTCGGGCTTCATCCGGTAGCCGTTGCAGGCGAGGCAGGGCGCCTGCGACATGTAGCGCTCGATTTCCTCGCGCATGCCGGCGCTCTCGGTCTCCTTGTAGCGCCGCTCCAGGTTGCCGATCACGCCCTCGAACGGCTTGGTCGACTTGTAGGTGCGCAGGCCGTCGTCGTAGACGAAGTTGATCGGCGTGGTGCCGGTGCCATAGAGCACTGCGTGCTGCACCTCGAATGGCAGGTCCTGCCAGGCCGTGCCGAGCGAGGCGCCAAAGTGCTTCACCACTGCACCCAGCGTCTGCTGGTAGTAGGGCGCGCTGGTCTTGGACCACGGCAGGATGGCGCCGTCGCGCAGCGACAGTTCGTTGTCGGGCACGATCAGGTTGGGATCGATCTTCCGCTCGGTACCCAGCCCGTCGCACACCGGGCAGGCGCCGTAGGGGTTATTGAACGAAAACAGCCGCGGCTCGATCTCGGGAATGGTGAAGCCGGAAATCGGGTCGGCAAACTTCTCCGAGAAAATCAGCCGCTTCGGCGTGGTGCCGTCTTCCTCGAACTGGTCGGCGAACTCGGCAAAGGCGATGCCGTCAGCCAGCTTCAACGCCGTTTCGAAGCTCTCGGCCAGCCGCGAGCCGATATCCTCGCCGGTGACCACGCGGTCGACCACCACCTCGATGTCGTGCTTGATCTTCTTGTCGAGCGCCGGCGCGTCCTCGATATCGTGGAACTCGCCGTCGATCTTCACGCGCTGGAAGCCCTTGCGCATGAGCTCGTTGAGCTCCTTCTTGTACTCGCCCTTGCGGCCCCGCGCGATCGGCGCCAGCAGGTAAAGCCGCGTCTCGTCGGGCAGCGCCGTGACGATATCGACCATCTGGCTGACCGTCTGGCTCTGGATCGGCAGGCCGGTGACCGGCGAGTAGGGGATGCCGACGCGCGCGAACAGCAGCCGCAGGTAGTCGTAGATCTCGGTGACGGTGCCAACCGTAGAGCGCGGGTTACGCGACGTGGTCTTCTGCTCGATGGAAATCGCCGGGCTCAGGCCCTCGATCGACTCCACGTCGGGCTTCTGCATCATTTCGAGAAACTGCCGGGCATAGGCCGACAGCGACTCCACGTAGCGCCGCTGTCCCTCGGCATAGATGGTGTCGAACGCCAGCGAGGATTTGCCGGAACCGGACAGGCCCGTCATCACGATCAGGCTGTCACGCGGCAGCCGCAGGTCCACATTCTTGAGGTTGTGTTCCTTGGCGCCACGGATGACGATTTCACGGTTCGGGTTACGCTTGTCGGCCATAGACGGTTCCACCTACGAGGCGCGCGAGCTTTACAGCCGCTCTCTGCCAGATCGTGTCAGGGTTTCTCAAAAAGAGGGATCGGCTGCCTACTTGGGAGTTGGGGCCGGACTTTCAATCTAACCACGTCTCACGAGGCCGTGTCACCAACCCGGTCGCTGGCGCCGGTCACACTTGCCATGAACATAAACAGAACGCCATCGAAGCGGTCAAGTGAGTCGCAGGCTACCGCGCCGGCAACATAATGTGGGCGCTGGCTTGACATCCGGGCCTCGAATGAGAACATATTAGGAACATACAGTGGAGCCCAGAAGCTTGTGGAATAAGCGGATCGCCGCGCCCACGGGAGCTTCAACGGCGTTAGGATGCGCGCCAATAGTCCGGGCGCGTCTCCGGGAAGAACTCGAAAGGGAAGTGCCATGGCAGGCGGCGTCAACAAAGTGATCATCGTGGGTAACCTCGGGGCCGATCCCGAGGTGCGGAACCTGCCGTCGGGCGGCAAGGTGGTGAACCTGCGCGTCGCCACCACGGATACCTGGCGCGACAAGGCGAGTGGCGAGCGGCGCGAAAAGACCGAGTGGCACAGCGTCGTCATCTTCAACGAGGCGCTGGGCCGCGTGGCCGAGCAGTACCTGCGCAAGGGCGGCAAGGTCTATCTCGAAGGCTCGCTGCAGACCCGCAAGTGGCAGGACCAGTCGGGCGCTGATCGCTACTCGACCGAGGTCGTGCTGCAGAACTTCAACTCCACCCTCGTGCTGCTCGACAGTCGCGGTGACAGCGAGGGTGCCGGCGGTGGCTTCTCCGCCCCGGCCGAACGCAGCAGCAATTACAGCGGCGGCGGTGGCGGCCAGCGCGAAGGCGGCTTCGGTGGTGGTGCCGGCGGCGGTGGCGGGCGGCCGGAGCGTCGCCCGAGCGCGGCCCCGGCCTTCGAGGGCGGTGCGGACGACGATATCCCGTTCTGATCGCATCTGTGCCGGTTGGATCAGTGTTCAGCGGGTCGCCTCACGGCGGCCCGTTTTGTTTCGGCTGTCGCCCATGAAAAAGGGGTGGCTCGCGCCGCCCCTTGTGGTCCGCCCAAGCCGCAGCCGTTACTTGGTGAACGGCACCGAGGCAGACAGCTTGTCGCCATTGTCGAACGCCACGTCGAAATTGACCGCGATTCGGTCGGGGTTCAACGTGATGGCAGCATTGACGGCGAGGCCCATGCCTTCCTCGTCCTTGTTCTTCTCCTTGAAGCTAAACGACAGGCCGCCGCCCTGCCGCTTGCCGATGGCTATGCCGGAGAACGACACGTTCGAGGTCATGGCGGCCTCGTAGCGCTTGCCCGCATCGTTGTAGACGATGGTGCCCTTCACGGTCATCGCGGTGCCCGCCAGCGTGCAGTTGCCGGCATAGTTCACCTTGTCGCCGTTGCCCTTGCTCAGCGACAGCGTGCAGGAAACCTTGCCGCCATCCTTGCCGCGGAAGCGGCCCTTCAGGTCGCTGCTGCCCTTCCAGGAGCCGATATAGGACTGAAGCAGTTCCACATCCGCCTTGGCGGCATAAGCCGGCGCGGCCGCCGGCAACGACACGATAGTCAGACCGGCGAGTGCGACGATGCGCGACAGGGGCCCGGCAAAGCTCATTTCTTGACGCCTCCCAGCGGATGAAAGAATCGCCCACCGGCGACCAGCAACGCCGGCAGAATGAACACGTCGCCGATCAATGCAAGACCCAACGTGCCGACGAACAGTGACCCGAACAGCGCCACCTGGGGCAGGGCCGACGTCATGACGATCGCCACGCCCGAACAGAGGATCAGCGTGGTAGCGAAGATGGCACCGCCGATGCGCTCCATCGTGTGCTTGATCGCGTCGTGGTGGTTGAAGCCTTCCTCGCGCCGCGCATGCAGGTAGTGCGACAGGAAGTGGGTAGTGTCGTCCACCGCGATGCCAAACGCGATGGTCAGCGCCAGCACGGTGGTCAACTGCAGCCCCTGGCCCGAAAAGAATAACCACCCCTCCATGCCGAGCACGGGGAACAGGTTCGGGATGGCGGTTGCCAGCGCCACCCGCCAGGAGCGGAACGCCAGGCCGATCAGGAACAGGTTCACCACCACCGAGGCCGTCAGGTCGAACTGCAGGCCGCGCACGATGTTGTCGGTGGCATAGGTGGTCATGACGCGGAAGCCACCGACCTCCGCCCCCTCGATGCCGACCGCGCGGATGTCCGCCTCGATCCCTTCCTTGAGGGCCTTCAATTCCTCCGAGGCGATGATCAGCGGCATGAAGCCGGTGATCAGGGCCCGGGTGCCCTCCTCGTTGACGAAGCGCGAGCGCAGGTCACCGACCGCATCCAGCACCTGCTCGCGGTTGAAACCGGCCGCTTCATACTGAGTGAAGGCGGCGGCCGAGATCGCCTTGTCATTGCCGAGGCGCTTCTCGACGATGTCCTGCACCGTCCGGATTTTCTCGAAGTCCTCTTCGCCGACATTGGGATCGGATTGCTCGAGCGGAATGCTGATGTAGAGCGGCGCCACGCCGCCGACGCCCTCGTCGATGGTCTGGGCAGCCGTCAGGGCAGCAGAGCCCTTGGACATCATGTCCTCGAACGAGAAATGCGGCTGGATCAGCGCGTAGGGGATCAGCAGCAGGCCGGTGACGACGATGGCCGCCGCCGTGATCGGCCGCGCGAAGCGCCGGGCGATGTACCAGGCCACCGGAATTGGCGCGGTGATGGCTATGCTCGGCTTGGGCAGCTTGAAGCCACACTTTACCGCCAGCTTCAGCAGCAGCGGCAGGAAGGTCATCAGGCAGACGAAGTTTGTCACCGATGCGAGCACGCCCGCCATCGAGAATTCCTGGATGCCCTGGCCGGGGGTCAGCGACAGCGATGCGAACGACACTGCCGTCGTCAGCATGGTGAGCGCGCTGGCCGGTCCCACCACCCGGACGGTCTCGTTCACCGCCTTGTAGGGGTCCATGCCGTCCCGCCAATAGGCGAGCCAGTTGAAGATCAGGAACAGGCTCTCCGCAAAGGCGATCACCAGCACGATGGTGGTGACGATGATGGTGAGGAAGGAGAACGAGCCGAAGGTGAAGATCACGAGCCCCATCACCCACATCACGGCAATGAACGGCGTTGCGGCGACAATGACGGCGCCCATCAGCGAGCGCAGGGAGATGAAGGCGATCAGGGCACCGAGGCCAAAGCCCCAGATCGTGAACCGCACCTGGTCGTCGACGGCCGCCCCGAGCATTTCGGACGTCCAGATCGGCGGCCCGGTCAGCGTCACTTCGATGTCCGGGCTCTGGTAGAAGGCGACGAGGTCGCGCAACTCGGCGATCATCGCCTTGGTGCCGTTGGCGTTGACCGCCTCCTGGTCCGGGAAGACGATGATCACCGCGCTCTTGAGGTCGGGGCTCAGCAGGTTCCGCATCATCGGATCGGACTGCTGGAGTTCGGTAAGCGCGTCTGCCACTGCTGCCGAGTCCGTCAGGTCCTCCGGGATGGCCGCGGTCGTCGTGCCGTCGGCCATCGGCCTGCGCAGCGTGAAGGCGGACATGGTGCCGCTCACATATTCCGAAGTGCCCAGGTCGAGAGACATCTCGCGGATGCTGGCCAGCACATCTGGGTCGGTCAGGTTCTCGGTCGAGACCAGGATGTTGATGTCGTTCTCGAACGTGCCGAACGTTTCCGACAGGTCCTGATAGTCCTTGTATTCCTGACCTGAGTCGGCGAACACCCGCAGCATGTCGCCGTCGACGCTGATGCGCGGAATTTGCACCAGGCAGAATACGGAGACGAGCAGGACGAGGAGGGCCAGCAGGCGCGGGAATCGTAGTGTCGTATGACCCAGATACTCAAGCCCGAAGCCGATCGACCGATCATGCCCGAAGGCCCAGTTCTGAATCCTGGACAATACAGATTTGTTCGACAATAGAATCAACTCCCGGGAACGGACTTGCCCCCACCCTTGGCGGCGCGTTCAATAAGGCCTGACAGTCGGCTCGTCCAGCCGCTGGGCCGGCCCGGAAGCCGCGCGCAAGGCCATTTTTGCCCAATTTGTCACAGTCAGGCCTTCAGGGCCTCGAATTGGGCGCGAATGTCAACTATAGCGATAGTCGTGGAAGACCGGTCGGGACCCGCCCGAAACGCCGGTCATCATTGGTCTTTGGCACCGGAATCGCATAGACCCACAAACCAGCGTTCACAGTTGTAAAACGGCCCCGTGACAGACAAGCCCGAAGACCAGAACGGCGGACTGCCGCCTTCCGATATCGCCCCGGTCTCCATCTCCGACGAGATGCGCCAGTCGTACCTCGATTACGCGATGAGCGTGATCGTGTCCCGCGCGCTGCCCGACGTTCGCGACGGGTTGAAGCCGGTGCATCGGCGCATCCTCTATTCGATGTACGAGCAGGGCTACGAGTGGAACCGGCCGTACCGCAAATCGGCCCGCGTCGTCGGCGACGTCATCGGCAAGTACCACCCGCACTCGAACGACGCCGTCTACATGTCCCTCGTCCGCATGGCGCAGGAGTTCTCGCTCCGCGTGACGCTGATCGACGGGCAGGGCAATTTCGGCTCCGTCGATGGCGATATGCCGGCGGCCATGCGCTACACCGAAGTGCGCATGGAAAAGATCACGGGCTTCATGCTCGAGGATCTCGACAAGGACACCGTCAACTTCAAGGACAACTACGACTCGTCCGAGCAGGAGCCGACGGTGCTGCCGGCGCGGTTCCCCAACCTGCTCGTCAACGGTGGCTCAGGCATCGCCGTGGGCATGGCGACCAACGTCCCGACCCACAATCTGGGCGAGGTGATCGACGCTGTCCTGATGATGATGGACAACCCCGACGCCCTCACTGAAGAGCTGATGACGGTGCTGCCGGGCCCGGATTTCCCGACCGCCGGCATCATCCTCGGCCGTTCCGGCATCCGCCAGGCCTACGAGACCGGCCGCGGCTCCATCCTCGTGCGCGGCAAGTCGCATGTCGAAGAGATGCGCGGCGGCCGCGAGGCGGTCATCGTCACCGAGATTCCGTACCAGGTAAACAAGTCGGTAATGATCGAGAAGATCGCCGAGCTGGTGCGCGAGAAACGGATCGAGGGCATCTCCGACGTTCGCGACGAGTCCGATCGCAACGGCATGCGCGTCGTCATCGAACTCAAGCGCGACGCCGTCCCCGACGTGGTGCTGAACCAGCTTTACCGGTTCACCCAGCTGCAGGATTCGTTCGGCTGCAACTTCGTTGCGCTGAACGGCGGCAAGCCCGAACTGATGAATCTCCGCGGCATCCTCGCCGCCTTCCTCGAGTTCCGCGAGGAAGTGGTAACCCGCCGGGCCCGCTTCCTGCTGAACAAGGCCCGCGATCGCGCCCATATCCTCGTCGGCCTCGCCGTCGCCGTGGCCAACATCGACGAAGTCATCGCGCTGATCCGCACCTCGCCCGATGCGGGGGCGGCGCGCGAGCGGCTGATGGAGCGCTACTGGCCGGCCAAGGACGTGGCGCCACTGATCGCGCTGATCGACGATCCGCGCCATACCATCAACGAAGATGGCACCTTCAAGCTTTCCGACGAGCAGGCGCGCGCCATCCTCGCGTTGACCCTGAGCCGCCTCACCGCGCTCGGGCGCGACGAAATCGGCGAGGAGCTCAACGGGCTCGGCGTCGATATCGCCGACTTCCTCGACATCCTGCGGTCCCGCGACCGCGTCATGACCATCATCCGCGATGAACTCAACGCCATAAAGGACCAGTTCAACACGCCGCGCAAAACCGCCATCGACGAGGCGGCCGGCGACTTCGAGGACGAGGACCTGATCGCCCGCGAGGACATGGTGGTCACCGTCACCCATGGCGGCTACATCAAGCGCGTGCCGCTGTCGGCCTATCGGGCGCAGCGCCGCGGCGGCAAGGGCCGCTCCGGCATGTCGACGCGGGACGCCGACTTCGTGTCGCGCCTGTTCGTGGCATCGACGCACGCCCCGGTACTGTTCTTCTCCTCGCTCGGCCAGGTCTACAAGATGAAGGTCTGGCGCCTGCCGATTGCCGAGCCGCAGGGCCGGGGACGAGCGCTGATCAACATGCTGCCGCTCGACGCGGGCGAACGCATCACGTCGATCGTGCCGCTGCCGGAGGACGAGAAGGAGTGGGAGAACCACGACGTGATGTTCGCCACCAATACCGGCGGCATCCGGCGCAACAAGCTCTCCGACTGCGTCCCGCGCACCACGCTGGGCAAGCGGGTCATGGAGTTCGACGATACCAGCCAGACGATCATCGGTGTTGAGCTCAGCCAGGAGACCGACGACGTCCTCCTGACCACCTCGCTCGGTCAGGCCGTCCGCTTCCAGACCTCCGACATCCGGGTGTTCGGCGGCAACGGCTCCACCGGCACCTCTACCGGCGTGCGCGGCATTTCGCTCAGCGAAGGCGACAACGTCATCTCGATGTCGATCCTCCGGCACGTGGATGCGACACCGGCCGAGCGTGAGGCCTATCTCAAGCAGTCGGGTGCCATCCGTCGTGCTGCCACCGGCGACGAGGTTGAAGCCGAGCCCGAGGTCGATACGACCGAAGAGGCCGAGGAGGGTGCCGGCGAGGCGGCTTCGATCGACGAGGCGCGCTACATAGAAATGGGCGCGGCCGAGCAGTTCGTCCTCACCATCACCGAGTTCGGCTTCGGCAAGCGCTCGTCGAGCTACGAGTTCCGCATCTCGAATCGCGGCGGCAAGGGCATCAAGGCGACCGACCAGACCAAGACCGCCGAGATCGGCCGCCTCGTCGCCGCCTTCCCGGTCGAGGACGCTGACCAGATCATGCTGATCTCGGACGGTGCGCAGCTGATCCGCGTGCCGGTCAACGGCATCCGGTACACCAGCCGCTCGTCCAAGGGCGTTCGCGTCTTCCGCACTGCCGATGGCGAAAAGGTCGTGGCGGTGGAGCGGCTCAGCGAACCCGAAAACGACGAGCCGGAGAGCGAGGACGGAGCTGCGGAAGAATAATCCGTCTGCTTGAGGGCCGAAAATTCTAGGACGCCGTCAGCACCGACGGCGTCCTTTCCGTTTCCGCCGCCCCCAGTCTCAGAGAGTACCCGGCCTTTGCCACGCCAGCAGCCTCGGCCCGAACACGTTGAGCAACAGGCCGGCGAACACCAGCACGCTGCCCGCAATCTCGATCCCCGAAATGGCCTCGCCCAACAGCAGCGCGGCGCTGCCGATCCCCGCGATCGGCACCAGCAGCGAGAACGGCGCCACCAGCCCCGCCGGATAGCGCGACAGCAGCATGCTCCAGGTCCCGTAGCCGAACAGCGTCGCGGCGTAGGAAATGAACAGCAGCGAGCCGGCCCCAATGAGGGTGAGGTTCTGCATCGCCGCCGGGATGGCACCCGGCCCTTCGAACAGCAGCGACAGTGCCAGCAGCGGGATCGGCGGCACCAGCGCTGACCAGACCACGAACCCCAGCATGTCGATCTGACCGGCCCGCTTGGTGACGATGTTCCCGACGCCCCAGAAGAAGGCCGCCGCGATCGTCATCAGCAGCGGGATCAGCGCCGCGCCGTCGAGCCGCTCCAGCCCGATCGCCCCGATACCGGCAAACGCCACCGCCGCGCCCAGCCACTGCACCGGGCTCGGCCGCTCTCCAAGGAACAGCACTGCCAGCCCGATGGTGAAGAACGCCTGCAACTGCATCACCAGCGAACTCAGCCCCGCCGGCATGCCGAGCTTGATCGACACGAACAGCAGCCCGAACTGGGCGACCCCGATGGCGAAGCCGTAGCCGATGAGGATGGTCCACGACGCGGCCGGTCGGCGGATGAAGAACACTGCCGGCAACGCGGCCAGCAGATAGCGCAACGCCGTCATCAGCAGGGGCGCCACTTCGTCCACGCCCCAGCGGATGGCGACGAAGTTGACGCCCCAGACGGTGACCACGAACAGGGCGAGGATCAGGTCACGCGGCGACATGGCGATTCCGGAGCGGCGGGCAAGGACCGTGCACCTTCCATGTCCGCCACGCCGGCGCAAGGGTGGCCGGCGCCCGATGGCGCCAGCCAGGGGTTGGCGTCAGACCGTCGCCCAGCCGCCGGTCTTTTCGCTCTCGTACACGGCGTCGATGACGCGCATGGTCCGGATTGCGTCCTCGACGCCCCATTCGAGCGGCTTGTCGTCGAGGATGGAGCGACAGAAGGCGTTGGCCTGTTCGGTGTACTGGTCGCAGGGGGCAATGATCTCGCGCCGCGCCATGTTGCCGCTCACGTCGTAGTCGCGGTCGACGAGGATGGCGGTCGGGGAGTCAGCGTTTGGCGTGAACGGCACCAGAAGCTGCAGCCGGCCCTTGGTGCCGAGCACTTCGAGCGACTGGCCGAGATTGGTCTGAGTCGAGCAGATGAAGCTCGCCTGCTTGCCGCCGCCGAAATCCATCATCACCGAGGCCAGCCGGTCGGTCTTCATCACCGGGTCGCGGTCGACCAGCGACACCGCCCGCAGGGGCTCGGCGTCGAACATGAAGCGCGCCGCGGTGATCGGGTAGCAGCCGATATCGTAGATGCCGCCACCGCCGATATCGACCTGGTTGCGCACGTTGGTGGGGTCGGTGAGGTAGTAGGTGAAGGTGCCGCGCACGGCGCGCAATTCGCCCAGTTCACCCGAGCTGATGATCTCGCGGGCCCGCGCCCACTGCGGATGGTAGCGCACCATGAAGGCTTCGTAGAACTTGATCCCGGCCGGGATCTGCCGAAGCTGCTCGGCTTCCTTCGCGTTGATGGCGATCGGCTTTTCGCACAGCACGTGCTTGCCGGCCTTTGCCGCCGCCAGCGTCATCTCGACATGCAGATGGTTGGGCAGCGGGTTGTAGATCGCGTCGATGTTCGGGTCCGCGAACAGCTCCTCGTAGCTGCCATAGGCTCGCGCCTTGCCGGTCAACCCGAGTTCCGCGATGTATCCCTCGGCCTTCGACTTGTCGCGCGACGCGACGGCCACGACCTCGCTCAGTGGTGACTTCAGGATCGCCGGGGTGACTTTCTTCAGCCCGATATTGGCGGTCGACAGGATACCCCACCTGATTTTCTTCTCGGCCATCACACAACTCCTCCGAATGACGGGGCAGAGTGGTAGCGGGCCGGACAGGTCAAGTCGAGTTCGTCATAGGTTGGCTAAGCCACCTGCCCAGCCGCCCAGCCGCTCGCCCAGGCCCACTGGAAATTGTAGCCGCCGAGCCAGCCGGTGACATCCACCGCCTCGCCGACGAAATACAGCCCCGGCACGGTCCGCGCCTGCATGGTGTTGGAATCGAGCCCGTCGGTGTCGATGCCGCCCAGCGTCACTTCCGCCGTGCGATACCCCTCGGACCCGGTCGGCTTGATGGTCCAGCGGCGCAGCGCGTCCTCGATCTTGGCAAACGTCTTGTCCGACATGTCCCCCATCATCGACTGGATACCGATATCCTCGGCCAGCATCTGCGCCAGCCGCTTCGACAGGTGCCAGGAGAGGATCGTCTGCAGGTGCAGTTTTGGCGACTCCGCCCGCGCCTTGCGCAGGATGTCGCCGAGATTGCCGGTCGGGAACAGGTCGATGACGATCGCGTCGCCCTCGCGCCAGTAGCTCGAAATCTGCAGGATCGCTGGACCGCTCAGCCCGCGGTGCGTGAACAGCATTGCTTCCTCGAAGCCGCGCTTGCCGACCGAAATCCGCGTCGGGTCCACCGCGATACCCGACAGCGGCGCCAGCCGCTCGAGAATGCGCGGTTCGAAGGTCAGCGGCACGAGGGCAGGGCGGCTCTCGGTCACCTTCAGCCCGAACTGCGTCGCCAGCTGATAGGCGTAGCCGGTCGCGCCCATCTTGGGGATGGACTTGCCGCCGGTAGCGACCACGAGGCTCTGCGCGCTGAAGTCGCCGTTGGTGGTCTCCACCATGAAGCGTCCGTCGGCGTGGCGGACGCCCGTGATCTCCGTCGATAGCTGCAGCGCGTTGCGGGCCTTGCGCATCTCGGAGGTCAGCAGGTTGACGATCTGCGCGCTCGATCCATCGCAGAACAGCTGTCCCAGCGTCTTCTCGTGGAAGCTGATGCCATAATCATCGACGAGGCCGATGAAATGCTCCGGCGTGTAGCGGGCCAGCGCCGAGAACGCGAAGCGCGGGTTCTGGCTGATGAACCGGTCGCGCCCGGCCTTCAGCGTCGCGTTCACGTTGGTGAAGTTGCAGCGCCCACCGCCGGAGATGCGGATCTTCTCGCCCGGCGCATCGGCATGGTCGAGGACCAGCACATTGCGGCCGCGCTTGCCGGCTTCGATGCCGGCCATCATGCCGGCCGCGCCGGCGCCGAGGACGATGGTGTCATACTGTGAGGAGGTCATCGACAAGCCCATCGCCGGTTTCTGCGTCAAGTGCAAGAGGCAGCCCGGCTTGCCATGCTCGCCATGCCGTGACACAAACCCGCCACTTCAACGGAGGGCGCTTCGGGATGACGCGACTGGTCGGTTTCTACCCCGGCTCATTCGACCCGCTGACAAATGGCCACCTCGATGTCATCGAGCGGGCCTGCAAGCTCGTCGACAAGCTGGTCATTGCCGTGGGCACGCACCACACCAAGCGGCCGATGTTCTCGCACGAGGACCGCCTGACGCTGCTGCGGGCGGTGCTCGAACCGATCGGCAAGCGGACCGAAACCGAGTTCGCCTACATCGATTTTTCCGGCCTGATGGTCAATGCCGCCCGCGCCGCCGGCGCCAGGCTGGTGATCCGCGGCCTCCGCGATACCACCGACTACAACTACGAGATGCAGATGGTGGGCATGAATGCCCAGATGGCGCCCGACCTGCAGACGGTGTTCCTGCCGTCTTCGCCGCCGGTCCGTCACATCTCCGCCACGCTGGTGCGCCAGATCGCCGATCTCGGCGGCGACATCAGCGCCTTCGTACCCCCTCTCGTCATCAAGGCGCTCAATAAAGCATGAACGGTTCTCTCAAGCGCGCCGGGGTCATCCTCGGCATTCTGATCGCTGGCCTTGCCGCGTTCTTCGCCATGTCCATCGCCGCCCCGCAGGCCTCCATGGCCCAGGATACCGGCAAGCCGCACTGGATCCTCGAACTCAAGGACGGCACCGTCGATATCGAGCTGCTGCCCGAGGTCGCGCCCCAGCACGTCGCCCGCGTCATCGAACTGACCAACCAGGGCTTCTACAACGGCATCGTCTTTCACCGGGTGATCGACGGCTTCATGGCGCAGGGCGGTGATCCCACCGGCACCGGCACCGGCGGTTCCAGCCTGCCTGACCTGCCGGCCGAGTTCACCGATACCATCGCGTTCGATCGCGGCATCGTCGCTGCAGCGCGGACCGCCGACCCGAACAGCGCCAACTCGCAGTTCTTCCTCATGTTCGCGCCCGCGCCGCACCTGAACGGCCAGTACACCATCTGGGGCCGCGTCGTGTCAGGCATGGAAGCCGTCGACAAGATCAAGAAGGGCGCGGGCGACCGGCCGGTAGCCGACCCCGACAAGATCATCTCCGCCACCATCACGTACGAATAAGGATAGCCCCCATGGCCTACAAGGACCCGGAAAACACCCTCGTCATCGAAACCACGAAGGGCAAGGTCGTCATCGAGATGCGGCCCGACCTCGCGCCGAACCATGTCGAGCACATCAAGAAGCTGGCCCGCGAAGGCCAGTATGATGGCGTGGTGTTTCACCGCGTGATCGACGGTTTCATGGCGCAGACCGGCGACGTGAAGTTCGGCAATGCGGCCAAGGGCGAGACCTCGCGCGCCGGCATGGGCGGCTCGAGCTACCCCAACCTGAAGCAGGAATTCAACGCCGAGCCGCACACCCGCGGCGTCGTGTCGATGGCCCGCTCGCAGGACCCCAACAGCGCCAACAGCCAGTTCTTCATCGTCTTCGGCGACGCCAAGTTCCTCGATCGCCAGTACACGGTGTGGGGCAAGGTGATCGAGGGCATGGACAATGTCGATCTGATCAAGCGCGGCGAGCCCGTGCGCGATCCCGACTCGATGACGTCGGTCAAGGTCGCGGCGGACATCGCCGAATGATCCGGCAGGCTGCACTCGCTGCTGTCATTTGCGGCGGCCTCTGCAGCCTTGCCACCCCGTCGCTCGCGACGGAGTGGGTCAATTGCGCCGACGCGGCCGGTGCCGCGTCGTTCTCCTACCTCGCCGGCTCGCTCGACGCCCTGTCGATCGTCGGCCTCAACATCTCGGTCGGCGACAAGGTCTGGGCCAGCGATGTGGTCTACGGCCCGGGCGATCCGGTCGCCGTCGGCCAGGCCTTCGCCACTCCTGACACAGTGCTGGTCGATGCCTACACGCCCGATATGGTCAGCCTTGTGGCCCAACTCCGCCTATTCAAGTCCGGCGAAGGCGACAGCTTCGTCCAGGGCGGCACGCTCCGCCTTCCGGGCTTCGGCGCCTGGGCCGTGTCCTGTTCCGGCCCCTGATCGTAGGTAGCGTCCAGTGAAAGTCGACGCCTTCGATTTCGACCTCCCGGCCGAGAACATCGCGCTCCATCCGGTCGAGCCGCGCGACAGCGCCCGCATGCTCGTCGTCCGACAGGGCGAACCGATGGTCGATGGCCATGTCCGCGACCTGCTGACCATCCTGCGACCCGGCGACGTGCTGGTGGTCAACGACACGCGCGTGCTGCCAGCTGAGCTGACGGGTTCGCGCATTCGCGGCGAGCTCTGGGCGGGCGTCAGCTTCAACCTGCACAAGCGCGTCGATGCCAATAGCTGGAAAGCCTTCGCACGGCCGGCCAAGAAGCTTGAACCGGGTGATCGCCTGGAACTGGGCGACGATGGCAGCATCATCGCCACGGTTGCCGACAAGGCTGATGCCGGCGAAGTGACGCTGCGGTTCGAGCTGTCGGGTGCCGAACTCGACGAGATCATCAAGGCCCACGGCGCCATGCCGCTGCCGCCCTATATCGGGCTGAAGCGCGGGCTGGAGGAGCGCGACAAGTCGGACTACCAGACGGTCTATGCGCAGAAGGACGGCGCCGTCGCCGCCCCCACCGCCGGGCTACACTTCACCCCCGAGCTGCTGGCTGAATTGACGGCGCTCGGAGTCAGCATCGAGCGCGTCACACTGCATGTCGGGGCAGGGACCTTCCTGCCGGTCAAGGCCGACGACACTGCCGACCACAACATGCACGCCGAGTGGGGCGAACTGCCCGCCGACGTCGTGGACCGCATCCTTGCTGCCAAGGCCAAGGGTGGACGCCTCGTCGCCGTCGGCACCACCAGCCTGCGCCTGCTCGAAACCGCCTCGCGCGACGGCACGCTGAAGCCGTTCACCGGCGACACCGACATTTTCATCACCCCCGGCTACCGCTTCAACGCCGTCGACCTGCTGATGACCAACTTCCACCTGCCACGCTCGACCCTGTTCATGCTGGTCAGCGCCTTCGCCGGCTTCGAGACGATGCACGCCGCCTACCGCCACGCCATCGCCGACGGCTACCGGTTCTACTCGTACGGGGACTCGTCGCTGCTGTTTCGGGCGGAGTAGGGTACGCAGCGGTGGCTTAGGACCGCTTGCGCCCAACACCCACTGTCACCCCGGCGAAAGCCGGGGCCTATCCTGAGCGCTCTTCGCGACAGTGACGGTGCAGCTACCCCTCAGGCTGGATCCCGGCTTTCGCCGGGATGACACCCAGGTGGCGGTCCTGCATTGGTGCCGTCCTCAGACCACCGCTTTAATTTCCAGCTCGGCGCGCGCCGCAACCGCCGCCGGCACGCCGAACAGGTCGTATTCGTCGCTGTCCGTTACCGTCACCGACACCATGTCGCCAACCTTGATGCCTTCGGCTTCGTGGATGATTACCGAACCGTCGATCTCCGGCGCGTCCCACTTGGAGCGCCCGACCGCGCGGCCCATCTCCGGCTGCACGTCGTCGACCAGCACGTCGATGGTCCGGCCGACCTTCTTGCTCAGCACATGCGCCGAGATGTCCTGCGCCACTTCCATCAGCCGCTCGTAGCGGTCGCGCTTCACTTCATCGGGGACGATGCCCTCGATATCGTTGGCAGGGGCGCCGGTCACCGGCTCGTATTCGAAGCAGCCGATGCGGTCGATCTCTGCCTCTTCCAGCCAGTCGAGCAGGAACTCGAAGTCCTCCTCGGTCTCGCCGGGGAAGCCAACGATGAAGTTGGAGCGGATGGCGAGGTCGGGTGCAATCGCGCGCCAGGCCTTGATCCGGTCGAGTGTCTTCACCTGGTTGGCCGGGCGGCGCATCAGCTTGAGTACCGACGGCGAGGCGTGCTGGAACGGAATGTCGAGGTAGGGGAGGATCTTGCCCTCGGCCATCAGCGGGATGACGCTGTCGACGTGGGGGTAGGGGTAGACGTAGTGGAGGCGGGTCCACACGTCCATCTTGCCCAGCTCCTCGGCCAGCGTCTGGAAGCGGGCTTCCACGTCGCGGCCACGGAACTTGCTCGTCGCGTACTTCGTATCGACGCCGTAGGCGGAGGTGTCCTGGGAGATCACCATGATCTCCTTGACGCCCGTCGCCACCAGCCGCTCCGCCTCGTACAGCACCGAAGCGATCGGGCGCGACACCAGGTCGCCGCGGATCTGCGGGATGATGCAGAAGGTGCAGCGGTTGTTGCAGCCCTCGGAAATCTTCATGTAGGCGTAGTGGCGCGGCGTCAGCTTGAGGCCGGCCTCCGGCACCAGGTCGATGAACTTGTTGGGCACCGGCGGCAGATGCAGGTTCACCGCGTTGACCACGTCCTCGTACTGGTGCGGGCCGGTGACGGCCAGCACGCTGGGATGCGTGTCGCGGATCATCTGCTCTTCGACGCCGAGGCACCCGGTGACGATCACCCGGCCATTGGCGCCAACGGCCTCGCCGATCGCCTCGAGGCTTTCCTTCTTGGCGCTGTCGAGGAAACCGCAGGTGTTCACCAGCACGATGTCCGCGCCGGCATAGTCGCGCGAGAACGCGTAGCCCTGCGAGCGGAGCGTCGTCATGATGCGTTCGCTGTCGACGAGTGCCTTGGGGCAGCCGAGGCTGACGAGGCCGATTTTCGGGGCTTGGGTCATGGGGGCGTGCCTATACGCCAATCGGCAGAAAAAGCAATGATCGGTGCCTTGCGATGGAAGCAGGCCAGCCCTGATCACGCAATCTCACGATTAAGTCAGGTTACCGAACGTTCATTTGACTGGAAACCTGAGAGTCAGGCTCTGGTTTTTTCGCGCCCAACTTCCGAGGCGTCAACGGAAAGCCAGACCATGAATTTCGACTCCATCAGCCGGTATCGGCCACAGGCACTATCTGTCCTACGCATTGTCACGGCGCTGCTCTTCATCGCGCACGGCACGCAGAAGCTGTTTGCCTTTCCCGCTGGCCAGATGCCGGGGCCGGTTGAGTATGTCTCGCTGATGGGGCTCGCCGGCTTCCTTGAAGTTTTTGGCGGCCTCGCGGTGCTCGTGGGCATCTTCACCCGGCCAGTCGCCTTCGTGCTGTCGGGCATGATGGCCGTGGCCTACTGGATGGCGCATGCTCCGGCCAGCCTCTACCCGGTCAACAATGGTGGCGACGCCGCAATCCTGTTCTGCTTTGTGTTCCTCTACCTCGTCTTCGCCGGCCCAGGGCCGTGGAGCGTGGACGCGGCACGCGGCAAGGCCGTCTGACCGTCGGGACGTGGGCCCGTTCAAAATGGAAAGGCCGCCTTTCCGGGCGGCCTTTTCGTTTCAGATGTCCGGCTTGTCCGGCGCGGAAGGAACCACCGGTGCCCGCCGGGCGGTGCGGCGGGGCGAAGGTGAGATTTCGTCCTCCACCTCAGTCTCGGTGTAGTCGTCGGCCTCCACCGCAATATCGTGGATGGCGTCACGCACTTCATCCATGAGCGAACCCGAAAGCCGCGATACCGCCACCGTGCGGGTCGCGGCCTCGTTGGCCTTGAAGAACACCAGCAGCACCTCGCAGATCACCCGCAGTACGATCAGCCCGAAGGCACCGTAGACGCCGATCTCCAGCAGCCCCCACAGTCCGTCGCCGAAGGTGCGGCCAAAGGTTGCGAACAGGTGGCCCACCGCCCACAGCAGCAGGGCGAACATGCCCACGCCGTAGAGCACCGGCACCAGCTTGGGCGACAGGATCGTCTCCAGCCGGAACAGCGTCGGCGAGAGAAAGATCTTTTTCAGGTCATCGAGCGTCATGGCCGGGGGCCCCTGTGCTGGCAGTATGGCAGGAATCGTCTCAGTCCAGAAAATGCGGTGCTCACGCCGCGCTTACAAGGCCTTCCGGCTTCGCCATCACCGTCGGCCCGAAGCGCCGCTCGAACGCCGAGCGCAGCGCCATGTCCACTTCGGCCATCGAGGCGAGCTGCCCGAGTTCCTCGAAGCTCGTCACGCCCTGGTCGGAAATCCCGCACGGCACGATGCCGGCAAAGTGGTCGAGCGCCGGATGCACGTTGATCGCGATGCCGTGGAAGCTCACCCAGCGGCTCACCCGCACGCCGATCGCCGCCACCTTGTCGGCGCGCCCCGGCCCCTTGTCGGGCCGCCGGACCCATACCCCGATCCGCCCGTCGATCCGCTCGCCGCGGATGTTGAAAGCCGCCAGCGTGTCGATCACCAGCCCCTCGAGCCCCTGCACCAGGCAGCGCACGTCGCGCCCGCGCTGCCTCAGGTCGAGCATGAAGTAGACCACCCGCTGCCCGGGCCCGTGGTAGGTGTACTGCCCCCCGCGCCCGGCGTCGTAGACCGGGAACCGGTCCGGCGCCAGCAGGTCCCCGGCCACCGCCGACGTGCCCGCCGTATAGAGCGGCGGATGCTCCAGCAGCCACACCTGCTCGCCCGCCTCGCCGGCAGCAATCGCCGCGGCGCGCGCCTTCATCGCATCGAGCGCTTCGGGGTAGGGGACGAGTGCATCGGAGATCCGCCACTCCACCGGCACCCCGTCCGCGCGCCACAGCTTGGTGCCGGTGTCGCAAATCGGGTCAGTCGTTAACGCTTCGGTAAGCATGGCGGCCGATGCTCAATGTCAGTTTGGGGGCGTCGGCTGATTCAGCCGGGCCAGTTCGTTCGTGGTCTATGTATGAAGACTCTAGACAATATTGAAGTCGATATCACGGTGGAGTTGGGAGCGGCGAAGATGCCGATCCACCACCTGCTGCGCATGGGCCGCGGCGCCGTGATCGAACTCGACACTTCCGAGAACGACCCGTTGCGCGTCTACGCCAACAACACGCTGGTGGCGCGCTGCGAGGTGAAGGTCGAGGATGGCCACCTTAGCGTCGAGATCACCGAGAAGGTCCGTCGCCCCGCCTGAGTTTCCACAACGGGCCAGTGCGCATCTTTGTGCTTGCGCCGCCCGAAGCCCGTTGCTACACGCTGCCTCGCTTCGCCGCTTCGCGGTGTGGCTCCTACCACTGGCGTGCGGTCGTGGCGGAATTGGTAGACGCGCAGCGTTGAGGTCGCTGTATCGCAAGATGTGGAAGTTCGAGTCTTCTCGACCGCACCATTGGGTACAAAAAGCCGTTCCAACTCAATGGGTTGGGCGGCTTTTTGATTTTCCAATCCACCAGTTGGTCCACCAATCGGCGTGGGTGTTCGTGCCACAATATGTGGGCCGAAATGGACGGCATCTAGGATTTGCTCAGGGCCTCCGGTATCCAGCAACTATCCACCGTTAGAATCCTCATCAGGCGCTCCACAGGTCGCGAACGTGGTAAAGTCGCAGATGCCAAAATCCTCGGCCAAGAAGCGAAAGGCTGAGACAAAGGCGGTAACCCCTACCAGACGGTCGACCGCCGGGACCGGCTTTGACTTCGAGGACCGCGTAGCCGCGCACTTTGTATTGTCGTCATTTGCGGGGCGCAGCCTCCCGGTTGAGGGCAACGTACAGCGTCTCCAAATGCAGACCGGCACGCTGCTATGGGATATCGATGACCTGCTCGTGACTGCGCAGGACAAGGCAGTGGCGCGGCGACTTGCCGTCTCGTGCAAGGGTAATGTGCAGGTTTCGGCAAATGGCCTGCCGACATCGTTTGCTGAGCAGGCTTGGCAACTCTGGACCAAAACTGACAGTCCGTTCGATAGGTCGACGGACCGCCTGGCGCTTGCCACCCAAGGAGAACACAGCGTTTTCCAGAGTGCATGGAGCGACATCAAGAAGTTCTCGGCTGGTGCCGATACGGCTCTGGCCCTGGCACAGATCAACGCTAATACACGCTACAAGAGGATTTTCGACAGCCTGAAGGCGGCGGCGGTAACAGCCGTCACGGACCCCGACGTGCTTGGCCTCATCGGCTGCATCGATGTTTTGCCGTTCGATTTCCAGCGAGTGCCTTCGAAGGACGAGGGCGACGCTCTCGCCGTTGCGCGCTCGCTTCTGGCGGGCAGTACTGCGGAGGACGCCAAGAACCTTTGGGATGAGATCGTCGGCCGCGCGAAGGAAACGCGCCTGGGCAGCGGTATGCTGGATTTGGCGGCTCTGAGACGGTGGTTGCGCTCCCGCTTCACGCTACGGGACCTTCCGGACCACGAGCCGAGCTGGCTTCGCCTGCGGGCGCTGAGCGCGGAGACGGAGAGCCTCGTCCAAACGGCTCTGCCTTCAGGGGCACGCCTCGACTTTAGGTCCGAATGCGACGAGCTACTGACGCATATTGCAGAAAAGCCGTGCATTGCGATCTACGGAGAGTCTGGGACCGGCAAGTCTGCTTTGGTGAAGGCTTTGCTCGATACGCACTTTCCTGCTGCAACGCGGGTATGCACCTAAAGAAGAGTCGTAAATGAAGCCCACGCCCCACCTCATGGCCGAAATCCTGCCGCTGCTGCGCACGGCGAACCACGCAGATGGGGTGCGGTTGCTGGCCGATGCTCTCAACCGCAAGCTCACTGACCCGAGC
>CAIMLX010000221.1 GCA_903842455.1 uncultured Hyphomicrobiales bacterium | reverse complement strand
GTTGTCCGGCTGGCTTGAGGGGATCTGCCCCTTCACCAGCGCCACCACCGAGCGCGGCGGCAGGGTCACCGCTCCATCGGCGAGTGGCACCACGGCGGTGTCGTCCGAAGCCAGACCGACCTGCCAGTAGCCTTCAGGCAGGCGCGCCAGGACCGGGTCGATGCGACGGTTGAACCAGACGATCAGGTTTTCGTTCGGCACCTGCAGACGCATGCCGAGCACCGAGCCACCGGCATCGTTCCAGTCGCCGTCGGTCATCTCGCGGCCATCCGGATGCAGCCAGGCGACATCGCGCACACCGTTCTTCGTCTGACCGGTCAGGAAGTGGTCGTGCGTCAGCGCAGTATGCCGCTTGCGGAAATCGACCAGCGCCGAAACATAGTCGACCAGCGCGCCGTCGGCCTTTTCCCAGTCGAGCCAGGTGATCTCGTTGTCCTGAGCATAGGCGTTGTTGTTGCCCTGCTGGGTGCGGCCGAACTCGTCGCCCTGCTGCAGCAGCGGCAGGCCGCGGGAGAGGAACAGGGTGGCGAGCATGGCGCGGACATCGCGGTGACGCATGGCGTTGACGGCCTCGTCGTCGGTCGGCCCTTCGACGCCGCAGTTCCACGAGTGGTTGTTGTTGTGGCCGTCGCGGTTGTCTTCGCCATTCGCCTCGTTGTGCTTGTCGAGGTAGCTGACGAGATCGAGGAGCGTGAAACCATCGTGGACGGCCAGCATATTGACGCCAGCCGACGGCTTGCGGCCGGCGAAGTTGAAGATTTCAGCTGAGCCGGACACCTTGCCGGCCAGTGCACCGATCTTGCCGTGGCCGCCCTTCCAGAACGAGCGAATCTCGTCGCGGTAGGTGTCGTTGTGCTCGTGGAACTCCTTGCCGAAGCGGCCCAGTTGATAGCCGCCCGGACCCGGATCCCAGGGCTCGGCGACGAGGATCGCCTTGCTCAGCACGGGGTCGGCCTTGATCATCTTCAGCATCTGGGCGTTCGGGTTGAACCCCGGCTCGCGGCCGAGCACCGGAGCAAGGTCGAAGCGGAAGCCGGAGACGCCCATCTCCTCGACCCAGTAGCGCAGGCTGTCGATCACCAGTCGCTGGGTGGCCGGGTGGTCGCAGCGCAGGGTGTTGCCGGTGCCCGTGTCGTTGACGAGGTGCTGCTTTCCGTCGGACTCGACGAAGCGATAGTAGGTATGGGCGTCGAGGCCCATCATCGACAGCATCGGGCCCTGCGCGTCGCCTTCGCCGGTGTGGTTGTAGACCACGTCGAGAATCACCGAGATGCCCGCCTTGCGGTAGGTATCGGTCATGTAGCGCAGTTCCTGCGGGCCGCGGGGCGCGAGGCGCGGATCGATCGCGAAGTAGCTGACCGGGTTGTAGCCCCAGGCGTTGGTCAGGCCCAGCGCCGGCAGGTGGCCTTCGTCGATCCAGGCAGCGGTCGGCATCAACTGCACGGTGTCGACGCCGAGATACTTGAAGTGCTCGATGACCCGCCGTGTGGTGAGCCCGGCGACGGTGCCGCGCAACGGTCCCTGAACAGACGGGTGACGCATGGTGAAGCCGCGGACGTTCAGTTCATAGAACATGCCCGGCGCGCGGCGGCGCGGCATGATCGGCTTGTTGGTCGCGCCAACGACAATCGCCTTGGGGATCAGCGGGGCGGTATCGACCGCCTCATCGCGATGCAGCCGGAGCCGTGGAGAGCGAACGAACACGCGGTCGAGGCGCTTCGCGTAGGGGTCGACGAGCAGCTTGTTGGGGTCGAAGAAGTAGCCCTGGTCGGGGTCGTAGCGGCCATCGGCGCGGAAGCCGTAGCGGGCCCCTGCCCCGATTCCGGCGACAAGCCCGTGATGGATGTTGTCGGTATGGCCATCGAGTTCGATCCGGGCAATCTCGGTGTCGATCTCGTCGTAGATGGATACCCAGATGGCCGAGGCGGCCTCGGAATAGACGGCGAAGTTCACGCCGTCGGCGGTGATGGTGGCGCCGAGCTTTTCGGACGAGCCACCACCGGGCACGAGTTGAGGAGTCACGAGTGCCGGATCCTCAAGTGACAACGCTCGGCGCAGTACGGCCGGTGCGCTCACGGATTCCGGCGAGGCTGTCGGCGATGCCGATGAGAGGCTGGAGTGCAGACTGGGTGTCGAGATCGTGCTGTCCATGGGGGGGCTCATACCTTTCGAGGTAGAGCCGCAACGTAGCGCCGACAGTTCCGGTTCCGCTGAGCCGGATGACGATGCGCGAGCCGTCGATGAAGCCGATCCGGATGCCTTGTTTGCCGCTCGTCGAGCCATCGACCGGGTCGTGATAAGTGAAGTCGTCGGCGTAGGAAACCTCGCGCCCTTCGAGCCGCTGGCCGACCAGCGCCGGCAGCTTCGCCCGCAGGTCGTCCATCAACTGGCTGGCAGCCGCGGCATCCACTTCCTCGTAGTCGTGGCGGGTGTAGTAGTTGCGGCCATAGGTGGCCCAGTGGTCGAGCACGATCTCGTCCACGCCCTGGCCCCGCGCCGCCAGCACATTGAGCCAGAGCAGCACGGCCCACAGGCCATCCTTCTCGCGCACATGGTTAGAGCCGGTGCCGGCCGATTCCTCGCCGCAGATGGTGACGCGCCCGGCGTCGAGCAGGTTGCCGAAGAACTTCCAGCCGGTCGGTGTCTCGTGCATCTCGATGCCGAGCTTCTCGGCCACGCGGTCGGCCGCCGCCGAGGTCGGCATGGAGCGGGCGATGCCGGCAATGCCCGCGGCGTAGCCCGGCGCGTGCGGGGCGTTGGCTGCGAGGATGGCGAGCGAATCCGACGGGGTGACGAAGCGGCCGCGGCCGATGATCAGGTTGCGGTCACCGTCGCCATCCGACGCGGCCCCGAAGTCGGGCGCGTCGTCGCTCATCATCAGGTCGTAGAGCGGCTTGGCGTAAACGAGGTTGGGGTCAGGATGACCACCGCCGAAATCGGGCGATGGCGTGCCGTTGATCACGGTGCCCTTCGGCGCGCCGAGGATATCCTCGAGGATACGGTGGGCGTAGGGGCCGGTGACGGCGTGCATGGCGTCGAACTGCATGCGGAAGCCGCCCGCAAACATGGCGCGTATCCGGTCGAAATCGAACAGCGTCTGCATGAGGTCGGCATAGTCGGTGACCGGATCGATCACCTCCACCACCATGGCGCCGGAATGGTGGGTGCCAATGGCGCTCAGATCGACGTCCGGCGCCTCGATGGTCAGGTAGCGGTCGATGACCTTGGAGCGCGCAAACACCGCGTCGGTGATCTTTTCGGGCGCCGGGCCGCCATTGCTCACATTGTACTTGATGCCGAAGTCGCCGTCCGGCCCGCCCGGGTTGTGGCTGGCCGACAGGATCAGGCCACCGAAGGCCCTGTGGTGCCGGATGACATGGCTCGCAGCAGGCGTCGACAGGATACCGCCCTGCCCCACCAGCACCGCGCCAAAGCCGTTGGCCGAGGCGATGCGGATGATGCGCTGGATGGCAACGTCGTTGAAGTAGCGACCATCGCCGCCGATCACTAGCGTCCGGCCCTTGTAACCTTCGAGCGAGTCGAAGATCGACTGCACGAAGTTCTCGACATAGTGGGGACGGCTGAACTCGGTCACCCGCTTGCGCAGGCCCGAGGTGCCGGGCTTCTGGTCGGTGAACGGGGTGGTGTTAATCGTCTGTATCGGCATCGCGTTCAAGCCCCAGTAGTGACGCATAGAGGTCGGCGTATTTCTCGGCGCTCGCTTCCCAGGAAACGTCTGACTTCATCCCCCGGCGCTGCATCTTGTGCCACACCTTGGGCCGCTCATAGAGCGCAATCGTGCGCCTTATGGCTTCGCTGAGCGCTTCCTCGGTGGCCGGCGAGAACACCACGCCGGTCGCGACACCCGCCTCCACCGCCGCCTCGTTGGCATCGATCACCGTATCGGCGAGCCCGCCGACGCGGCTCACCAGCGGCACACAGCCATCGCGTAGGCCATAGAGCTGGGTGAGGCCGCACGGCTCGAAGCGCGAGGGCACCATCATCACGTCGGCGCCGGCCTGCACCAGGTGGCTCAGCCCCTCGTCATAGCCGATGACGACGCCGATGCGGCCAGGGTGGCGCATCGCGGCGCCGTTAAAGCCGTTCTCGATCTCCGGGTCGCCCGAGCCCAGCACGACCAGCCGCGCACCGCGCTCGACCAGCTGGTCGCAGAGCGGCACCAGCATATCGAGGCCCTTCTGCCAGGTGAGGCGGCTCACCACGGCGAAGATCGGGCTGTCGTCGTGCGCGAGCCCGAACCGCTCCTCGAGCGCCAGCTTGTTGGGGGCGCGGTTGACGATGGTGGAGGCCGAATAGGTCTGCGGCAGGGTCTCGTCGCGGCTCGGGTCCCAGGCGTGCTGGTCGATGCCGTTGAGGATGCCGTGCACCACGTCGGCCCGCGCCTTGAGCAGACCCTCGAGCCCCATGCCGTAGGAGGCGGTGCGGATTTCGTGCGCGTAGGTCGGGCTTACCGTGGTGATTGCATCGGCGGTGGCGAGCGCCGCCTTCAGGTAGCTGATATTGCCGAAATACTCGATCGCTCCGTCGCCGGCCGCTGCAAAGTCGAGCCGCAGCGCGTTGAAGCTCTCCCAGCCCACGATGCCCTGGAAGGCGATGTTGTGGACGGTAATGATGGTCCTGGCGGTCGAGCCGGGGTTGTATTTCACATAGGCCGGGGCGAGCCCCGACTGCCAGTCGTGGCAGTGGAGAATGTCGGGCCGGTAGCCCTCGACGATGCCACAGCTCAGGTCATAGGCAGCGTAGCCCAGCGCCGCGAAGCGCCGCCAGTTGTCCGGGAAGTCCCTGCCGTCCGGCCCGAGATACGGACTGCCGGGCCGCGCGTAGAGGTGGTCGGCCTGCAGCGCGATCACGTCGAGGCCACCGGCCCGCCCGGCGATCAGGCGCGCCTCGCCGCCGAAGAAGTCCGGGTAGAACCAGACCTCGCGACCGCTGGCCGCCAGCGCTTCCATGACCTTGGGGTAGCCCGGCAGCAGCACGCGCATCGACACGCCATGCGGCGCGAGCGCCGATGGCAGTGCCCCAACCACATCCGCCAGCCCGCCCGTCTTGATCAGCGGGTAGGCTTCGGAGGCAACCGACAGGACTTCGATCATCCGCTCTCCCGTCAGCGACTGGCAACGTATTTGTCGACCATCGGCTGGGTGACCAGCGTCACTCCTTCGGCGGTGCGACGGAACCACTGGGCATCGAAACCGGGATCCTCACCGACCACCAGCCCCTCGGGGATGTTCACGCCGCGATCGATCACGACCTTTCGCAGCCGCGCACCGCGCCCGATGGTGCAATAGGGCAGCACCACCGCCTCGTGCAGTTCGGAATAGGAGTGGACGCGGGCGCCGGTCGACAGCAGCGTGCGGTCGAGCTGGCCGCCCGAAATGATGGTGTCGCCCGACACCAGCGAGTTCACCGCCGAGCCGCGCCGGCCGTCGAAATCGTGGACGAACTTGGCCGGCGGGGTGATCTCGGCGAAGGTCCAGATCGGCCAGTCGCGATCGTAGAGGTCGAGCTGCGGGGTCACGTCCGTCAGGTCGATATTGGCCTTCCAGTATGCATCGATGGTGCCGACATCGCGCCAATAGGCCACTTCCTCGTTGGGCGAGCGGACGCAGGAGCGCGGGAAGCGGTGGGCCCAGGCCGAGCCGTTCTTGACGATGTAGGGGATGATGTCCTTGCCGAAGTCGCGGCTCGACCCCTCGGTCGCAGCGTCGCGGCGCAGCTGTTCCATCAGGAAGCGCGTCTCGAACACGTAGATGCCCATCGAGGCCAGCGCGATGTCCGGCTTGTCGGGGATGCCCGGCGGGTCCTTGGGCTTTTCGACGAAATCGAGCACGCGGTCGCGCCCATCCACAGCCATCACGCCAAAGCCGGTGGCTTCCATGCGCGGCACTTCGAGGCAGCCGATGGTGACGTCCGCCCCGGTGTCCACATGCTGCCGGAGCATGATTTCGTAGTCCATCTTGTAGATGTGGTCGCCCGCCAGCAGCACGATGTAGCGCGGGCCATAATCCTCGATGATGTCCATGTTCTGGAACACGGCGTCGGCGGTACCCTCGTACCACTGCGTCTCGGACACACGCTGGCTGGCCGGGAGCACGTCGAAACTCTCGTTTCGCTCGGTGCGCAGGAAGTTCCAGCCGCGCTGCAGGTGGCGGATCAGCGAGTGCGCCTGGTACTGCGTCGCCACCGAGATACGGCGGATGCCGGAGTTCAGCGCATTCGACAGCGCGAAATCGATGATGCGCGACTTGCCGCCGAAATAGACGGCCGGCTTGGCGCGCCGGTCGGTCAGTTCGAACAGTCGCGTGCCTCGTCCGCCCGCCAGCACGTAGGCCATTGCCTCGCGCGCCAGCGGCGATGGGGTGCGGTAGTCAGCCATGGTTGTCCTCCCTCAGGTCCCGCTTAGGCGGGATCGTATTTCAGAAACAGCGTGCACATCGGTGGCAGATACAGGTCGGCGTAGGGGCCGAGACCCTCCACATCGCTGGCCCGCGCGACCACCTTGCCCTGGTTGCCCTTGTTGGTCCCGCCGTACCACCCGGCGTCGGTGTTCAGTCGTTCCACCCAGTTGCCGGCCAGCGGCATGGGCACGCGGTAATTCTCGCGCGGCACCGGGGTCATGTTCGAGACCACGACGACGGGATCCTCGCCCGG
>CAIMLX010000220.1 GCA_903842455.1 uncultured Hyphomicrobiales bacterium | reverse complement strand
GGGACTGCAATGTGGCGGCTCGGACAGCTTCTCGGGGATTTCGGCCAACCCGGCGTTGGGCGCGGCGGTCGACCGGCTGGTGGCCTGCGGCGGCACGGCTATCCTGGCGGAGACGCCGGAGATCTATGGGGCGGAGAACCTGCTGCTCGAGCGGGCGGTCACGCGCGATGTCGGCGAGAAGCTGATCGGGCTGCTCGAGTGGTGGGAAGACTACACCCGGAATGAGCCGCAGGGCTTCGACAACAACCCCTCGCCGGGGAACAAGGCCGGAGGGCTGACGACCATCCTCGAAAAATCGCTGGGCGCCGTGGCGAAGGGCGGTACGACGAACCTGACCGACGTGATCGGCTACGGGCAGCCGCTCACTTCGCGCGGGCTGGTGTTCATGGACTCGCCGGGGTTCGATCCGATGTCGGCGACCGGGCAGGTCGCGAGCGGGGCTAACCTCATCGCCTTCACCACCGGGCGCGGTTCGTGCTTCGGCTGCCGGCCGTCGCCGTCGATCAAGCTTGCCACCAACACCGCGATGTTTGCCCGCATGGAAGAGGACATGGACGTCAACTGCGGCACCATCCTCGATGGGAAGAGTTCGATCGACGAGATGGGCGAGGTCGTGTTTCGCGAAATGATCGCCACCGCATCGGGCAAGCCGACGAAAAGTGAACTGCTGGGCTACGGGGAGGACGAGTTCGCTCCCTGGCACGTGAACGCCTGGCTCTAGGAGAAAAATCCAAAATGCCGATGATCAAGGTGGAACTGCTCAAGGGCAGGACGGTGGAGCAGAAACGCGAGTTCGCTGAGGTGATTACCCGGGAGACGGCGCGGATCCTGAAGTGCCGGCCCGAGGTGGTGGACATCGTGTTCCAGGATGTCGAGCCGCATGACTGGGCCAACGCCGGCAAGCTGAACTCCGACAAGACCTGATGGCGCGAACGGCCCGACTGAGTGTCGATATCGGCGGCACGTTCACCGACCTGGTGCTGCTCGCGAGCGATGGCGCAACCTACTCGGCCAAGGTGAGCTCGACGCCCGCTGCGCCGGAAGATGCGGTGGTGACCGGGATGGAGCAGGTGCTCTCGGCCGCCGGCCTGGCGCCAGGCGAGCTGGCCGAAGTGCTGCATGGCACGACGGTTGGGTCGAACACGCTGCTGCAAAAGCTCGGAGCGCGTTCGGGGCTGATCACGACGCGCGGCTTTCGCGACGTGCTGGAGATCGGCCGGCTCAGGACACCGGGCATGTTCGACCTGACCTGGGACAAGCCTGAGCCGCTGGTAAGCCGGCGCTATCGGCTCGAGGCCGAGGAGCGCACGCTGGCCGATGGCACGATCAAGGTGCCGGTGCGGCTTGCCGATATCCAGGCGGCCGGGCGGTTCTTTGAGAACGAGGGTGTCGAGTCGGTCGCGATCTGCTTCCTCAACTCGTACAAGAACCCGGACAACGAGCGGCGGGCCGCCGAGGCCTTCGCCGATGGGTTTCCGTGGATCGCGGTGACGGCGTCGGTTGACGTTCTGCCCGAAGCCGGCGAGTACGAGCGGACATCGACGACGGCGGTGAATGCCTATGTGCTGCCGCCGCTGCGCGGCTATCTCAGCCGGCTCGAACAGAAGCTGCGGGCACGTGGGGTGACTGCGCCGCTGCTGATCGGCAACTCGAACGGTGGGCTCTCCTCCTCCGCGGTGGCACGGGAGAAACCGGTGTTCTTTATCTCGTCGGGACGATCGTCAGGGGCGGTCGGCGCGCAGCGGCTCGGGGCGGCGATCGGCGAGGCCAACCTCGTGGCGTTCGACATGGGTGGAACGACGGCGTCGGCAGCGCTGATCCATCGCGGCGTGCTGGCGCGCACACACGAGTATGAGTTTCGGGCCGGGATGTCCGTGCCGTCTCGATTCATCAAGGCCGGTGGCTACATGATGCGGGTGCCGACGGTAGACGTGGCGGAAGTCGGCAATGGTGCGGGGTCGATCGCGGCGATCGATCCGGCGGGGCTGCTAACGGTGGGGCCGCGCTCGGCCGGGGCGCTGCCGGGGCCGGTCTGCTACGGGCTCGGCGGCACGCAGCCGACGGTGACCGACGCCAACGTGGTGCTCGGGTTCCTGCCGCCGCGGCTGGCCGGCGGATCGCTGGAACTGGATGTTGTGGCCGCCCGGGGGGCAATCGCGCGGCAGCTAGGGACGACGCTCGGCCTGTCTATCGAGGCGGCGGCGTTCGGCATCCGGGAGATCGCGAACGCCAACATGATGCGGGCCATCCGGGCGGTGACGATGGAGCGCGGGCTCGATCCACGCGACCTGACGCTGCTTGCCTTTGGCGGGTCGGGGCCTGTGCATGCCTGCGACCTGGCGCGGACGCTGGGCATCACCCGCGTGCTGTTCCCACCCTCGCCCGGGGTGTTCACGGCGATGGGGATGCTGGCGGGGCAGGTGGAGCACCACGAGCTGCGCTCGGCGCAATCGCGGCTTGAGCTGCTCGATGCCGAGACGGTGGGACTGCTGCGTACCGAGATGCGGATGGCCGCCGTCACCTCGCTTTCAGCGCAGGGGTATGATCCGAGCACTGTGCGCTTTTCCGACGAGATCGACCTCAGGCTCGAAGGGCAGGACGCGGCACTTTCGATCCCGTTCGAGGGTTTCGATGCGGTGGCGCTGCGAACGGCATTCATTGCGGCTTATCGCGAGGCCTATGGCTATTCACCCACCGACACGGTGGAGAGCGTGGCGCTGCGGCTGCATGCGCACGCGGGAAATTCCGAGCCGCTCGACTTCACGCGACTGTCGCCGATGTTGGGGCAGGACGGCGGTCGAGGCGACTACCGGCGCGACGTGTGGTTCGAGCGGCATCGTGCGACCGACACGCCAGTGATCAGGCGGGAGGGTGTGACCGCGGCGCTGGACGGGCCTGCGATCATCGAGGGCGACGATACGACGATCGTCATACCGCCCGGCGCAACGGTCGAGCCAAATGCAACGGGCAGCCTCGTGGCGACACTGGGCGCTGCGGCATGACCGACATCGATCCGATCACCTTCGCGGTCATCAAGTCGGGACTCGATACGATTGTCGACGACATGGCTTATGCGGTGATGCGCACCGCTCGCTCGCCGATCGTACGCGACGTGCTCGACTACTCCGTCACCATTTGCGACGCCAAAGGGCGGATTCTCAGCCAAGCCAAGACCGTGGCGCTGCACCTCGGCGCCGTGCCCGACGCGATGGATGTGATCATCGAGCGGTTCCGCGACGACCTGTATCCGGGCGACGTGATCGTGCTCAACGACCCCTATGACGGGGGTATGCACCTGCCCGACATCTTCATGTTCAAGCCGATCTTCTTGGGCGAACGGCTGCTCGGCTACTCGGTGGTGATCGCGCATCACTGCGATGTCGGCGGACGGGTGCCGGGGTCGAACGCCTCGGACTCGACGGAGATTTACCAGGAAGGCCTCCGGATCTCGCCGATGAAGCTCTACGAGCGCGGGGTGCCCAACAAGACGCTGTTCAAGATAATCGAAAAGAACGTGCGGCTGCCCGATCTGGTGCTGGGCGACCTCGATGCGCAATACGCCACCTGCAATATCGGCGAGCGCGAGATGCGGCGGCTGTTCGAGCGCTACGGCGAGGCACTCGAAGGCTATTTCGACCGGCTGATCGACTATGGCGAGGAACTGACGCGCAAGGCGATCGCGTCTTGGCCGGACGGCGAATACCACTTCACCGACTATATTGATGGCGACGGGTTTTCGCCGGCGCCGATCCCCATCGTCTGCAGGATCACGGTGAAGGGCGATCACCTGTGGGTAGATTTCGCCGGCTCGTCGCCGCAGGTGAAGGGCGCGATCAACTCGACGCTGAGCTTCGTCAAGTCATCGACCTACCTCACCATCCGCTGCGCCCTAGACCACGATGTGCCCAACAATGCCGGGGTCTATCGCTGCATCACGGTAACGGCGCCGGAGGGGTCGATCCTCAACCCGCGCATGCCGGCGCCGGTGGCGGCGCGGGCGCTGACCGGGTATCGCGTCGTCGATACGGTGATGGGTGCGCTTGCGCAGATCGCGCCCGCCAGACTGATGGCGGCGGGCGAGGGCGGCAACACGGTGGTGGCCATTGGCGGCTATCACGGGGCGTCGCGAAAGCCATTCGTGCTGGTCGACATGATCAACGGCGCCTGGGGCGGGCGCTCCGACAAGGACGGCATCGAGGGCGTGACCAACCCGAGCCAGAACATGTCGAACCTGCCCATCGAAACCATCGAGGCGCGCTACCCGCTGCTGATGGAGGAGTATTCGCTTCGGCCGGATTCAGGCGGGGCAGGGCAGTTTCGCGGCGGCATGGGGCTGGTGCGGCAATACCGACTCCTCGCCGAAAGCGCCGTGCTGCAATTGCGGGCCGACCGGCACGAGCACCCGCCCTACGGGTTGTTCGGCGGGCAGCCCGCGGCCTCGTCGCGTAACCTGATCGACCGCGGCGCGGGGTTCGAGGTGTTGCCGGCCAAGCTGACGCTGGAGATCGGGCGCGACACCGTCATCCGGCACGAGCAGGCGGGCGGTGGTGGCTGGGGCGACCCGGCGAAGCGCTCGCGCGCAGCGATCGCGTCGGATATCGCCAACGGCAAGGTGACGCCCGAGGCGGCAGCGAAGGACTATGGAGGGGACGAATGAGCAAGGTGGTTGTGGTCACCGGCGGGGCCAGCGGCATCGGCGAGGCGACGGCGCGGCGGTTCGCGGCCGGCGGTTTTGTCGTGGAGATCGCCGATCGGGATGAGGCGCGCGGGGCGCGGATAGCGGGCGAAATCGGCGCGACATATCGGGGGCTCGACGTCGCCGACGAGGCGGCGATTGCGGCCTACGCCGCCGATGTGCTGGCGCG
>CAIMLX010000219.1 GCA_903842455.1 uncultured Hyphomicrobiales bacterium | reverse complement strand
ATATCGATGAACGGCGAATCCGGACCGGCATTGGCGTTGGTCTGGTACCTGAGCCCGATGCCCACTTCGCCGAACGACTGGCTGCCGGCCTCGCGCGATGCGATCTGCCCCATATAGGCACCGATCTGGTTGCGCACGTCGTCGGGCACCAGCGGCTGTTCCATCACCGTGGTGAAATAGGATTTCGCCGTGCTCCAGGAGCCCAGGCGATAGTAGAGCACACCCAGTTCGAACTGCAGCCGCGGCAAACCGGGCGCGAACACCAGCATGCGCTCGAGCGTCGAAATCGCCGCCTCGAGGTCGCCCACCTGCTCCGACAACGCTGCGTATTCGAACGCCAGATCGAGGTTGGATGGGTCGGTCAGCATGCGCTGGAACAGTTGCTGCCGCCGGGTCTCGGCACCGGCGCGGTCCGCCGTGCCACTACCCACCACGTTCTGCCGCGATGTCGCGTCGACATTCTGCGCCTGGACTGCCGGCACAAGAGCCAGCGTCAGTGCTATTCCCACCAAAAAACGCGCCTGCACCCGCAGCATTCCCCAAGCCCACCTGCTGATCGTCTGTCGGTCAGACGCGAACTACTTCAACGTTCCAGTATAACTTACGCCGCCCCGCGCAACCGGCGAACCCTCACCTGACTCCGCCAGTGCTGTCAAACCCCCATTAACGATTTGCTGCGTCGCGGTTCTTTTCCGCAACAACCTCAGTCGAGGCGCATGCCGCTCGTCTGGTCGCGAGCGATGTAACTCTGGATCTGCCGCACGATCTGCGCCGCATGCTCCCCGGCCAGTCGTTCGCTGAGTTCAGCATCGCCGGCCTCGATCGCCCGCACCAGCATGTCGTGCTCCTCGACATACTGCCGGGGCAGACGATCGTCGAAACTCGAATAGTAGAGCCGCAGGATGCGCCGCCCCTCATCGAGCAGGCGGGTGAAGAGTTGCGTGAAATACGGGTTGCCGCCGGCTTCGGCGATGGCGACGTGAAAATCGCGGTTCGACGCGATCATCGCCAGCGCGTCCTGCCGATCCACCGCCGCGGCGAAGGCCGCCTGCCAGGCCCGCACCGGGATCAGCTGCTCCGGGCGGCGGTTGATCGCCGCAAGCCGCGTCGTCACCCGGTACATCAGGCTCAACGCCTCGAAATAGACCGGCAGCCGCACGAAATCGATGGTGGCAACGATCGTGTTGCGATTGGGCAGCGTGGTGACCAGTCCTTCGGCCGCCAGCCGCACCAGGGCCTCGCGGATCGGCGTGCGCGACATGTCGAACTGGGCCGAGAGGCTGACTTCGTCGAGCGGGCTGCCGGGGTCGAGCTCCAGCTCGAGGATCGCCTTGCGCAGCGTCTCATACACCTTTTGCGCGCCCGACCCGCGCACCCGCGGCGCTTCGGCGGTGTCGTCGGAAGATGTGTCGCGAAACGTAGCCATACTGCCTTCTAGCGCAGCGCTCCGGCCGGCGCTACCGCTCCATTCGGCACCCGCCGGACCCAACAAACCGCCATGTCGACAATTTGCGTGCAGGGTGCTAGGCACGCCCAATCGCAAAGTTGAAAAGGACATCGACAAGTGTGGCAAGGTGTAATTCCAGCGGTCACCACCAAGTTCACCGAGGACGGTGCGCTTGATTTCAAAGAGATGGAGCGCTGCTACGGCCTGCAGGTCGATGCCGGCGTCGATGGGCTGATCGCCTGCGGCTCGCTGGGCGAAGGCCCGATGCTGAGCCATGACGAGCGCCTCGATGTGCTCAAGGCCATCCAGCAGGCGACGAAGGGCAAGCCCGCTATCCTGACCATTGCGGAAGCCGCGACCTACCAGTCCTGCAAGCTCGCCGAGCGGGCTGCCAAGGCCGGCGCCTCCGGGCTCATGGTGGTGCCGTCGATGGTCTACCACACCAACCGCGATGAGACCCTCACCGCCCTGCGCGCCGTCGCCGACGCCGCCGACCTGCCGGTGATGATCTACTCCAACCGCATCGGCTACCGGGTCGATGTCACCAACGACATGCTGCTCGAACTTTCCGAAGACAAGCGCTTCGTCGCCGTCAAGGAAAGCTCCGACGACATCCGTCGCACCACCGAGGCGGTGCATCTGCTGAAGGGCAAGATGGCCGTGTTCACCGGCGTCGACAACTACGCCTTCGAGGCACTGGCCGTCGGCGCCGTCGGCTGGATCGCCGGCCTCGTCACCGCCTTCCCCAGGGAAACCGTGGCGATCTACCGGCTGATGATGGCCAAGCGCTACGACGAGGCCCTCGCGATCTACCAGTGGTTCCGCCCGCTGCTCGACCTCGATGTCTCCACCTACCTGGTGCAGAACATCAAGCTCGCCGAAGCCCTGGAAATCGGCACCAACGAACGCGTCCGCCTGCCCCGCAAGCCGCTCAGTGGCGAGCAGCGCGCCAAGGTCGAGGCGACGGTCCGCAAGGCGATCGCCACCCGGCCAGCGCTGCCTGCACTCGGCTAAGTCCTCGACGGCTCCAACACGACGCTATCCCGGCTGGCCGGGATAGCGCCTTGCCAAAACCCTGGAACTCGGCCCGCTCCTCAGGTCAGCGCGCCGAAATCATGCGCCATCCGCCACTCCCGGTAGCGCCGCCGCCCATCCTCGAGGTGCCGCCGCATGGCGAGCCGCGCATCGTCTGGCTTGCGGTCGGCAATGGCCGCGAGGATGCGCAGATGCTCCGTCTCGATATGCCCCAGGAACTCTGCCTTGCTCGCCTCGTCCACAAAACTGGCGCCTAGCGTCCGCCGCGGGATCAGGCGCTCCCCCATCTCGTCGACGAACAGCCGGAAGCGGTT
>CAIMLX010000218.1 GCA_903842455.1 uncultured Hyphomicrobiales bacterium | reverse complement strand
ACCTCGATGGCCGGTCGCGGCACGGATATCCCCCTCGGCCCTGGCGCGGCGGAGCGGGGCGGGCTGCACGTCATCATGTCGGAACGCCACGAGGCCCGCCGCATCGACGACCAACTGGCCGGCCGCGCCGGTCGCCAGGGCGAGCCCGGACACATCGAGGCCATCCTGTCGCTCGAGGACGCGCTGCTCGCCACCGATGCGCCCGCCGCCCTGAAGCGACTGGCCGGTCCGCTATCGGCCCTCTTTGGTGAAAACGGAAGACGGCTTGTCCTCACGCTCGCGCAGAAACACGCCGAGCGGCTGCACGCCAGGATGCGGATGGCGCTGCTCAAGACCGACAAGAACTCGCAGAAGACCCTCGCTTTTGCCGGGCGCTCGGAGTGATCAGTGCCGCAGCCAGATCTGGCTCGTCTCCTCGGTGACCGGCCTGACCCCGTCGCTACCCTCGAGCAGCACCTCCACCTCTTCACCCAAGGCGTCAAGCATGCGGGCTGAGAACAGCGCATCGGACAGCGCCTGCTCGCGGCTGGAATAGGGCCGGGCGGCTTCAGCGGACGTTGCCGGCTTGCCGATGGTCAGCACCTGCCATCCGGCGCCATTGTGGCGCACCACGATGTGTATTTTCGCCGCCATGATCCAACAAACCCCTCGCCTCCACCGCAGAACGGTTGGAAGCTTGGCACGGTTCCCGTTATTCTACCGTCTCGGGCCTGGGCTAAGCTCCGGTCAGACATGGAGATTCACCTGATCATGCCGCTTTCATACGATGCCGTTCTCGACGAAATGGTCGCCACCGCCCGCGAGGCCGGAGCGCTGACGCTGGAACATTTCAAGCGTTTCCGCGACCTAGAGATCGGCATCAAGGGGCCAGCCGATTTCGTCTCGGACGCCGATCGCGAGTCCGAGCTGCTGATCCGGGACCGGCTGATGGGTCGCTGGCCGGACTGGAGCTTCTATGGCGAGGAGTTCCCGCCCACCGAACGCGGCGACGCCGAGCACCGCTGGCTGGTCGACCCCATCGATGGCACCACCAATTTCATCAACGGCCAGCACTACACCATCTCGATTGCGCTCCGCCGCGGCAACCAGACTGTCGCGGGCGCGCTCTACAATCCGGTGTCGGACGAGATGTTCACCGCCATCCCGGGGCAGGGCGCCTTCATGAACGGCGAGCGGCTGCGGGTCAGCCAGCAGGCCGACGTTGCGCTGTTCGCCATCGGCACCGGCCTGCCGACCCCGAATCTCCAGCTCTATCCCGGCGCCTATCAGCGCCTCGATGCCATCCGCGCCCCGATCGGCGCCATCCGCATCGTCGGCAGCGCCGCCAACTCGGCCGCCTATGTGGCGATGGGCCGCCTGACCGGCTACTTCGAGGAGACCGGCTTTTCCGACACCGCGGTGGGCATCCTCTGCGTGCAGGAAGCCGGCGGCGTAGTGACCGACTGGTGGGGCCGCGGACCCGAAATCTACGAGCAGACCGGCACGCTGATCATCGCCAACGCGGCGACGCACGCCTACCTGCTGGAGCACCTCAAGGACGTGCCGCGGAAGAACCCGAAATAGCGGCAGGTTGACTATGCAGGGCCGACCGCCAACCGGGTCGCCGGGCCAGTCCTTTCGACCGGCACTGGCCGCGCCACCGGCCCGCCGCTCAGGCGCCGCTCGATCGAATCGCGCGCGCCCCTCGCAAACTCTTCCGTGCGGTAGGGGCCCCACTGCATCTGCTGGCCCTCGACGTAGGCGTAGAAATACCAGTTGCCGTCCCGCTGGTCGGGCCCGAATACGCGCTGTGCCAAAACGAATCCCTCAAATCAATGAGGGAGCCTAGAACTACCGTGGCGCTGGCAGCATTTGCTTTTATTATAGAGGCAAGGGTTATTGCGGGTCGCCCAGCGCCGCCGACATCCCCTCGGGGTCGTCGGTGGTGATCTGGTCCACCCGGAGCGCCAGCAGCCGCTCGAGGATCGGCAGCGTCTCGGTATCGACGTGCCTGATCGTGTAGGCATCGATCCGCCGTCCATGCGTGTGGAACGCACCGACGATGTCGAAGCCGTCCTTGTCGGCCTCGATCACCAGTTCCCAGGCGAGGTAGATCATCTCCGCCTTCGGCGATGCCGCGACGGCATCGGCGACGAAGCCGGCGTAATCCCGGCTCTCCATCAGCCGTTCGATGGCACCCTCGTGGCACGGGTCGTAGCCGACATGGATGCCGGGGACGGCTTCCGTGAGGATCTGCACCGAGGCCGCATCGCCCGAGGACACGATGAAGTGGCCCGCAACCGGGCCTAGCGCCTCGGCGAAGTTGCTCACCACCCCGGGCGTGAGCACGGTGGCGTCTTCCTTGTAATCGAGCTGCAGCAGCGCGTCCGGATGGGCGCCGTCGCGGGCGATCAGTGCGGCGAGGTCTTCGAGCAGCATTACCCGGTCCGCGATCGGCTCCCCGTCATTGCCGCGCAGCTTGAGGTCGCGCAACACCGCGGCCGATGTGTCTCGTACCAGCCCGGTTCCGGTGGTCTCGCGCTCGAGCGACAGGTTGTGCAGCACGGCCATGCCGTTGTCCGCGTGCACCACGAGGTCAACCTCGATGCTGGCGCCGGCCTGCATCCCTTCGATGATCCGCCTGCCGGTGAACACCGGGTCGCTGCGGCGCCTGCGCCCGCGATGCCACTTGAAGAAGGTCCGGTGCCCGTTGCGGGTGACCGAGATCGGCGCATCGCCCATGGTGCAGGTCAGCTCCGGTACGCCACGACATTTTCGCGGTACGCTGCGAAGGCGCGTGGTGCAAGCGTCGCCGCCTGTACGCCGCTCCACTCGCGCGCATCCGGCACCGTCGCCTTGAGCCGGAAGCCGTCTGGCAGTTCGAGATCGACGATGGCGTGCGCCCCGTAGTCGGTGATGCGATGGATGCGCGCGCTGTCTGGCTCGCCCGATTTCACGATCGCCAGCGCCTCTGGACGAACCGCCACGGTGGCCGGGCCATCGGCAATCGGCAGCGGCAACTTGAGGCCGGGGCGCGAGAACTGTCCGCCCGACACGACGCCCTCGATCAGGTTCATGGTGCCGATGAAGCTGGCGACGAATGGCGTCTGCGGCTGGCGGTACAGGAAATCGGGAGGCGCCACCTGCTCGATCTTGCCATCGCGCATCACCACGATGCGGTCGGCCATGCTCAGCGCTTCGTCCTGCCCGTGGGTGACGAACAGCGTGGTGATGCCGAGCCGCTGCTGGATGTCGCGAACCTCCTCGCGCAGCCGCTCGCGCAGGTGCTGGTCGAGGGAGGCGAACGGCTCGTCGAGCAGGAGGATCTTTGGTTCGAGGACCAGCGAGCGCGCCAGCGCCACGCGCTGCTGCTGTCCGCCAGACAACTGGTTGGTAGCGCGGTGGCCGAACCCGCCGAGGCCAACCAGTTCGAGTACCGCGTCCACCCTGCGCTTGATCTCGTCGGCGGGCAGCCGGCGCAGCTTCAGGCCAAACGCGAGGTTCTTGAAGACGTTCATGTGCGTCCACAGCGCATGGCTCTGGAACACCATGCCGGTCGGCCGCTTCTCGGGCGGCACCCGCGTGACGTCCTCGCCATCGATGGCAACCACCCCGGCGCTTGGGGTCTCGAAGCCGCCGACCATGCGGAGCAGCGTGGACTTGCCGGAGCCCGAGGGGCCGAGCAGGCAGACGAGTTCGCCGTCACCGACAGTGAGGTTGAACCTGTCCACCGCCACGGTGGTCGAGAACACCTTGCTCACGTCCTTGATGTCGAGGACTGCCATGAAAACCTTTCAGGCGCCGAAGCCGCGGGCAAAGCTGCCCGACGAGATGACGCGGCGCGCAAACAACAGGGCGACGAAGCTCGGTATCCAGAGCAGCACGGAGAGCACCGCGCCATACTGGATCACCGGCTGGTTGTTGATGAAGCTGATCATCAGCACCGGCATGGTGCGGATCTGCGGGGCGCCGATCAGCCAGGCGCCTTCGGTTTCGTAGAACGTGCCGACGAAGCTGAGGAGCACGGCCGCAGCGATGGTAGGGCCGGCCTGGGGCAGGGTGATGGACCAGAACACCCGGGCCGGCGAAGCGCCGACGTCGCGCGCCGCTTCCTCCATCCGTCGATCGACCGATTGGAAAGCGGCGACGGGAATCCAGATCATGAACAGCAACGTGCCGACCAGCTGGATCAGCACCACGCCCCAGAACGTGCCGATGAGGTTGAGCTGCAGGAAGATCGCCGCGATGGCAACCAGCAGGCCGAACTTCGGGAAGGCGTGCCCGGCGAGGAACGAGAAGAACAGGATGCTCCGGCCGGGGAAATCGAGCCGCGCAAACGCATAGGCGGCCGGTAGGCAGATGAGCGCCGACAGCAGCGTGACGACCGTGGCCAGGGTCAGGCTCATGGTGATCGACGACCAGACGTCCGCCCGCGCCAGCGTCGCCTGCCAGAACCTCAGTCCGAACTCCTGCGGGATCACCGATGGATAGCGCCACACATTGGTGACCGACCAGGTGAAAACCACCAGCAGCGGGAACACGATGATGATCGACAGCACGGCCGCAAAGCCGATGCCCACCCAGTCCGTCCGCTTTTCGACGAGGAGGCGGGCCATCACGGAGCCCGGTTCTTGGCGACGGAGCGGACGTAGAACAGCCCGAACACGATGCAGAAGCCAAACGCGATGACCGCCTGGGTGATGGCCATCACCGGGTCGTTCAGGTCGCGGAAGGTGCGTTGCATGAACGGCCCCATCATCTCGGGCGCGGCCGGGCCGAGCACATAGGGCAGGGTGAAGGCGGAGAACAGTCCGAGCACCGTGAAGCTGATGGCGACGAGGATGGAGTTCGAGATGCGCGGCAGGATGATGTACCAGAACGTTGCGATCCGCCCGGCGCCAACATCGCGCGCCGCCTCGATGGACTGGTTCGACACGCTGCCGAGGCCCGAAACGAGGATCAGTACCGTCAGCGGGATATTGTCCCACACGAGCCCGATCACCGGCCCCCATGGCGTCAGGTAGGGCGAGCGGATTTTCGGCAGGCTCACCGCATTCAGCAGCAGGTCGACGGTGCCGTTGGGGCCGAGCACCCGGATCAGCGCATAGCTCAGGATGATCGACGGCACGAACATCGGGAAGATCGCGAGGCCCTGAACGTAGGCCGCGAGCTTACCGGTGGAAAATCTGAGGTAGAGCGCGATGGGAATGCAGATCAGCAGCAGCAGCGCCGCGCAGACCGCCGTTGTCCACAGCGTCACATAGAGGTTGTTGAGGCTGTACTGGTCGGAAAAGAAGAACTGGTAGGTCTCGAGCGAAAAGCTCGAGCCGGTACCGCCATCGTTCCTGATCCACACCGTGCGCCAGATGGCCGAGAGGATCGGCCAGATCACCATCCAGCACACGAGGAATACCGGAATCGCGACCAGCAGGAGGCCCGAAAGCCCCCTGCCGGGTTTCTTGCCGACGATGTCGCTCGCCGGCGTCAGGCTCACGCGTTGCGGTCCACGTTCGGGGCAACGTTGCGGTACCAGCCGTCGTTGATCGCCTTCTCCCAGTCACCGCCGGGGAAGGACGGGATGGTGGTCGGGATCACGTCGGCATACTTCTGGCGCAGGTCCTGGTTCACGTAGTCCCAGGCAACGCCGGGGAAGCCGCCGAGTTCGCTGAGGACGGCGGACTGGATCTCCTCAGAGAGGATGAAGTCCGCCAGCTTGATCGCCGCGTCCTTGTTGGCGCCGTTGGCCAGCACGACCGAGCGCGAGAAACCGCCGGGCAGGGCAAGGTCCTGAAGCTGGACGAGGCCGGTGGTCTCGGGCAGCACGCCGGTGTTGATCGCCTGAATGGCCTGGTCCGACCAGGCCGGGATCATGGTGACAGCGCCCTGGCCGAGCAGTTGCAACGACGGAGTATTGCCGCCGGTATAGGCGCCACCATCGAACAGCGACGACGAGAGGTCCTTGAGGATGTCCCAGGCCGGAGTCAGGGCCTTCTCGGCCCCCTCGGCGGTGAAGTTCGACGTCGTGAACGCCGCTGGGTCCTTGCCGTT
>CAIMLX010000217.1 GCA_903842455.1 uncultured Hyphomicrobiales bacterium | reverse complement strand
GGGGTGTTGAGGCGGTGCGGTGCTACTCCGAGCTATCAGGATGGGCCCCGGCCTTCGCCGGGGTGACAGTGGGTGTGGGGCGGGGTGTGGTTGAGGGGCGACCATGGGTGGTGCAAACGTGTCCGCGACGACATGGTTCCATAAGTATGCGATCAATATTCGTTTAGCTTACAAACTAACGTATACATCTAAAGTTCCGTCATAATTTCTGAATTATTGGAAATATAGCGCGACTACAAAGTAAAATAAATGAAAACATGATCTTCTATTGCTCGTAGCTGCTCCAGCTGATGAGGCAAACAAGGAGTACCATCATGGACCGGATGAAATTATCGCGTCGACATTTGCTGAAGTGGACTGGCGCCGCCAGTGCGGTCGTCGCCGTCAGTGGCGTCTGGCTACCGAACTTCGGTATCTCTGCGGCGCTGGCAGCCGATCTCGGCGAGGGCGATGTCGGCGTGCTGAACTACGCGTACGCCCTCGAGCAGCTCGAGGCCGCCTTCTACACCCAGGTGATCGACACCCCGTATTCGGGCATCACCGAGGACGAGACCTCGTGGCTAACCGATATCCGCGACCATGAAGTTGCGCATCGCGATTTCCTCAAGGACGCACTTGCGGACGACGCGATCCCCGACCTGGAAGTCGACTTCTCGGCCGTGGATTTCACCAGCCGCGACAGCGTGCTTAATACCGCCAAGACCTTCGAGGATCTCGGTGTCGCCGCCTATAACGGCGCCGGCAAGCTGATCGAGAACCCCGACTACCTGCTCGCGGCCGGCAAGATCGTTTCGATCGAGGCACGGCACGCCGCAGCTATCCGCGACATGCTGAACATGGACAGCGTTTCGTTCGCTGGCGACGACGTCGTCGACGAGAACGGCCTCGATGTCGCGCTGGAGCCGGCCGCGGTGCTGGCGGCAGCCGACCCTTTCATCACGACCGAAGTCACCGCCAAAGCGTTCATGTGAGGAGATAAGAAAATGAAGACCACCAACAATCTCCTGTCGACCGTCGATCCCGAGATCACGGAACGCCTGACCGCCAATGACGGCGCGCTGCTGAGTTCATCGATGCTGAAGCTCGGCGCGCTGGCCAGCGCTCCCTTGGTGCTGGCGATGGCGTCGCAGCAGGCCTTCGGGCAGGAACTGCCGGCGGAAATCACCGACGTGCTGGTGTTCGCGCTGACGCTCGAGCATATCGAGGACGCGTTCTACCGTTCGGGCCTCGATGCCCCGGGCCTTATCCCCGAGAAGTATGTCGGCATCTTCAACCAGATCGGCAAGCACGAGGCAGCGCACGTGGCGTTCCTCTCGGCCGCGCTGGGTGACAAGGCGATCCACCGTCCCGCCCTCGACCTGACGGCAGGCGGTACCTACGCCGACGCGCTCACGAACTTCGACACCTACCTGACGCTCAGCCAGACGTTCGAAGACCTCGGCGTCGCGGCCTACAAGGGCCAGGCGGCGAACCTGATCTCGAACGACGACATCCTGACCGTCGCGCTGCAGATCCATTCGGTCGAGGCGCGCCATGCCGCCATCGTCCGCAAGATCGGCGGCAAGAAGAGCTGGGATTCGGCCTTCGACGAGCCGATGTCCAAAGAAGACGTGCTGGCTGCGGCGGCGCCCTTCCTCGCCTGACGCCAAGTCAACGATAAACTGAACTCCACCAACTGCCGCTCCCTCCGGGGAGCGGCTTTTTGTCGTCCAGCAAGGGGAGGGCTGGGAGCTTACGACGCAGGGTGGCTTCATCGAGCGCGTGTTGCCTTTCGACGCCGCTCGGCGATAGTGGCGGAGGATGGTTGCGGACGAGAGAGGCCGTGAATGAGCAGCTTGCTGTCGCCGATGATCCTGTTTTTCCTGCTCGGGGCGGCGGCGGCACTGGTTCGGTCCGACCTCAGCGTGCCCGAGGCGATCGCCAAGGGCCTGACGATCTACCTGATGATCGCCATCGGCCTCAAAGGTGGCGTCGAAGTCGCGGCACAGGGGCCCTCCGTGGCATTCCTGCTGGCGGCGCTGGCGGGGGTCGCCCTCAGCTTCGTCATCCCGCTGCCGATCTTCTGGGCATTGCGGACGTTCGGGCGGCTGAGCAAGGTCAACGCTGGCGCGGTTTCGGCGCATTATGGTTCGGTCAGCGTCGTTACCTTCGTCACCGGCTCCGAGGTGCTGACGGGGCTCGGCATGCCCGCGGCCGGGTTCATGGTCGCCGTGCTGGCCCTCATGGAAACCCCTGCCATCGTCACCGGGCTGATGCTGGCCCGCAGCGGCAGCGAGGCCGGGATGGAGACCAGGCGGGAGGGAGGCGGGCTGCTGCACGAGACGCTGCTCAATGGGGCGGTCCTCCTGCTGATCGGCAGCTTTGTCATCGGGATGATTGTCGGAAAGCCGGGCTTTGCGACTGTCGCGCCGGTATTCGAGGCCGGCTTCCGCGGGGCACTGTGCATCTTCCTGCTCGAGATGGGATTGCTGGCCGTGCGGCGGCTGGTGCAGAGCCGCTCGCTGACCCCGCGGCTGGTGTTCCTGGGCATTGCCTTTCCCATCATCAACGGCATGGTGGGCATCGTGCTGGGGACCTTGCTGGGCCTCGGCTCAGGCACTGCGGCGGCACTCGGCATCCTTGCCGCCAGCGCGTCGTACATCGCCGTGCCGGCTGCCATGCGCATGGCCCTGCCGCAGGCCGACCCGGGGCTCTACCTGTCGCTGTCGCTGGGCGTGACGTTCCCGTTCAACGTGCTGGTGGGGATACCCTTGTTTGCGACGGTGGCCAGATGGATGGGAGGCCCGTGAGATGTCCGAGCACCTGAGAGTCGAAGTGATCCTGGACCGGCCGCTGCTGGTCGAAGTGCAGCGCATCGCGGATGCCGCGGGGCTGCCGGGTCACACGATCCTGCCCGCCCTGGGCGGGAAAGGGGTCGGAGGGTACTGGAGCGAAGACCTAGTGACGGGGGCGCAGTCGAAAATCGTGTTCATGGCGGTCGCGTCGGACGCCAAGGTCCGCGCCTTCCTCGATGCCCTCGAACCGCTGCTCGATTCACATGGACTGGTTGCGCTTTGCTCGCCGGTGTCGGTGCTGCGCGGCGCGAAGTTCGACTAGGCTCGGCCGCTGCCGTGGGTCAGAAGCTCGAGCGGACGGCGCCTTTGGCCGAGAGGCTCAGGGTGTCGGTGCCGAGGCCGTTGAGGGTGCCGTCGAGGCCGATATGGAGGCCATCGGCGGAGCTAAGGGCGGCGCCGGCGGCGAGGCTGCCCGAGAGGCCGTAGGTCGCCTCGCCGTCGCCGATGGCGGCCTCGGCGTCGGTGTCGAGATAGGCGCCGACGTAGGGGACCAGTTCCCAATCTTCGGAGATGGGCAGGGCGCGGGAGATGCGGATGCCGGCGCTGGCGCTGGCCGAGCCGAACTGGCGCTCGTCGTGGAACCCCAAGAGCGTATCGGAGTAGGCGTCCTGGGATTCCCAGATGCCAAGCAGGGTGGCCGATGGCTGCACGGTGAAATCGCCCAGGGTGTACTGGCCCGAGATGTCGCCCGTCACCAGCCAGCGCGAGGCCTGGAAGTTGCCCGAGACGGCGCCCGAGCTGGCGCGGTAGTCGAGTGCGGTGTTGATGACGCCGAGGCTGACGAGCAGGCGCCCGCCGAGGTCCCAGCCAGCATAGGCGCCCAGCGACGTGCCGCTGCCCGAGAGGGTCGCCCCGGTATCGTCGCTGCGATAGCTGAAGCGCTCGTGGCCGGCGAGGCCGCCGACGAGGAAATCGGGGGTGACGCGGATGCTGACGCCGCCGGTGATGTTGACCTGCCAGCCACGCTCCGGCGTGGTGCTGAGCGGCAGGATGCCCTGGCCGGTGGTATCGAGCCAGATCGACACGTTGTCGGCCATGGACTGGGTATCGGCGAGCAGGATGTCGTCGAAGGGCGTCGCCGGTTCGGCGGGCGTCGGGCCGTAGGCGAGGAAGATTTCGCTGGCGCTGAATCTGGTCTGCGAGCCGCCGGACAGTCCCATGCGGATGGCGTCCGAGACCGATCCGGCGATCGAGCGAGCCGACTGCTGGGCGACGATGGGGGAGAACGTCTCCTGGACGTCGTCGATGGCCTGGCTGTCGGCGGACGGCGGCGGATCGAGGGGGGCATCGTAGCTGAAGCGGCTGGCCTCGGTGGCAATCGAGGTGCCGTCGGGGCTGGTGACCAGCACATCGACGATGCCGGTGCCCGGAGGCGTGACGGCGACGAGGCTGTCGTCGACGAGCTCGAACGCCGCTTCGGCGCCATCAAAGGTGACGGCGGTGGCGCCGGCGAGATCGCTGCCGGTGATGGTGACGCTGGTGCCGCCGGCAGCTGCGCCGCTAGCAGGACTCAGGGCGGTGATCGCGGGGAGGGGCGGCGGTTCGACGACGGCGGTGGTGTTCTCGAGGCTGAAGCTCGTGGAGTTTGCCGTCAGCATGGCCATGACGGTGTAGCTACCTACTGCGGCATTGGCCGTGAAGATGGCAGACGTGGCGTTGCCGTCCGCATCGCTGGTTGCAGTCGTCTGGTCGTTCTCGAACGTGCCGCTGGCGCCATCGGCAGGCGCCTTGAAGGTGACAATCACCCCGGAAAGCGGGTTACCGAAGTCGTCGACGACGCGGGCCACGAGTGGCGCCGCGAAGGCAGTTTCTGCCTTGGTGGCCTGGCCACTTCCCGATGTGACCGACAGGCCGGCTGGCGCACCGGGCAGGTTGGACAGGTTGAACACCGTCGGGGTGTCGACGCCGTCGATGGTCGCCTCGATCAGCTAGGCGCCGGCCGTCTGGTTGGCGGTCAGGCTGACGCTGCTCAGGCCGGAGCCATCGGTCGTGGCGGCGGTCTCCGGCTGGGTGACGCTTGCGCCGGAGGCCGGGGCAGTGAAGGTCACCTCGACGTCGGGGACACCGATGCCATTGGCGTCGGTGACCCTGACCGACAGCATTGCGAAGCTGCCGCCGACGGCGACAGACTGGTCATCGCCGTCGCTGACAGTGACGGTGGTGGCCGTGCTGTAGACGCCGAGGCCATCGGCGTCGGTCAGGGCGATGTAGGCGTTGTTGTAGGCGTTCTGCTGGCCATTGCCCGTCCACTTGTGGGTACCGAGGGTGGTGGAGGTGACCGTGGCCGTCATCTGGCAATAGCTGCCGGGGGACAGGGGCATATACTGGCCGGCGCAAGTGCCCTGATCGGCTTCGCCGACCATCGACAGGCCGCTGGGAAGAGCCGGCAGATCGGTGGTCGGAGGCGCGGACTGGAGCATTATGTTGGAGGTGTTCGTTATCCTGATGGTTGCCGTTGCCTCGCCGCCGGAGGCGATCGAGGCGGCAGAGTAGGACACGGTCGCCGTCAACTCGAACGGCAGCCGGATGTTGAACAGTGCGAACCCGGCGGAAGAATCCACGCCGGAAACCGACGCTTGCACCGCGAAATCACCCTGGGAGGTATTGGCGGTGGCGGTTGTGCTGGCGCGACCTTCGGCGTTGGTCTGGTTGGTCGAGGGATCAAAGGTGGCGCTCGGCCCATTGCCGGGGGCGGTGAACGTCACCTCGACGCCGGGGACGACGATGTCGTTGCTGTCCCTGACCTCGACGACGAGCGGCAGGGCGAAGGCGGTGCTGACGAGGACACTCTGCTCGTTGCCCGAGACGACCGTTATCGTCGCCGGCTCGCCATAAACGCTGACGCCATTGGCGTCGGTGAGCGCGATGTAGGCGCTGTTCGCGGTGTTCTCCTGCCCATTGCCCGTCCACTTGTGAGTGCCGAGGGTTTCGGAGGTGACCGTGGCCGCCATCTCGCAATAGTTGCGGTTGGCCAAGGGCATGTACTCGGAGGTGCAAGTGCCCGGGTTGGCCTGGCCGACCAGAGCCAGCCCATCGGGGAGTGCGGGCAGGTCGCTGGCGAAGAGGGCATGCTGGAGCGTGGATCCGGAGGTGTTCGTTATCCTGATGGTTGCCGCTGCCTCGCCACCGGACGCGATTGCCGCGGTGGAGTAGGACACGGTCGCCTCCAGCTTGGACGGCAGAGGGCTGTTGGACAGTCCGAACTCGGCGGTAGCATTCACCCCGGATACCGTTGCCCCGACCACGTAGTCGCCCACCAAGTCATTGGCGGTGACCGTCACGCTGGCGCGACCTGCCGAACCGGTTTGCACGGTGGTCTGATCAAAGGTGGCGGCCGGCCCGTCGGCAGGGGCGGCGAAGGTCACCGTGACACCGGGAACGACGATGTCGTTGCTGTCCTTGACCTCGACGACGAGCGGAAGGGCGAAGGCGGTGCCGGCGCGGGCACTCTGGTCACTGCCCGAGACCACCGTTATCGTCGCCGGATCGCCATAAACGCTGACGCCGGTGGCGTCGGTCAGGGTGATGTTGGTGTTGGTGTTGGTGTTGGTCGGCCCGGTCCCTGTCCACTTGTAATTGCCAAACTCGCTGGCAGTGACCATGACTGTCATCTGACAAGTGGAACCAACGGACAAGGTATGGGAGCCGCAGTCGCCTACCTCCGGTTGCCCGACCAGCGACAGCCCACTTGGGAGGGCCGGCAGGTCGTCGGTCGAGAGCCCCTGCAGGATGGTGGCCTGGCTCGTGTTCTTTACCGTGATGTTTGCCCCCAACACGGTGTCGGGGGTGACAATGCCGGTGTCGTTCGAGCCGTAGTAGTAGGACACGGTCGCTTCCAGCCCGGACGGCGGCGCGGTGTTTTTCAGCGCGAACTCGGCGGAAGACAGGGCGTCAGATACTGTGGCCTGCACGACATAGGGGCCGGCCGAGTCATTGGCTGAAACCGCGACGCCGGCGCGACCTTCGGCGTCGGTTTGCACGATGGTCTCATTGAAGGTGGCCGCCGCCCCTTCGCTGGGGGCGGTGAACGTTACCTCGGCGCCAGTGACGAAGACGCTGTTGCTGTCCCGGACCTCGACGGTGAGCGGTTCTGCGAAAGCGTTGCCGACCTGGGCACTCTGGCTTGAGCCCGCTACGATCGATATCGTCGCCGGACCTTGGTAGACGACCAGCGGCGCGGACGATGTGAGGTTCAGGGTATCGTCGTTCTGCCCGCCGATGCCTGACCACTCGAAGCTGCCGGCGGCAAGCGCCTTCACCCTCGCCTTCATCTGGCACTGTTCCTGCTCATTCATCGGCCTGTCCGATGTGCAGGTGCCAGTCTTGGGACCGTCGGTGAATTCCAGGTTCGCGGGCAGATCCGGCAAATCGTCCGGCAAAAACGAAACGACGTATTCGTTGCTGACCGTGTTGATGAACGTGATGGTCACGTTGGACTCGCCGTTCACGCCGACAGTGGGCGGGTTGAACGTGGCGTAGACGGACAATTCAGCCGCACTGGCCAGGGAGGGGGCGCCGCAGACCAGCGCAAAAAAAGCTGTGAAGAGGGTGGCACTGCACTTGGAGGCAAAACTATGTGGGATGATTCGTGCCCCTGTTGCACATCACCAGTCTGCTATTGCACCGACCGATGCAACGACGCATTTTCGAGTCAGGGGGCTGCGTCCGAATGTCGCCCGACGGATGGTCGGTGTTGGCGACGCCGCAATAGTAAGCGAGGCGTTGTGCAAAACCACGTCGACCGTGACACGCGACTACGCATTTTTACTTACGTGTTGGGCCGTTTCATTGACGCGTTACTTGATGAAATCTGGCGGCGACTGCCGATCGCCGGTATCGTTGCTGCGCGGCGCGAAGTTCGACTGATCGGGTTCTCCGGGGTGTGCCGAAGCCCCCGCCGGCCTTTCGGCCTCGGGTTGGTGGTCAGGCGGGGGACCGGCGGGGTTGAGCCCCAGGCGCGGTAGTCCGCAATTTGAGCGAAGCTTTCGCCCCGCCGGTCGATCGAGGTCGGTTTAGACGGGGATGCAAAGGGAACGGTCGCGCTGGCTCTCCCGGTAGCCTGCCCGATGGTCCGGCAGAACTCGGCCTCACCAGCGGCCGGTTGCTCAGCACCGCGGCCCGCCACGGGGCGACCCCCGTGACCCTCGATGTCCCTGCCGCTCGTTCGTCGCGACCGCCCGCCCTGCAGGGGACGAGGGGAGAATCGCATGGGGTTGGGGCGCGGGGATAAGTCTTCGGAATTGCTGGAGCGCCGCGCTGGCAACGACGTCTCCTCCCCCTTGGTGGGTGAGGGTGGTGGAGCTTGCGAGCGTGAGCGAGATAGCGGAACCAGGGAGAGGGGGTGAGCGGGTGCTCGGCGCACCGAACCAACGCTGACCCCCTCTCCCCAGCTTCGCCAGGCGGCGAGCCGCCAAGCTGCGCTACCCTCCCCCGCCGGGGGGGAGGAGGCGATGCGGCTTGAACCGCGAACGGGGCGGAGGGGTGTCTTTTGGCTTCGCCCGGAAGGACTCACGAAGCAGACTCCCCCGCGCCAACCACTCGTCATGATCTCGCTTCGGTGCGCGGGACGGGGGGAGAGCCACATGGGGTGGGGGAGCGGGAAGGAGTCCCTTTACCTCACCACCGTGGCTAGCCTCTCATCGCAGGACGTTTGCGCGGTGGGAGGAGTAATTCGCCGCTGATGCGATAAGACTGAACTGACAGTAAGCGTTGTTTACGACCCTGTTGATGCAGTCTCGGCATCCCGCCATTCTGCGGTCTCTAGTGAATACATATCTGACCCCGCCATGAAAAACCGACGCGAAAATGTGCGCGTCGTCACACTGCGCCTCCGCTTTCCAAGCCGATAGCCCTTCAAGGTAGTCCATGGTTTCCTTGACCGTGTCTGCCGGGAGCCGCCGAACGCGACCTAGCCGATCCATTATTCGATAGAGGTCAGCCAGTTTCTTGGCCTGTTGGTGTTCGTTTACCGTCTTTAGATC
>CAIMLX010000216.1 GCA_903842455.1 uncultured Hyphomicrobiales bacterium | reverse complement strand
GGCCGTTCAGCGCGGACGCGGTGAAGAAGTTCGTCGGATTATCGAGCGCCGAGTTGACCTTGAGGCCGGTGGCAAGGCGGGTCTGCGTCTTGGCCATCATGCTGGCTGTCGATTGCAGAGATAGCTGGTTCGAGCGAACTGCCTTGGAAAGGCTCAAACTACTCACGGCACAAACCTTCTGGTTCGCATGCTGAAAAGCAGAATTCACTCCGGAATCCGAATATCAGGAAAGACTGGCCCGCTACCCGCCAAGAAACTCTTAATGGGCTAGTATTCGATTGCAGTAAAACGCAAAAAGGCGGGCCGAAGCCCGCCTTTCCGAAGTCGTTGTCGGACGTCTTAGAACAGACGCAGCACGGCCTGGTCAGCCTGCGAAGCCATCGACAGCGCAGTCGAGCTGAGCTGCTGGCGGGTCTGCAGGGCGAGAAGGTTCGCCGCTTCCTCGTTGGTGTCGGCGAGGGTCAGGTTCGCCGCACCGGTCTCGAGGGTATTGATCATGTTCTTCGTGAAGTCCTGGCGGTTCTCAACCACTGCCAGGTTCGAGCCGAAGGTCGACGACTGCGACCGGAGGCTGTCGAGCGAGCCCTTCAGCACATCCAGCTTGGCGTCGATCGCCACGTCAGAGTCGAAGTCGCTCTCGGAAACCGCGTCGATGCCCAGGGCAGTGTTGTTGACCGAAGTGGCAGCGCCGTCTTCGTCCTTGGCCTGGATTTCGATGGTCGACGTGCCGGTTTCGTTGAACGTCAGCTTCAGCTTATCGCCGCGGAGCAGGTTGATGCCGTTGAACGAGGCGTCATCGGCGAACTTGTCCAACTGGTCGCGCAGGTCGTTGAACTGCTTGGCCAGGTTGGCGCGCACGTCGTTGCCGCCGATCGAAGCGGTGTTGGTCGTGCCGTCGACTTCGCCATCGGTACCAACACCGGTCACGGTCAAGTCGCTGGTCGAGATGTTCTCGATACGCAGCTTGCCGCCATCGTTCGAAGCACGAACGGCAGAATTGACCGACGTATTGCTGTTGATCTCGGTCACGAGCGCATCAACAGTTTTGACCGCACCGGTCACGGCTGCAACACCGTCGGTCGAAACATCGCCGCTGGTGAGACCCACTGCCGTAGCCACGGCACCATTCGAGGTAGTGACGGTGGTGTTGGCACCGTCGGCCCGCGAGATGCTCAGGCCGCCGGAAGTGCCGGTCGCCGTGAAGCCGCTTGCGGAGAGAGCTGCCTCAAGGTCGGCAACCTGTCCCGTGGCGGCGGCGGTAAAGGTATAGCTCGCCGAATTCGTGCCGTCCGAGACAGTGATGGTTTCACCATCGAGCGCGGAGAGGTCGAAGTCGGTGCTCAGGTCACTACCGCCAGTACCCGTGAGGGTCGCGGGGGTAGCAGCAGAGGAGACCGTATTCAGGTCGAAGCTCACCGCGGTCGAACCCACAGCGCCGTCAGAAAGCGACAGCGTCTTGACGCTCGCCGTACCGATCGTAGTGGAGTCGATTGCGAACGAGGTCGTCTTGTTCGACTTGTCCTGGCGCGCCTGGCGGAGCGTGGACTGCATCGATTCGACGGTCTTGGTGATCGACTTCAGGCCGTTGTCAGCTGCTTCGATGGTCTTGATACCCGAAGACATTCCGTCCAGCAGGTTGGCCATGTCGCTGGCGCGGCTGTTGAGCGCCGAAGCGGTGAAGAAGTTCGACGGATTGTCGAGCGCCGAGTTCACCCGCAGACCGGTGGCAAGCCTGTTCTGGGTCTTAGCCATCGATGCGGCAGTAGACTGCAGGCTCAGCAGGTTTGAGCGTACGGCCTTGGAGAGATTGACGTCCATTTGTGAGGTCCCTTTCTGGGTCCAAACACATTGTACTTCCGCCTCTTCCTGGAGGCGTGGACCGATAATTGGCGGGAGCCGCGAAAAAAGTATTAAGTTCTGTCTTTGCATTTGGATTTGTATGGATCGATGAGGCGACCCTTAATGCCGGCTTAGCAGGTTGCTCCAGACTGGCACGAGTTTGCTCTAGCGCACGCGCAGGCAGCACCATTCCGATAACAATCGGCGAACTCCACGATCCGCGTGCCAGGTGATTCGTCGTCGCGAACACCGATGGGAGAGGGTGGCTACGGGCAGACCCGTGCCGGTCGCGGGAGCAGAAAAGCAGAAGGCGGGCCGGAGCCCGCCTTCTCTGGAACTTCTGTTCCGAAGTACTTAGCCGAACAGGCGGAGCACGGCCTGGTCGGCCTGCGAAGCCATCGACAGGGCAGTCGAACTGAGCTGCTGGCGAGTCTGCAGGGCGAGGAGGTTCGCCGCTTCCTCGTTGGTATCGGCCAGGGTCAGATTCGCCGCGCCGGTTTCCAGCGTGTTGATCATGTTCTTGGTGAAGTCGGTGCGGTTCTCGACGATCGAGAGGTTCGAGCCGAACGACGAAGCGTGGGAGCGCAGCTTGCCCATCACGCCAGCGAGCGACTCAAGCTTCATGTCCAGAGTCGCGTCGCTATCGAAGTCGGCGTTGACGACCTCTTCGATGCCCAGGGCCGTGTTGTTGATCGAGGTCGGCACGCCGCCCTCGTCCTTGGCCTGGATTTCGATGGTCGAAGTGCCCGTCTCGTTGAACGTCAGTTTCAGCTTGTCGCCGCGGAGCAGGTTGATGCCGTTGAACGACGAGTCGTCGGCGAACTTGTCCAGCTGATCGCGCAGTTCGTTGAACTGCTTGACCAGGTTCTTGCGCACATCGTTGCTGCCGACGGTAACCGAGTTCGCAACGCCGGTCAGCTCGCCAGCGGTGCTGACGCCGGCGACAGTGAGCTCCACCGTCGACAGGTTTTCGATACGCAGCTTGCCGTTGTCGTTCGATGCTCGAACCGCCGTATTCAGTGCCGAGCTACTATTGATTTCAGTAACGAGCGCATCGACAGTCTTGGCCACCGTGCCGCCGGCGACGGCTGCGACGCCGTCCGTCGAAACAGCACTGTTGGCAATGCCTACTTCCGTCGAGACGGCAAGATCAGAAATGGTCGCGGTGATGTTGGCACCATCGGCCCGCGAGACGCTCAGACCGGCGGCCGTTCGCGTCACTGTGAAACCGCTCGCACCAAGCGCAGCGTCGAGGGCGGCACCCTGTCCGGCAGCGGCGTTGGTGAAGTTGTAAGTCACCGTGTTCGTGCCGTCGGTGAAGCTGATGGACTCCCCGTTGAGCGCGGAGAGGTCCGGATCACCAGTCAGGTCGGAGCCACCGGCGCCCACGAGTGTCGCCGGCGTTGCTGGCGTACCTGCGCCGGTCGTCGTCAGTGCGACGTCGATCGGCGTGCTGCCGATTGCGCCGCCGGACAGCGACAGTTGCTCGGTACCCGCCGGAGTGGCGCCGAGGTTGAGGGCATACGAACCGGTCTTGAACGACTTGTCCTGGCGCGCCTGGCGGAGCGTGGACTGCATCGTTTCGACCGTCTTGGTGATCGACTTCAGGCCATTGTCGGCCGCTTCGATGGTCTTGATACCCGAGGACATGCTGTCCAGAAGGTTGGCCATGTCGCCGGCGCGGCTGTTGAGGGCTGACGCCGTGAAGAAGTTAGTCGGGTTGTCGAGTGCTGAGTTTACCTTGAGACCTGTGGCGAGACGCTCCTGCGTCTTGGCCATCGAGGCTGCGGTAGACTGCAGGCTCAGGAGGTTCGATCGAACCGCCTTTGAGAGACTGATGTCGGACATGAGGTCTTCCTTCTGGCATTTGATGGAATCTCGTTCTGAGACTTGTCATCAAGCTACCGTTAGGGACGCTTAAGAATGGTTAACGGGATGCTCCGCAGCGTAGTTAATTTTGTGTTTTGCGAGGTTGCGGACTTCCGGCCAACCGATTGATCCAGCAGAAGTATTCGGCCAACTCGGCAAAATCTGCAGTGTGCCGTTCCGGGGCGATTGGTGAATCGCACCGGTTAATTGTGTCGAAATGGAATCGGGACTCAGACGCGCCGGTCGTGCAGCGCCAGCGACCCCTGGGCCGGCAGGTCGGCGCTGCCGAGGCGCATCATCAGCTCGCGCTCCGAGGTCGGCCGCGGCGGCAGCTGTCCGGTGATCAGGGCGACCGCAAAGGCGGCTCCCGGAGGTGGGGCAGGGGGTGGCATGGCGGGGAGCTGTGGCTGCGCAGCCTGCTGCTGGGCCTCGGGCTTGCCCTTCGCCTGCTGCGGGACCGAACCGCCGGAATCGCCGAGCGCCGGCCGCGGACGATAATCCGCTGCTGCGCTGTATCCATTGCCTATCGGTTCCGGCGCTATCCTGGCGCTCATGACCGGCACATCCTTGTTGGGCCACTTGGCACCGACATTGGATCCGCCGATCTTGCCAGGTCTTGTTCGAGATTTCTGCAATTTGTGCCAAATTGCGACGGTCTGCCGGGCTTCAGAGGGCCCGGTTGATCGATACGCCCGTCGCTGCCATCGGCGGCTGACCCGTCATCGTGCCACCCGCGCCATAGGTCTTGGGCCGCTGCGTGGCGGTGATGGCGGTCGCCACGTCGGTCAGCAGTTCCTCGGTGACGGCGCGCGCCGTCGCGATCACCCGCAGGTTCTCGGCCATCTGCGTGGCGAACTGCTCGTGCCGCACCCGCATGGCATCGACCATAGCCGGAGCTTCGATTTTCAATCGCGGTAGCACCCGCTGCACCGAACGGGCGAATCCCATGTAGTCCTGCGCCAGCCGCGTCTTCTCTTCGGTCAACGCGCCGGCCTCCCGCATCCGGCCGGTGCGCAGCAGCAGGGTCTCCTGGTTGATGATGGCCACCAGCCGGTCCAGCGTCGAGATGGCGATGCCGCACAGGTCGGTGGCGGGCAGGGTGTCGATGGCCTTCAGCCGTTCCGCTGCGCTGTTCATGGCTGCATTCCTCTGTTGGTCTGAAGTCTGGTCTGGCTGGCTTCCTGCAGTTTCAGCAGGTCGCCCATGATGGAATCCGCGAGCCCGATGCCGCCGGACTTGGCCACGGCGTCGGCCATCTGCTCGGCCTGCATGCCGCGCCAGGTGTCCTCGCCGAAGCCGCCGCCCATTGCGTCGCTGTCGGTGTTGAGCGAAGCGAACATCTCTTTCATCAGGGTGTTCAGGAACACGCCCTCGAGTTCCTCGGCCTGCGCCCTGAGGCGGTCCATCGGTGCCGGCGTCGCAGGCTGCCCTGCCGCAGTGAAGGTCGAACCGATCATCACATCACCTCGATTTCGGCCTGCATCGCGCCCGAGGCCTTGATCGCCTGCAGGATCGAGATCAGGTCGCGCGGACTGATGCCGAGGGCGTTCAACCCGTCCACCAGCTGCTGGATCGACACCGACTCGTTGACGAGCGTCAGGTCTGAGTCCGTCTGGTTGACCGTGAGGTCCGTCCGGGGCTCCACAGCCGTCTGCCCGTCGCTGAGCGGCAGGGGCTGCACCACGTTCGGGCTTTCGGAGATCGTCACCGTCAGGTTCGACTGCGCCACGGCGACTGTCGCCACCCGCACGTCCTTGCCCATCACGATGATGCCGGAGTTCTCGTCGATGACGATCTTCGCCGTCTGGTCGGTCTCTACGACCAGCTGCTCGATGTCGGTGATCAGGTCGACGATGTTGCCGTTGAAGTTGCGCGGCAGGTTGATCCGGATCGTCGCGTGATCCTCCGGCGTCGCGCACGGCACGCCGATGAAGTCGTTGATGGCCAGCGCGATACGGCGCGACGTGGTGAAATCCGGGTTCTTCAGCGCCAGCCGCAGCGTCCGCTGGGCTCCGAGCACGAAGCCGATCTCGCGCTCGATCAGCCCGCCGGCCGAGATGCGTCCCGTCGTCGGCACGCCCGAAACGATCGAGGCGCTCTCGCCCTGCGCCGCAAAGCCGTTGATCGTCACCGAGCCCTGCGCGATGGCGTAGACCTCGCCGTCGGCGCCCAGCAGCGGCGTCACCAGCAGCGTGCCGCCCTGTAGGCTCGACGCATCGCCCAGCGAGGCGACGTTGACGTCGAGCCGCGACCCCTGGGTGGAGAAGGCCGACAGGTTCGCCGTCACCATCACCGCCGCGACATTGCCGGTGCGCATGTTCTCGCCCCGGGTGTTCACCCCGAGCCGCTCCAGCATGGCCTGCAGGCTCTGCTTGGTGAACGGCGAGTTGTTGAGCCCGTCGCCAGTGCCGTTGAGGCCGACCACCAGGCCGTACCCGACCAGCTGGTTGTCGCGCACGCCCTCGATATCGACGATGTCCTTGATCCGCGCCGAAACGGCCTGCGCCGGCATTGGCTGGATCAGCAGCGTCAGGGCGATCAGCCCTGCCAGCAAGCTTCTGAGGTTGAGTTTCCGCATTCGAAGTCCCCGGAGGTGTCGGAGCGTCCCCACGCGCCGTGTCCGGAACCTTCGTTGCGAATTTCGTGCCAGTTTCGCAGTCAGGTCATAACCAACTGAAATTACAAGAAAGTTCGACTTCACCTTGCCTACCGCAGCGCTCCGACGGGCAGTTCCTGCCGGGCGGCTTAACCTTTGCTTAACCGGTCACGGCAGATTTTGCCGATGAAGGACGAAAGGTTTGAGTCCGGTGCGGATCGACAGCAGTCAGCGCGTAGGCAATCTCGGAGGCCGCACGGCCACCGCACGCTCGTCCGCGTCGTCGTTTTCCATCAGCGACGGCACACCCTCGTCGGAAGCCCGGGCCACCAGCACCATCGGCCCGACGACCTCGCTCGATTCGCTGCTCGCCCTGCAGGCCGTCGAAGACCCGCTGCTCAAGAAAAAGAAGCTCGTGCGTCGCGGCACCCAGTTGCTCGACACCCTCGAGGACATGAAGACCGACCTGCTGTCGGGCCGTGTTTCCGAGAGCCGGCTCAACCAACTGATGGCCGTTCTCGGCCAGGCCCGCGACAAGGCGGATCCACGCCTTGATTCCCTGCTCGACGACATCGAACTGCGGGCGCGCGTCGAATTGGCCAAGCGCGGGCTGTACCCGGCCTGACACAGTCGGGAACGGTCGCGATCCTGGATTAATCACTATGGTTTTCAGTACTTGCCCGGTTACGGGTTGGTGACTATAAGGCCCGCCATTAGGGGCGTTTTGGAATCGAGTCAGAATGTCTACTGAAGTGCTTGACTATCGGCCGACGGACGATGAGCCGTTCATGAACCCGCGTCAGCGGGAGTATTTCCGGCAGAAACTTGGACGCTGGAAAGAAGATATCCTCCGCGAAAGCCGGGGCACCCTGGAAACCCTCCAGGAAGAGAACCAGAACCACCCCGACATGGCAGACCGTGCCTCGTCGGAGAGTGACCGCGCTCTGGAACTCCGCACCCGCGACCGCCAGCGCAAGTTGATCAGCAAGATCGACTCGGCGCTGAAGCGGATTGAGGACGGCACCTACGGCTATTGTGAGGAGACCGGCGACCCCATCGGCATCGCCCGCCTCGACGCCCGGCCCATCGCCACGCTCTCCCTGGAAGCCCAGGAAATGCACGAGCGCCGCGAAAAGGTGTACCGCGACGAATAACAAAAGGCCCGCAGCGATGCGGGCCTTGTTGTTTCTACGCACCGGACAGGGCGGCTACGGTCGCCCGTCCACCCATCGCATATAGTCCTCGAACGCCGCGTCGATGCCGAACCGCGCCGTCGGCCCGAACTCGGCCGCGAACCGGGTCCCCGAGATTCGTCCGCCCTCGCGCTCGTCGTAAACTTCCACCGTCGTCGGCGTGCCCACTTCGTAGCGAAACCCCGGCAACCGCTCGGCCAGCCGCGCACACCAATCCGTCATCGCCCACACCTCGGCCGGCCCGAGGTTGTAGTCCTCGTGCTCCGGTGCCGTGGCATCGGCGAGGGTCACCAGCGTCTCTGCCGCATCGCGCCCGTAGTGCCAGTTCGATGGCCGGTCGAACTTGAACACCGCCTGCTCCCCGCGCAGCGCCAGTTCGGTCGCCTCGAACACCGGGCTCATCGTGTCGCGGAACCCCGTCTGCCGCTCCCACGGTCCATACGCCGTCCCGATCCGCCCGATCACGAACGACTGCCGATGCAGCGCGCAGATCCGCCGCGCCACCGCCTCGGCCACCGACTTGCTGATCGTGTAAAGCGATCCCGGCCGATGCGGGAAACTCTCGTCCACCACGGTTCCGTCCGGATACCCGGGCACGAAGTAAACGCCCAGCGACCCCGCCAGCACGAACCGCTCGACCCCGACCTCGCCCGCCGCCTGTGCGACATTCGCCGTTCCGACGAGGTTGACGTCGATCACCGCCGGCCCGTCCGCCGTTTCCCGCTCCGGCCCCGAGGTGATCGCCGCGGCATGGATGACCCGCGACACACCGTGTCGCGCGATGGTTTCCCGCAGCAGCGGCAGGTCCCTCACGTCGCCCTGCACCTGCACAAGCTCGCCGGGCAACCCCTCGAACACCCGGCGCTGGTGCTCGGGCAGGGCGCCCCGGTCGAACGCAACCACCGTGTCGCCGCGCCCGCACAGGTGCTCGATGAGGTTGCTGCCGATGAAGCCCGTCGCCCCGGTGATGAAATAGGTCATGGCGCGGACGCCCTCAGCCCAGGTACCGCCGCTCCAGGTGTTCCTGGAAGTGCCGGGCATCCAGCTTTTCGCCGGTCGCCTGCTCCAGCAGTTCCGGCGTCGAGACCATGCTCGCCTGGCTCCACACCTTGTCGCGCCGCCAGTCGTTGAGCGCCACGAACTGCCCGTGCCGCATCTGCTCGCGCACGTCGGGGATGTCCCGCTCGATCGCCGACCAGAGCTGCGCGGCGATGATCGCGCCCAGCGTGTAGCTCGGGAAATACCCCAGCGCGCCCGATGGCCAGTGCACGTCCTGCATCGGGCCGTCCTTCATGTTGTCGATCGTCGAGAGCCCGAGATACTCCTGCATCTTGGCGTCCCACGCCTCGGGAACGTCCTTGGGCGCCATCGCTCCCTCGATCAGGTCTTTCTCGATCTCGTAGCGCAAGATCACGTGGAGGGGGTAGGTGGCCTCGTCGGCGTCCACCCGGATCAGCCCGCGCTCCATGAAGTGTACATGCGCCAGCACATCCTCGAGCTCCCAGCCGGCAATGGCCGCGTCGCCGAGCTTCTCCCGCACATGCGGCATCGCCCATTCCCAGAACTCGGGTGACCGCGCGACCTGCTTTTCGATGAACAGGCTCTGGCTCTCATGCATCGACATGCCGCGCGCCTTGCCCGATGGCCAGTGCGACCACTCCTTGGGCAGGTTCTGCTCATACATGCCGTGCCCGGTCTCGTGCAGGATGCCCATCAGCGAGGTCAGGAACTCGGCCTCGGTGTAGCGCGTCGTCATCCGCACGTCGGTCGGTACGCCGCCGCAGAACGGATGGTGCGAGATATCGAGCCGGCCGTGGTCGAAGTCGAAGCCGACGGCCTCCATCATCACCAGCCCGAGCGCCTTCTGCCGGTCGATCGGGAAGGGCGCGTTCAACGGCTTCAGCGGCCGGGCCGCCAGCTTCGCCTCCTGGTGCGCCAGCGCCGTGGGCACGAAGTCCTTCAGGAATACCTTGAGCTTGCTGAATACCGGGGTGATGTCCGCCGCCCGGTTGCCGGGGTCATACTGCTCCATCATCGCGTCGTAGGGCGACAGTCCCAGCGCCTCGGCCCGCAGCAGCGCTTCCTCCCGGGCCGTCGCCACCACGCCCTCGAACGCCGGCAGGAAGCCCTTCCAGTCGCCCGTCGGCCTCAGTTGCCGCCACAACTGCTCGGCGCGGATGCGCGCGTTCACCTGCTTCTGCACGAATTCCGACGTGAGGCACGTGGCGTTGGTGTAGTTGCGCCGCCACTCCCGCACCCCGGCCGCCTGCATCCCCTCGAGCGGCTCGTCCTCCGCAGCGCTGATCCAGTCGCCGATCTCCGGCGCCGTCGCCATCTGGTGGTAGATGGCGGCCAGCGTCCCCATCGCCTCGGCCCGCTTCTCGCCGCCACCGAGCGGCATCATCACCGCCTCGTCGACCCCCAGCATCGACTGCGCATGTTCGATGGCCTCGAGGCGCCGCCCGAGTTCGTCGAGCTTGGCGATGGCGGAATTCGCGGACATGAAAGACCTCACGGGGCGAAAAATGGTTGGCACTCGGCAATCGAGATACCGCATCGGCAAACTGCCGTCACCCTCGACTGCCATCGGCGCCACCGTCGCCTCCTCCCCCTCGGCGGCGGAGAAGGCGATGTGTCCAGAATGGGAAGGGCGTAGCCGTAGCGCATCCGAAAATGGGGAAGGGCGCAGCCCGGGGAAGGCTGCGCCCTGTGGGCAAGCTCTGTTCTGGAACCTGCCTGAGGCCGCCCGGCGCCAATGGGGGATTGCGCCGGGGGCAAACTTTGCCGCTTCGTCAGAAGGGCATGATCGCGTCGACCACTTGCTGGCCGTAGCGGGGCTGCTGCACCGCGGTGATCTGGCCGCGGCCACCGTAGGAGATGCGCGCCTCGGCGATCTTGGTCGAGGGCACGGTATTGTCCGACCCCACGTCCTCAGGCCGCACCACGCCAGCCACCACCATGTCGCGTACTTCGAAGTTCACGCGCACTTCCTGGTGGCCTTCGATGACCAGGTTGCCATTGGGCAGCACCTGCATCACCACCACCGCGACCTGCGTCTCGAGCGTCTCCTGCCGATTCACTGTCCCCGAGCCGCCATCGGCGAGATCGCCCGAGGTCGAGAGCGTACCCGATGCCTCGACATCTGCTAGCGGCACCTTGCCGCCGAAGATCGACCCGAGCACTCCGCCGACGCTGCCCTCCGACGAAGAGCTGCGCGTGCGGTTGGTCGTATTCGAGATCTGCGCGCTGTCGTCGATCGTCACCAGCACGGTGAGAATGTCGCCGACCTTGTGGGCGCGCTGGTCCTTGAAGAAGCCCTTGGCCTCGTTCGAGAACAGCGAGTTGGGCTGGTACGATGCGGCGATCAGCTCGGGCATCGGCATGGTCGCCGGGCGGTATCCGGCGCGCGAGGTCGGGTCCTCGATGGCGCTGAGCTTGGGCGCCTGGCCCACTCCGGCGAGCTGGTCCAGGGTCGAGCAGCCGGCGAGCAGGGCCGGCAGCAGCAGCAGGGCCAGGGTTCGGGCGACGAGCTTGGTCATGTTCATTTTCTGTCCTTCCGCCGTCAGAGGCCGGCAATCTGCAGCTTCTGGGCCGCGGTCGCGATGACCACCGTCCCGTCCGCCATGGCGACGCCGTCGAGTATCTTCTTGGTCACCGAGTTCATCACCTGCACCGGCTGGCCGGCGCTGGCATCGGCGAGCGACTGGCCCAGAACCGTCAGTGTCATCGGTCCGGTCTTCAGCAGCACGGTCACCTGGGTGTTCCGGCGCACCGTCAGGCGCTCCATCACGTCAGCCGTCTTCAGCATCAGGCCGGCACGGCCGTTGCGCTTCAGTTCCTTGCCGATCAGGTCTTCTGCCGTGCCCACGCCGCTCTGGTCGGCATAGTCGAACGGCACCTTCTTCATCTCGATGTCGGCGGGCGTCAGCACCGCTCCGGCCTTCACCGTGGTCGCAAGGTGCGGCACCTCGACCATCAGGTCGATGCTGCCCGAGACGTCGACCGGCAGGTCGATTCCGGCGATCGAGAAGCGCGCTGCGAAGGCCCGCGACCCCGGCTGCCAGCGCAGCGCCGTCAGCGACACCGGCACCGACACGTCCTCGGCGTTGAACGACAGGGCTCCCCCGTCGAACCTGGCTTCCACCGTCGCGCCAACCGGCAGCAGCCCGCGGAAATTGAGGTCGCCCTCGATCAGGTTGATCAGTTGGGTGGTGTCGACGATTGCCGCGCGACGCTCCACCGTCACGGCCATCACCCCATCGGTGACGTAGTCGTCGAGCCCGGCCCGTGCCGCTGCGGCGCGCACGGCCTCGAGGCTGACGAGGCCCGTGGTCCCCGGGGCAGGAGCGCGGAACAGGGCCGTCTCGGCCAGCATTCCGGCATCGTCGAACATGTCGCCGATGGTCACCACCGGATGGTTCACCGACACGGTTGCTTTCAGCACCGGCGCCGCGAAGGCGACGCTCGTCGAAAGGGCCAGGAACAGTGCGGGAAGGATCAGTTTGGTCATCATCATCATTCTCCTCAGCGCAGCTGGCTCGTGGCCTGCATCATCTCGTCGGCGCCCGAGATCACCCGGGCATTCATCTCGTAGGCGCGCTGTGCCGCGATCAGGTCGGCGATTTCGGTCACCGAGTTGACGTTGGAGGCTTCGAGGTAGCCCTGCAGCAGGTCGCCGACGCCCTCCGAGTTCGGGGTGCCGATCTGCGCCGGGCCGCTGGAAGCGGTTTCGAGGAACAGGTTGTTACCGGCCGAGGCGAGGCCTGCCTTGTTGACGAACCGCGCCAGCTGCAGCTGTCCCATCTGCGTTGCGACCGTGGAGTTGCCGAGGAAGGCCTCGACCGTCCCGTCCGGGCTGATCGAAACCGAGGTCGCGTCGTCGGGAATGGTGATCCCCGGCTGGATCGCGTAGCCGTCGACATTCACCAGCGCCCCGTCCGGGCTGCGCTCGAACGAACCGTCGCGGGTGTAGGCGGTGCGGCCGTCGGGCAGGTTTACGATGAAGAAGCCCTCGCCGCGCACTGCGATATCGAGTTCCTTTTCCGTCGGGCTCGGCGTGCCCTGGCTCATCACCCTCGGCGTTGCCGCAGTCTTGACGCCCGAGCCGATCTCGATGCCCACCGGGGCGATCGTGCCCTGGCCTGACGTGGCGGAGCCGGGCCGGCGGATCGCCTGGTAGAGCAGGTCCTGGAACTCGGCCCGCTGGCGCTTGTAGCCGGTGGTCCGCATGTTCGCGATGTTGTTGGAGATGACTTCGACGTTCGTCTCCTGGGCCGCCATGCCGGTCGATGCGATGTAGAGCGCTTTCATCGGTGTCTCTCCTTAAGCCAGCGTGCCGAGGCGCTGGATGGCGTTGCGGCGCATGTCGTCCTGCTTTTCCTGCATCGAGGCGAGGCTCTGGTAGGCGCGCTGCACGCGGATCATTTCGGTCATCTCGGCAATGCCCGAGACGTTGGATTTCTCGAGCGCGCCCTGCACCACGCGGGTCTGGGTCGCCGCTTGCGGCGCCTCGCCGGCCCACAGGTTGTTGCCTTCGCGCGTCGCGTCCTGCGGATCGGCGAACTCGACGATCTTCAGCTTGGCCTTGACCCCCTCGCTGGAAGCGATGGTGCCGTCGGCGCCGATGGTGATGTCGCTCTCGGTGGGCGTGAAGCTGATCGGGCCGAGCTCCGACATCACCGGGTTGCCCTGCAGGTCGACCAGCAGCCCGGTTGCGTCGATCACCAGTGAGCCCGCCTTGGTGTAGCGCTCGCCATCGGGCGTCTGCACCGCGAGGAAACCTTCGCCGTCGAGTGCCACGTCGAGCGGATTGCCGGTGGTCATCACCGTGCCGGCCGACATGTCGTGGACGGTCGACCAGTCCTGCACGAAGCTCAGGCGCTGGTCCGAAAACGAAAAATCCCGGTCTCTGGCGACCGGCATCATGTATTCCTCGAACAACAGCTGCTCGGCCTTGAAGCCGGTGGTGTTGAGGTTGGCGATGTTGTTGGCCACCACATCCATCTGGCGCTGCAAGGCCATCTGGCGCGACAAGCCGATAAGCTGCGCATTTTCCACGGCGCGTATCCCCGGTTCAGTCCCCGAGCCCGCCGACCTCCCCAGGCCGCCGAACTCGCAGTAAACATTGCAGAAACCATGCCAGACGGGAGAAGTGTGCAAAATCAATGGTTTGGATGACCATGCCGCACTGCACATCCGGTCATGCCGAATGCCGCGGTAAGTTCTGCCCGGCAATTTGTGCCGGGTTGGAGCGGTATCGTAACCAATCGTTAACCCTCAGGCCGTTAGCTCGGTAAAGGCCGGAATCGTCCGGAGGCGCGGGGTTTTCAGCATGGCAGCAGAAGCCGAGATCGAGGGCGGAGCGGACAGCGCCGCACCGGCCAAGAAAAAACTGCCGATCATGCTGATCGCGATGGTTGCTGCGGCGGTGGTGCTGCTGGGCGGCGGCGCCGCTGCCTACTTCCTCGTCTTCGCAGCCCCCAAGCCCGATGAAACGCACGCAGCCGCCCACGAGAGCTTCACCTTCAACCTGCCGCCCATGACGGTGAACCTCAACACCAGCGACGGCAGTTCGCCGGCCTTCATGAAGCTGACCGTGGCGCTCGAAGTCGCCAGCGAAGAGGTAATGGTCGAGATCCAGCCCCGCATGGCCAAGGTCGTTGACGCCTTCCAGGTCTACCTGCGTGAACTCAGGAAGTCCGACCTCGAGGGCTCGGCCGGCATCTACCGGCTGAAGGAAGAGCTGCGCCGTCGCGTCAACATCGCGATCTTCCCGGCGCAGGTGGACTCCATCCTGTTCAAGGAAATCCTGGTGCAGTAATGGCAGGACCCGGCGATCTCGACAAACTCAGCGAAGACTGGAGCACCGGCGAGGAAGCGGCGTCTTCCGGCGAAGCCGACATCAGCGCCGAGTGGGCCGCAATGCTCGAGTCCGACGGCGCCGATGGGGCGTCCGCCGACCGGGTCCTCAACCAGGACGAGATCGACAGCCTGCTCGGCTTCGACCCCAATGCCGGCGGAGTCGCCGAGCTGACGGGCGTCCAGGCCCTCATCAACTCGGCGCTGGTGTCATACGAACGCCTGCCGATGCTCGAAATCGTCTTCGACCGGCTGGTCCGCCTCGCCACGACGAGCCTGCGCAACTTCACCTCCGACAACGTCGAAGTGGCCCTCGATTCCATCTCGTCGGTCCGCTTCGGCGACTATCTGAACTCCATCCCGCTGCCCGCCATCCTGTCGGTCATCAAGGCGGAGGAGTGGGACAATTACGGCCTCCTCACCGTCGACAGCGCGCTTATCTATTCGATGATCGACGTGCTGCTGGGCGGTCGCCGCGTCGGTGGCGCCATTCGCGTCGAGGGTCGTCCCTACACCACCATCGAGATGGCGCTCGCCCGCCGGATGATCGAGGTGATCCTCGACGATACCCATCGCGCCTTCGAGCCGGTCACCGAGGTCAACTTCAAGGTCGAGCGGCTGGAGACGAACCCCCGTTTCGCCGCCATCTCGCGTCCCGCCAATGCCGCCATCCTGATCGAGCTGCGCATCGAGATGGACGATCGGGGCGGCAAGATCGAGATCCTGCTGCCCTACGCCACCATCGAGCCCATCCGCGAGCAGTTGCTCCAGATGTACATGGGCGAGAAGTTCGGCCGCGACCCGATCTGGGAAGGGCACCTCGCCACCGAGATATACGCAGCCGATGTCGAACTCGACGCGATCCTCCACGAGATCGATCTGCCACTGAGCCGTATCCTCAAGCTCGAGCCCGGCGAGACCGTGATGTTCGAGCGCTCGCCCTCTGACCCGATCAAGCTGCGCTGCGGCGGCGTCGAGATCACCGAGGCGATCATGGGGCATATCGGCAATCATGTTTCGGTCCGCGTGGCACGACCGCTCAACGCGCCGAAGGTAACGATGGCCGCCTTCGAAGCCATCGACGAAAACAGGGAAGGGCGCTGATGTTCGGGCTGCCATTTGGACTCGTGGTCGAAACGCTGGTCGCGGTTCTGCTTGCCACCACAATTGGTTACTGCGTGATCCTGAATCAACGCCTCAAGCGGCTGCATGCCGATCGGGGCGAGTTGCGCAAGATGGTCACCGACCTGGTCGGCGCCACCACCCTCGCCAACGCCGCCATCCAGGAACTGAAGGCCACCGCCCGCGAATCCGAAACCATCCTCGCCGCCCGCCTCGAGGAGGCCGATCGGTTCGGGCTCGAACTCGCCAACCATGTCACCGCCGGCCACCAGATCATGGACAAGCTCGCCAAGATCACGTCGGCCGCCCGCGCCACGACGCCCATGGACGACCGCTTTGCCGAACCCAACAAGGTGCAGTCGGCGCTCGATCAGCTGTCGATGCGGCCGCGTATCCGGGGGAACGCCGCTTGAAACTCGCTCCGCCGCGCCTCTTGCCGATTGTTATCGCCGCAACGACGGCGCTGCTGCTGTTCAAGGGTGTCGGCCTCGTCACGCAGGGCGGCTACGCGCTTCTCGGCACCACCACCGTGCAGGCAGAGGAGGGTGGCGGAGGCGATCATGGCGGTGGCGCCAGCACCGAGGGCGTCGCGCCTGACGCAGCGGCCACCGGCGTCGACATGATCGACGAGAGTCCCACTCTCGAGGATCCCTCCGTGACCATGGAACTGCCCGGGGAAGCTGCCGCCGACGGCGGTCACGGTGGCGCGGCAACCGACGAAGCGCATAGCTCCGAGGCGCCCGTCGTCGGCCCGGAGGGCGAGGTCCCGGATGCGGCCTGCCCGCCAACCGATGCGGCCGCTGCCGAGGCGACCGGCGATGATCACGGTGGCGGTGAGGCTGCTCCCTCGGTCGACGGCCCCTGCCTCCCCGACCCGGGCGTCAACGAGTACGGCGACGCGCTGCCGCTCATCAAGGACAACGCCACCGGCACCATGGTGCCCCTCGCCGACACCCTTGAGGATACCTCGAGCGAAACCGCCCTCAACGCCCGTCTCGCTGAGCGCCGGTCCGAACTGGATCAGCGCGAGAAGGAGCTGGAGATGCGCCTGACGCTTATCGACGCCGCCGAACGGCGCATCGAGGAGCGAAGCGCCGAACTCAAGGCGCTGGAAGAACGCATCGGCAAGCTGGTCGACGACAACGAGGCCGCCGAACAGCAGCAGTTTGTCAGCCTGGTGGCCATGTACGAGAACATGAAGCCCAAGGACGCCGCGGTGATCTTCAACGAGCTCGACATGCCCGTCCTGCTCGGCGTCACGAGGGCGATGAATCCCCGCAAGATGGCACCGATCCTCGCCCGGATGGACCCGCTCAAGGCCAAGGCCCTCACCGACGCCATCGCCGCCGCCGATGCTCCATCGACCCCGGTTGCCGATGTCGCGCGCGAAGACCTGACCAACCTGCCTCAGATCGTCGGCCAGTAGGGCTCGAAAACCGCTGGTGCCCGCGCCAGACTGCGCGGGCTCGAAGCAAGAGCGGCCGTTCCCGACGCGGGCGGCAGACGGATGATCGGGGAGCCGAACCTCGGGCTCGGGCCGCATCCCGGCATCGTTCAATCCTTGTACGCAATTGAGCGGAGCTCTTAGCCCGTCGTTAAGCGCGCCTTCCTATGCTGCTCGCCGTAAACCTATGGGGCGGCAGAAGCCGGCATGAAGGCGCAGAACGCAGCACAGAGCGAGACCCGGCGGTCCGCAGCGCGCATCCTTGCGCCGCTCTTTGCCATGCTTATCGCGCTGTGGCCGGTATTCGCACACGCTGCTGATAACGCCCAGATCATCGCGACCCAGGAGGCCGGCTTCGGCAGGCTGGTGATCGATTTCCCCGACCGTCTCGACCTGCCGGAATACCGGGTGAAGTACGAGAACGGCGTCCTGGCTATCGAGTTCACCTCGCCGATCTCCGTCGTCCTGCCCGATATCTCCGTCGTCATGCCGGACTACGCGACGGTTGCCCGTGCCGACCCGGACGGGAAGGGCATCCGCATGGGCCTGCGTACCAGCTTCAACCTCAGCCGCATGGAGGCAGGTGAAAAGCTGTTCATCGACCTGCTGCCGCTGAACTGGCAGGGTCTGCCGCCATCGCTGCCGTCCGAGATCGTCGCCCGCCTCGCTGATCGCGCCAAGAAGGCCGCCGAACTGGCCGAGGCGCAGCGCAAGGCGGAGGAAGCCAAGCGCGTGCAGCCGGTCGCCACTGTCCGTCTCGGCCGCAACCCCACTTTCCTGCGCCTGCAGTTCGATTGGAGTGTCGATACCGAGGCGAAGTTCGCCTTCCGTGGCGCCGCCGGCACGCTCGATTTCGACTGGCCGGTACCGATCGATCTCTACGCCCTCAAGGCGGACCTGCCCAAGGAATTCAAGGGCGCCACCAACTCGGTCAGCGCCCTGGGCTCCCGTGTCGCCTTCACCGTCGCCGAGGGAGTGACGCCGCGCTTCTACCAACTGACGCCGCGCCAGTTCGTCGTCGATATCGACCTGTCGGCGAAGGAAGGATTGGAGGCCGCCCTGGCCGCCGAGGAGGCGCAGAAGCTGGCGCGCGCCCAGGCAGAGTCCGCTGCCGAAGAAGAGCAGCGCCGGAAGGCCGCTCGTCTTGGCATGCAGTTCGGACCGCAGGATGACGTCGCTCACGAGGCTGGTGGCCCCGTCGTGCCGCAGGTCACCAATATGGGTGGCACGATCCGCGTCACTTTCCCTTTCGAGCACGACACCGCCGCCGCTGTGTTCCGTCGGGGCGACACGGTCTGGATGGTGTTCGACAGCACCCAGGACGTTCTGCCGCCGTCGCCGGCTGATGCCTTGTCTGCCATAGCCGACAATGTCGAGGTGGTTGCCGCGGGCAGCACCCGGGTGGTTCGCCTCGATCTCAGCGCCGACCGGCTGGCCACCCTCGGGTCGGAAGGCCGGTCGTGGGTCCTGTCGCTTGGCGACGTGCTGCTCAACGCGACCGAGCCGATCACCCTCAGCCGCCAGCGCGACCAGGATGGCCTGTTCGAGATGACGGCGGACATCCAGAATCCGGGCAAGGTGCATGTGCTCCGCGATCCGATCGTCGGCGACACCTTGCGGGTGGTGACCGTGCTGCCGCCGGCGCGCGGCATCGCCCGCGACTTGCGCTACGTCGACTTCGCCGCGCTGAAGTCCGCCCATGGTCTGGTCATCGAGCCGCACAACACGAGCCTCGATGTCTCCGTCGAAGAGGCCGGTGTGCTCATCACCGCCGGTGGTGGCCTTACTCTTTCCGCTGTCGAGGCGAGCCGAGTGCTCGATGCCGGCAACGCACCGGAATTCCGCGATTCATACATCGATCTGGAGGTCTGGCGCGAGGATGACCCGGCCCAGTTGAAGGCGCGCGAGCACGAGATCATGGCGGCAGCAGCCTCCACCGAGGGCCGCCTGCGGGACGTCGCCCGGCTCGAACTCGCTCAGTTTTATGTCGCCAACCAGCTTTCGTACGAGGCGCTGGGTGTGCTCGACGTGCTGGGCAAGGAACTGGCCAACGAGGATCTTCGCAAGAAGCTGCGCCTCAGCAGGGCCATCGCCGACACCTTGGCCGGCCGGCCGGCCGACGCGCTTTCGGTCCTCAACGGCGGCACTTTCGGGGAAGAGGCCGACGCCCTGATGTGGCGAACCGTTGCCCGCTCGGATGGCGGTGACTTCAAGGGCGCGCGCCTCGACGCGATCTCCGCCGAGGGCGTGTTCCCATCCTATCCGCTCTGGGTCCGCAACCAGTTTCTGTTCGCCGCGCTGCGTGCCGCGGTGGAGACCAGGGATACGCCGCTCGCCCTTCGCCTCATCGGCAAGCTCGAATTTCCCAAGCTCGTGCCCGAGGAAGTCAGCATGTACCAGCTGATGCAGGGCCGCATCGCCGAGCTGGAGAACCATGTCCAGGAGGCGCTCGATACCTACGGCCAGGTGATCGCCGCCGACGTCCGCCCGGCCCGTGCCGAGGCCGTCTACCGCACCCTGCTGCTGCTGCAGAAAGATGGACGCATCGACCTCAAGAAGGCCACCGATACCCTGGCCGCGGAAGCCCTCCTGTGGCGCGGCGGCAAGCTCGAAGCCGATATGGACAAGCTGCTCGCCGAGCTCTACTTCGCCAATGGCAACTATCGCGACGGCTTCGAGACGGTGCAGGAGGCCGCCGCCCTGTTCCCCGACAGCCAGCCGATTTCCGACCTGGTCGGCGACGCCCAGAAGACCTTCGAGCACCTCTACCTCAACGGCGGCGCCGACGTGCTGGGCGATCTGGAAGCCCTGTCGCTCTACTACGACTACCGCCAGCTCACTCCCCCCGGAACGCGCGGCGACGAGATGATCCGCAACCTGGCGCGGCGCCTCGTCAAGGTCGACCTGCTGGCCCAGGCCGGTGATCTGCTGGAATACCAGATCGAGAGTCGTCTCGACGGTATCGCCAAGGCGCAGGTTGCCGCCGACCTTGCGATGATCCGGCTCGCCAATCGCGACCCAGTCGGCGCGCTGCGCGCGATCAACGACACCCGCGTCGCCGAACTGCCGCCCCAGCTCGAACGTCAGCGCCGCGTCCTCGAGGCCCGGGCCCTGATCGACTCCGGCCGCCAGGATCTCGCCGTCGACCTGATTTCACGGCTGGAGGGCCGCGATGCCGACCTGCTGCGCGTCGATGGCTACTGGAAGGCGCGCAATTACGGCCGCGCTGCCGACCTGATCGAGGTCATGTACAGCCCTGAGGACGGCGCCCCCCAGATGACCCAGGCCTCGCGGCTGAACGTCGTGAAGGCGGCCGTCGGCTATGTGCTGGCGGGCGACAAGCTGGGCGTATCGCGGCTGCGCTCGAAATTCTCCGGGCAGATGGCCAACTCCGCCGAATGGGCGCTGTTCGACTACGTCACGCAGGAAGTCGCGCCGACCAGCCCCGAGTTCAAGAAGGTCGCCCAGCAGGTAGCCACCATCGACTCCCTCGACGCGTTCCTCGCGTCGTACCGCGACATCTACGCCAGCCAGGACTCCGTCGTTCCCAACGCTCCCAAGCTGCCCGACGCCGCCTGAGGCATCGCCTCCGCTACCCGCTGACGAAGCTCCGGATCAGCGATCCGGCCACTAGGTGCCAGCCATCCACCAGCACGAAGAATATCAGCTTGAACGGCAGTGAGATCACCACTGGCGGCAGCATCATCATGCCCATCGACATCAGCACCGACGCCACCACCATGTCGATGATCACGAACGGCAGGAACAGCAGGAACCCGATCTCGAACGCCCGCCGCAGCTCCGAGATCATGAATGCCGGCACCAGGATCTGCAGCGGAATCGTCGTCGTGTCGGCCGGGGTGTCGGTCTGCGACATGTCGTAGAACAGCTGCACGTCCTCCTCGCGCACGTTGGCCGCCATGAAGTCGTGGATCGGCTCGGAGCCGCGGGTGAACGCCTCCTGCACCTCGATCTCGCCGGCGATCAGCGGCGCGATGCCGTTGTCGTAGCTCTCCTGCAGCGTCGGCCCCATCACGAAGATGGTGAGGAACAGTGCCAGGCTCACCATCACCGAGTTGGGCGGCGCCGTCTGCAGCCCGATTGCCGTCCTGAGCAGCGACAGCACCACCACGATGCGGGTGAAGCTCGTCACCATCACCAGCGCCGACGGGGCCAGCGACAGCAGCGTGATCAGTCCGACCAGCTGAACTGCCCGTTCGGTGATCGTCGCGTCGTCGCCGAAGTCGAGCGAAATGTCCTGCGCGAAGGCGATCGTGGGCAGGATGATGGCGGCGAGGACGCCGAGGACGCCGAGCAGCGTCAGCGCACGCCGCAGCGTCAGCGCGCGCCGCAGCCGTGTACCCCCGGCGGCCGGATCAGCGGCTGTCGGTTGTTCCGTCTTCGCCGAATGAACCCTGAGCGCCAAGCGCTGTCCGCCCGTTGGTGTCGATACGGGCGCTTGTAGCTGAGTCGCCTTTGCCCCGGCCGGAGTTATCCCCAGCGATCGGCGGCAACGGGATCACGGCTGGCTCACCGACACTGACCGGACGCAGCAGCCCGGTGTGCCGCAGCGAGGATGGATTGCGGCCGGTGGCGGGCCGGGCGAAGTCCCGCAGTCGTTCGATATGGGGGCGCAACACCGTCGCCGGGGGCGGTTCCGGCATCGCCGCGGCTGCCGCCGGTGCCGCCGGTGTGACCTTCGGCGGCTCCTCGGCCATCTGCGTCGAAGGCTGGCGGCGCGCCGGCAGGGTAGGGCGCTCTGCTGCCGGGATGCCGGTCTCGATCACCACGTCCTGCGGCCCGCCCGTCATCACCAGGTGCTCGACATTGTCGCGCCGGATCACCAGCAGCTGCCGCTTGGCATCCACCTGCACCTGCTCGACGATCTGCACCCGCCGCCCCTGCGGGCGCATAGTGGTGCCGGCCTTCATCACGAATTTCAGCACCCACAGCCCCAGCACGATGAGGACGATCACCACCCCGAGCGCCAGCGCCGAGGTGACCAGAGTGTCGCCGGAGCCGCCGAGGAGGCTGGATAGAAATTGCATGGCGAGGTCTCCCACTCGTCGCACCGTGGCCCTGGTGCGCAGGTTGCAGGGGTAATTCTTGCCCACCATGCGCCCCGATTATGTAAAATGCGAGGCGAAGCTGCCGGCTAGCCCGGCATGGTTAACGGCTCGTTAACCTCTACTGGGCAGGATTTGCCCAGTAGCGAGATTCTCTCATGAAGCTTCCTCTCCTCAGCGCCCTGACCGAAAAAATGAAGTGGCATCAGGCCCGGCAGGGTCTGCTTGCCCAGAACATCGCCAATGCCGAGACGCCCGGCTACCGCGGCAGCGACCTCAAGGCCTTCGGCTTCGACGAGCACAGGAAGAACCTCTCGACTGCCAAGATCGCCACCGTCGCCACCCAGCCGGCCCACATCTCCGTGCAGGGCACCGGCGCCGACGGCTTCGGCACCCGCGACATGAACAATTTCGAGATCACCCCCGAGGGCAACGGCGTCACGCTGGAAGACGAGATGATGAAGATTACCTCCAACCAGCTCGACTACCAGACCATCACCGCCGTCTACACGCGCTCGCTGCGCATCATCAAGTCCGCGCTCGGGCGGCAGGCGTAACGGAGCAGGCCGGCCATGAACGATTTCCTCTCCTCCCTCAAGATCGCCGCCACGGGCCTGCACGCGCAGACCGCCCGCATGCGCATCATCGCGGAAAACCTCGCCAACGCCGACTCGGCCGGCAAGACGCCCGAAGAGGATCCCTATCGCCGCAAGATCCCGACCTTCCGGTCGGTGATGGACCATGAGATCGGCGGCGAGACGGTCAAGATCGGCCGCATCGCCTACGACCAGTCGAACTTTTCCCAGCGCTACGAGCCCGGCCATCCGGCCGCCGACGCGAGCGGCTACGTGCGCTATCCCAACGTCAACTCGCTGGTCGAGTCGATGGACATGCGCCAGGCCCAGCGCAGCTACGAAGCGAACCTCAACGTCGTCATGGTCACCCGTCAGATGCTGGGCGCCACGCTCGACGTGCTCAAGGGCTAAGCGGAGCGTCCTCAGCGACCGCGCGACCACAACACAAGGACTAGATCATGGTACTTCCGGTCAGCGCCGCCACCAGCGCCTACGCCAACGCGGCAAAGCTCATCAACGGCCAGGGCACCCGTCCCTCGGTCAACCAGGTCGCGGATCTCGGCGGCGGCGATTTCGCCAAGATGCTCGGCGAAGCGGTCCAGGGCGTCGTCGACAGCGGCAAGGTCTCCGATGCCAAGGCGATGGACATGGTCAACGGCAAGGGCGACATGGTCGATGTCGTCACCGCCATCAGCGAGACCGAACTGGCCATGAACACCATGGTCGCGGTCCGCGACCGGGTGATCTCGGCTTATGAGGAAATCATGCGTATGCCGATCTGATGATCGGCGACTCGCGATAGGTTCAGCCCATGACAGGCGCAGTGGTACTCGATCTTGCCCGTGAGGGCATCTGGGTGATGATCTTCGTCGGCGCGCCGATGCTGATCGTCGGCCTGCTGGTCGGCGTCGTCATCGCGCTGTTCCAGGCGCTGACCCAGATCCAGGAACAGACCCTGGTCTTCGTCCCTAAAATCCTCGCCATCTTCGTCGTCATGCTGCTCACGCTGCCGTTCATGGGCGCCTTGCTGGGCAACTACATGATCAAGCTGGCCGACATGATCGTCGTCGGCGGCTGAGCATGATCTCGCTCAACTGGCTCCCGTCGACCGCCTTTCTGTTCATCCTGATCTTCGCCCGCGTCGGCTCGATCCTGATGCTGGTGCCGGCGCTCGGCGAGTCCGTGATTCCCGCCCGCATGCGCCTCACCTTCGCGCTGGCCCTTTCGCTGGTGCTCTATCCCATCGTCACCCCGCAGCTGCCGCCGCTCCCCGACACTGTCTGGGGCACGGTGGCGCTGGTGCTGCACGAGATCGCCATCGGCCTCGTCATCGGCACCATAGCCCGGCTCGCCGTGTCGACCACGCAGGTCGCCGGCGCCATCATCGCCTCGTCGTCGGGCCTGTCGCTCGCGGTCGCCGCCGATCCGGTAAATGGCGGGGTGCAGGGCGCGCTCATCGGCGCGTTCCTGTCGATGCTCGGCATCGCCCTGATCTTCGCGACCGATCTGCATCACGTGACCCTCTCGGCCATCCACGACAGCTACCTGATCTTCAAGGTCACCGACCCGCTGATGTTCGGCGATGCTGCCAACGTCATTCTCGAGTCGGTGGCGGGGGCCTTTGTCGTCGGCGTGCAGATGTCGGCGCCGTTCATCGTCTTCGGCCTCGTATTCAACCTCGGCATGGGCATCCTCAGCCGCCTGATGCCGCAACTTCAGGTCTTCTTCCTCGCCATGCCGGCCACCGTGGGCGTCGGCCTCATCCTCATGGCCCTGCTTCTGAGCATGATGATGGGCCTCTATCTCATGCACTACGAGCGTGTGCTGGCGATGCTCAGGGGTGTCGCGTGAGTAGCCGGCATTGAGCGACGAGGCCCCCGAACAGAGTAGTAAAACCGAGGACCCCTCCGAAAAGAAGCTTCACGACGCCCTTGAGAAGGGCAACGTCGCGAAGTCTCAGGAGGTCAACAACTGGTTCATCCTCGGCGGCTCGGCGCTGGTGTTCGGCATGCTCGCCGTTCCGACCTCGCAGAGCCTGTTCGACACCTTCCGCATCCTGCTCGACAATGCCGAAAAGTACGAGGTCGGCTCCCAGGCGCTCAATCAGTTCTGGGGCAACCTCGCCGGCTCCATCCTCATGGTGGGGCTCATCCCCTCTGTGGCCATCGCCGGGCTCGCCGTCGCCGCCAACCTCGTCCAGCACCAGCCGCTGCTGTCCATCGAGCCGATCAAGCCAAAGCTGAGCAAGATCAATCCCATCGAGGGCGCCAAACGCCTTTTCTCGCAGGAATCGATGGTGAATTTCGCCAAGGGCCTGATCAAGCTCGCCGTCGTTTCGGCCGTGCTGTGGTTCGTTCTCGCCCCCGAAATCGACAGCCTCGAGAACATGATCATGCTCGAACCGGGCATGATCCTGAGCGAGTTCATGGACCTCTCCATGAAGATCTTCGGTGCGGTGGTGGCGATCATCACCGTCATCGCCATCGCCGACTATGTCTACCAGCGCAATCGCTGGTGGCAGAAGCTGAAGATGACGGTGCAGGAGACCCGCGACGAGTACAAGCAGCAGGAAGGCGATCCCAAGATCAAGGGCCGCCTCCGGCAGATCCGCATGGAGCGCAGCCGCAAGCGCATGATGGCATCGGTGCCACAGGCCACCGTGGTCATCACCAACCCGACCCACTTCGCCGTCGCCCTCAAGTACGACAAGGACATGGCCGCGCCCAAATGCGTCGCCAAGGGCGCCGACGCCATCGCCTTCCGCATCCGCGAACTGGCCAAGGCCAACGACGTCCCCATTGTCGAGAACCCGCCGCTCGCCCGCGCCCTCTACGCCTCGATGGACATCGACGACACCATCCCCGGCGAACACTTCAAGGCCGTCGCCGAAGTCATCGGCTTCGTCATGCGCCTGAAGCGCAAATCGGCGTGGAAGGCCGGATAGGGCAGGGAGTCATGTTCCGGCCGGGGCCATCGGGCCGTCCATCCACCCCTTCGGCCCTCGAGTGCAGACCGTACGGTCGCGCTAGGCCCTCCCGCCCAACACCCACTGTCACCCCGGCGAAGGCCGGGGCCCATCCTGAGCGGCCAAAGCAAGGCCGCAACGCCTCAGGCTGGATCCCGGCCT
>CAIMLX010000215.1 GCA_903842455.1 uncultured Hyphomicrobiales bacterium | reverse complement strand
TGAAGAAATCGCGCGCGGCGGCGGCGAGGCCGGCGTAGCCGCAGCCGATGATGAGCAGCACGACAATCACGATCAGCGTCAGTTCGGTGAAGCCGAGGACGGTGATCGGCTGGTCGAGCGGCACCACTGTGGGCAGCAGCGCCAGGTAGAACACGATGGTCTTGGGGTTGCCCAGCGTCAGCATGAAGCCGGAGAGAAAGGTCTTCCAGGCAGTCGCGTCACTCTTGGCGCCGATCTGCTCGGAGCCGGGCTTCGCCGTCCAGAACTGCCAGGCGATGTAGAGCAGGTAGAGCGCGCTCGCCCACTTGATCACCACGAACACCGGCCCGAACCAGGTCGCGATGGCGGCGAGCCCGAACAATGCGAACACCAGGTACACCAGATCACCCGCGAGGATACCCAGCACCATCGGAAACGCCGCCCGGAATCCGCCGCCCAACGCCCGTGCGACAACGGCCGCAACGCCCGGACCCGGCACCAGCACCGCGATCGCATAGGCAACGGTAAATGCAGATAACGTGATCAGGTCCATCGGAAGTCCACCTCTTTGTCCGTCATGATAGCCGCTACGGCAGGCGGCTCAAGCGTTCGCAGATGAGGTCGTAGAACCCGTCGGCATCGCCGGAGCGGAGGTAGTGCACATTCTTCACTCGCCCGGTGACGCCCCAGTAGTCGGCGACCGTCATGCCGATGGTGAGCTCGCTGGCCGTCTCGATCACCACGTTGATGTGGCGGCCGTGGAACAGCTCGGGTTTGAGCAGGTAGGCGATGACGCACGGGTCGTGCAGCGGCGCGCCGGGCCACTGGTACTTGTTGAGGTCGAAGCGCTCCGAAAAGCTCAGCATCGCGTCTACCGCGTCGCCGGCGCGGTTGCCGATCGCCCTGATCCGCTCGAGGCGGGCCGGGGTCGACTGCATCTGATGGGTGAGGTCGAGCGGGGCCATGACGATATGGATGCCCGAGCGCAGCACCACGTCGGCCGCGTCGGGGTCGACATAGATGTTGAACTCGGCGGCCGGGGTGATGTTGCCGCCCTCGAAATAGCCGCCGCCCATCATCACGATCTCCTTCACCCGCTCCGCGATCCGCGGCTGCTTGACCAGCGCCATCGCGATGTTGGTGAGTGGCCCGAGGGTGGCGAGGGTGATCTCGCCCGGTTCGTGCGCCATCAGGGTATCGATGATGAAATCGACGCCGAACTGGGCCTCGAGTTTCTGTGTCGGGGCCGGCAGGTCGGGCCCGTCGAGGCCGGTATCGCCATGGACGTATTCGGCGGTGACGAGGGTACGGCGCATCGGCCGCTCGCAGCCGGCATAGACCTTGATGTCGGTTCGCCCGGCGAGTTCGACGATCTTCAGCGCGTTGCGGGCGTTTTGCGCCAGGCTGACGTTGCCGGCGACCGCAACGATGCCGAGGATGTCGAAATCCTCCGGCGACGCGAGCGCCATCAGGATCGCAACGGCATCGTCCTGGCCGGGGTCTGTATCGATAATGATCTTGCGCGTCATGGACTTGCCCCCCGAGGCGGAAATGGATTCGGGGCGCACTATAGGGGTGGCCCGTGATGCCGTCGATGCGCGCGGAACGGGCCACTTGCACATGCGTTCTTGTCCGCCAAACAGGGAGACCATGGTGTCAAGGGCAAGGGCTGCCGGCGTGCGAAACGCCGTGATCCGCGACGTGGCGCGAACGAATTTCGAGCGGGTGCTCGGCAACGCCTCGCGAATGGCGATGGTGCTGGTCGGGGTCGTCGTGGCGCTGGTTGCGATTCAGGCAGCGCAGGTGATCCTCGCCCCGGTACTGCTTGCCATAACGGTGGGCCTGATGTTCGGCCCCGTGGCCGACATGATGGAAAATCGCGGGGTTCCCGAGGGGATGTCCGCCGCTGTCGCGGTGCTGGCGCTGGTATTGGTCATCATTGGTGGCGGCTTCCTGTTCTGGGGGCCGCTCGCCGAGTGGGCTTCGCGGGGTCCGGTGATCTGGGCCCGGCTGCAGGAGCAACTGGCCAATCTCAAGGAGCCGATGGAATCGCTCGGCGCTCTCCAGGAGCAACTGCAGGGCGTACTGGGCTCGGACGAGGCCATGCAGGTAACGGTCGAGGACAGCTCCGCTGTCACGGGGATCGCGCTGATGGCGCCGGCAATCTTCGCCCAGGTGCTGATCTTCCT
>CAIMLX010000214.1 GCA_903842455.1 uncultured Hyphomicrobiales bacterium | reverse complement strand
CGTCAACAAGGCGCTGGTCGAGCCGCACATGGCCGACGACAACGCGCGCCAGTGGCTGGCGGCCAACGAGGCCGGCTCCGGCCCCTACAGCATCACCTCCTACAACCCCACCGAGGCCGTCTCGCTCAAGGCCTTCGCAGATTACTGGGGTGGCTGGGAGGGCAACCACGTCGACGAAGTGGTTTTCCGCTACATCACCGAGCCGTCGACCCAGCTAAGCCTGCTGCGGTCGGGTGAGGTGCATCTGGCTCCCGACATCACCGTGGAGGACAAGCTCGCGCTGCAGAACGATCCGAACTTCCGGCTCGATATCGGCGCCGCCGCGACGCCGCTCTACTTCATGATGAACTCCGCCAGCACTGGTCTCACCAGCAACCCGGAATTCCGCAAGATGCTGTCGCTGGCTTTCGACCGCCAGTTGCATCTCGATGCTGTGCTGATGGGCCTCGGGACTTTGCCTGACGGTCCGCTGCCGGTCGGCTGGCTGGGCCACACACCGGGCACCGAACCAACTTACGACCTCGCTGCGGCGAAGGCCCTGGTCGACGCCAATGGCTGGGCCGGGACCAAATTGTTGGTCCGCTATCTGCCCGCGATCATGGAAGAGCAGCGCGCGGTCGAGCAACTGCAGTCGAACCTGGCCGAAATCGGCATCACGCTAGAGGCCGAAGGCATGACCTGGCCGGCACAGGCAGCTACCACGGCGGCAGTCGAGACGACCTCCGACCTCAACATGCTGTACAGCTTCCCGGCCTTCCCGGATCCGCACGCGGTTCTCAACAGCAGCTTCAACAGTGCGCTGACCGGCGTAAATGGCGGCTATAACTGGTCGCAGTATTCGAATCCCGCTGTGGACGAACTCCTCAACAAGGCCGCGGCATCCGCAGACCAGAACGAACGGGCTGCCCTCTACGGCGAAGTGCAGAAGCTCGTCGGCGCCGACAACGTCGTGATTACCGTGTCGTTGCCCGGCTCGACGGTGGCGCTTGCCGCCAATGTGGAAGGCTACGTCTACAACGCGGCGCACCACAACACCTTCAACTACATGGATATCGGCCTGAAGTGAGTTCAGGCTGTCGTAGACGAAGGGACAGGGTATGACTTATGCCATCCAGCGGATCGCGTTCTCGATCCTGTCCCTTTTCATTCTGCTGCTGACGACTTTCCTGCTCAGCCACGTCATGGCCGGCGATCCCGCCATCGTCGCCGCCGGACCCAATGCCGGTGCCGCCAAGATAGAGGCCCTGCGCCAGCAGATGGGGCTGAATGACCCCATCTTCATACAGTTCTTCATCTACTGCGGCAGCATCCTGCGCGGCGACCTTGGTACCTCCTGGTTCACCCAGCAGCCGATTGCGCAGGACCTGCTGCGCGAGTTGCCGCCCTCACTCGAACTCGTGCTGCTGGCCATGTTGATCAACCTCGCCGTGTCCATGCCGCTGGGGCTGATCACCGCGCGTTATGCGCATTCGAAGTTCGACGACATGGTGCGACTGGTCGTCATGGCTGGCGCCGGACTGCCTGTGTTCTGGATCGCCATCCTCCTGCAACAGATCGTCGCTGGAAACTGGGGACTGCTTCCCATTGCCGGGCGCCTCAGCTTTGCCAATCGCAGCTTCAGCGGGCCGACAGGTTTCTACCTGTTCGACAGCCTGCTGGCGGGCAATGTTTCGGTGTTCTTCGATGCGCTGGCGCACCTGCTGCTTCCGGCGATCGCGCTCTCCCTGCTCTTCACCGCGGTGGGTGTTCGCATCACCCGCACCTCCATGATCAACGAATTCCGCAAGGATTACGTGACGCTGGCGCGCGCCAAAGGGGCCGGTGAAGCGCGCGTCATGTTCCGCCACGTCTTCCCCAATGGCGCGACTCCCGCGCTCACCGTGTTCGGCATGCAGTTCGGCTGGATGCTCGGCGCCACCGTGCTGGTCGAGGAAATCTTCGGCCGCCCTGGTATCGGCCGATATGCCATCAAGGCCGTGACGCAGTCCGACATTCACGCCGTGGTAGCGGTGGTGCTGATCATCGGCGTGGTGTTTCTCGTCGCCAACCTCCTGGTCGATATTCTCGTTTACGCGCTGAGCCCGCGCAAGCAGAGGGCCGGCTGATGTCCACGCTCTGGACCTATGCCCGCAGCAATATCGAGCGCACCGCGCTGATCGTCGCCGCGCTCGTCATCCTCATGGCACTGTTCGGCGGCTTACTCGCGCCGTTCGACCCGCTGAAGATCGACTTCCGCTCGAAAATCCTGCCGCCCTCGCCCGAACACTGGCTTGGCACCGATGGCTCGGGACGCGATGTGCTGAGCCGGCTGCTGGTAGGGGCTCAGATGACCCTCGCTTCCACCGCCGTGGTCCTGGTGGTGGTGGCGACCTTCGGCTGCGCCGTCGGCATCTTCTCGGCCCTCGTCGGTGGCGCCGTCGACAATATGCTGATGCGTCTCGCCGACGTGTGGCTCGGCTTCCCGCCCCTCATTCTGGCGCTGGGCTTTGCTGCGGCCCTTGGTGCCAGCCTCGAGGCGGCGATCTGGGCGCTGATCTTTTCCTGGTGGCCCAACTATGCCCGGCTGACACGCATGGTCACCGTCGACATCCTGTCACGAAAATTCATCGCCAGCGCCGATGCCCTCGGCGTCGGCACCGGCGCCAAGATCTTCCGCTACATCCTGCCCAATGCCTTCGACGTGCTCATCGTGCAGGTCACGCTCGATATATCAGCCATCATGCTCGCCATTTCCGGCCTGTCCTTCATCGGTGTCGGCGCGCAGATCCCGCTGCCCGAATGGGGCGCCATGATCGCCGACGGTCGCTCCTATGTCGCCAATGGCTGGTGGATCGTCCTCGCCCCCGGACTGATGATCTTCCTCACCGCGTTCAGCTTCAACATCATCGGCGATATGTTGCGGCGCGAACTCGATCCGACGTCGCGGCGGCGCTGACGATGACCGTGCCCCTCCTCGAACTGCGAGACGTCACCATCGCGCTGCGCGGCAGCAATCGCCGGATGGTCACCGGCGTCGGCCTCTCGGTCAGTGTCGGCGAGGTGTTCGGTGTCGTCGGCGAATCGGGCTCGGGCAAGACGCTGCTCACGCGCACCGTGTTCGGCCTGCAGGACGACACCTATCTCGCAGGCGGCACCGTGAGCTTCGCCGGCCGCACCCTGCCGCTCGATGGCTACATGAAGGCGGCACGGAAACTGCTCGGCGGCGAGGTCGGATTCGTGCCGCAGGATCCGTATTCCTCGTTGAACCCGACCATGCGGGTCGGTGAGCAGATCACCGAGGCGCTGTATCTGGCTAAACGCATGCCGATGAACGGGACCGCTACCCGGCAGGCGGCGATCGATGTGCTGGGCGAAGTCGGTATCCCCGAGCCCGAGCTGGCTTTCCGGCAGTTCCCGGATCAGTTCTCCGGTGGCATGCGCCAGCGCATCGTCTTCGCAATCGCTCTGGCGCAGGATCCGAAACTGCTCATCGCCGACGAGCCGACCACCGCGCTCGACGCCATCACCCAGCGCCGCGTCATCGAGCTGATGCTCGATCGCTGTCGCACCCGCGGCATGGCAGTGATCCTGATCAGCCACAATCTCGAACTGCTGCGCCAGAGCGTCGATCGCCTTGCCGTGCTTTACGGGGGGCAACTGCACAATATCGCCGAAACCGCCGCGATCGGGCACCACACCATCCACCCCTACACCGAAGCGCTGTTCGACTGCATTCCGAGCAAGGGCAAGACCCTTGAAGACATCCGCGCTATCCGCGGCGAGCCGGCTGGGGCCGGCTTCGGCCTCAAGGGCTGCGCATTCGCCTCTCGTTGCCGCTATGCCGAACCCATCTGCGTCGAAAGCGACCTGCCGCTCAACAGCGCCGCGCAGAATGGCTTCACTGCCTGCCTGCTTGGCCGGGGAGCTCCGCAATGAGTGCTCCCCTCGTCATGCTGCAGGACGTTGCGAAATCGTTCGGCCGGCGCCTGCTGGTGCAGAACCGCAGCTTCACGCTCTCGGGCATCAACATCACCGTCAATCGCGGTGAAGTGGTCGGCATCCTGGGCGAGAGCGGCAGCGGCAAGTCGACCGTCGCCAACATCATCACCCGGCTCACCAGCTATGACGCCGGCAGTTATGTCTATGACGGCCGCGATGTGTCGGGCTACCTGAAGTCCGAGAGCTTCGGCTTCAAGTCGAAGGTGCAGATCGTCTTCCAGGACCCCTATGGCAGCCTGAACCCCCGCGTCACAGTGGCCGACAGCATCGGTGAAGGCATCAAGCTGCATCAGCCCCAGCTCGGCAAGACCGGGCGCGAGGCGCGCGTCAGGCAATTGCTCGACGAAGTCGGGTTGCCGCCCGATTGCGGGGATCGTTATCCGCGTGAGTTTTCCGGCGGCCAGCGCCAGCGCATCGCCATTGCCCGCGCCCTGGCGGTGGAGCCGGAACTTCTCGTCTGCGACGAACCGCTGTCCTCGCTCGACGTGTCGATCCAGGCGCAGGTGCTGGAGCTCTTCGTCAAGCTGATCCGCGAGCGCCACCTGACCATCGTCTTCATCTCGCACGACGTGAACGTCGTGCGGCTGATCTGCGATCGCGTCTACGTCATGCACGAAGGCCGCATCGTCGAGGAGGGCAGGGCACACGACGTGCTCACCCATCCCCAGAATGAATATACCGAGCGCCTGCTGGCGGCGGTCTACTGAGTTGAGGATTTCATGAGCCGCTACAAGCTCTCCATCGATATTGGCGGTACGTTCATCGACGTCGTCGTGTTCGACGTGCACAGCAAGGAGCTGCGCGCTTTCAAGCTGCCCACCACGCCGCACGATCCGGCCCAGGGTGTCATCGCCTCGATCGCTGAACTCGGCGCGCCGGCCGGTGAGGTCTCCGACTTCATCCACGGCACTACCCTGGGGCTCAACGCCATCCTCGAGCGCAAGGGCGCGCAGGTCGGCATCATCACCAATGCCGGTTTCCGCGACATCTTCGAGATCGCCCGCGGCGCCCTCGATTTCGTCCACATGTACAGTTTCGACTACGAGACACCCAAGCCCCTGGTCGAGCGCCGCTTCATCAAGGGTGTCGGCGGCCGCATGAACTTCGAAGGCATCGAGGTCGATCCGCTCGATACCGACGCATTGGTTGCAGCGGCGCGCGAGCTGAAGGCCACCGGCTGCGATGCGGTGGCGGTAAGCTTCCTCCACGCCTACGCCAACACGGCGCACGAACGCGCCGCGGTGGAGCTGATCCGCCAGCATGTCCCCGGACTCGAAGTGTCTGCCGGCGCCCTCATCGCCAACGAGTATCGCGAGTACGAGCGCACCAGCACCGCGGTGCTAGACGCCTACATCAAGCCGGTCCTCAAGAACTATCTCGGCCGCGTCTCTGCCGGCATGGAGGCGCAGGGCTTTGCCGGGCAGAAATACGTGATGAATTCCTCGGGCGGCGCGCTGACCTTCAGCCTCGCCGAAGCCGAGCCGATTGCCACGGTGCTGTCCGGCCCGGCCGGCGGCGTTGCGGGTGCGCTCTACATCGCGCGGGCCACCGAGCGGCGCAACGTGCTCTCGGTCGATGTCGGCGGCACCAGCCTCGATGCGTGCCTGATCGTCGATTCCCAGCCGATGGACGTGTTTGAAGCCAGCATCGAGAACTTCCCGATATTGCAGCCGATCTTTGACCTCCGCACCCTCGGGGCCGGCGGCGGATCCATCGCCTGGATCGACAACAAGCTGCTGCGCGTCGGCCCGCAGAGTTCCGGCGCCGTGCCGGGGCCGGCCTGCTACGGCCGGGGCGGCACGCAGGCAACGGTCACCGACGCCGCAGTGGTGCTCGGCTACATCGACACCACCAACTTCATGGGTGGCCAGATGAGCGTCGCGACCGACCTCGCCAGCAAGGCGCTGGAAGACAGCGTCGCCGCCCCGCTCGGCATTTCGGTGGAGGATGCGGCCCGCTCGATTTTTTCCGTGCTCATCTCGCGCACCGCCTCCTCGATCAAGGAAATGATGCTGGAGCGCGGCCTCGACCCCACCGAGTTCTCCATGCTCGGCTTCGGCGGCTGCGGCCCGCTGTTCGGCCCCATGCTACTGAACGAACTCTCGATGGCCGAACTGGTGATCCCGCCGCTGCCCTCGGTGTTCTCGGCCTGGGGCATGATGGCCTCCGACCTCACGTTTACGGACGCCGTCTCGGTGCTCAGCATCATCTCGGATGCAACCATGCCGCTGTTTCGTGAGCGTGCCGATGCGCTCGAGGCCTCGAGCGTGGCGCAATTGCGCGACAAGGTCGGCGAAACGGTGCAGCCAGAAGTCTCGTTCCTCGCCCGCATCCGCTTTGTCGGACAGGAACACACCCTGTCCGTCCCGTATCTGCGCGACGACAGCGCCAGGAGCTTCTTCGAGCGTTTTTCGAAAAGCCATCTCGAGCGGTTCGGCCACAGCTTCGAAAACGACGCCGAACTCGTGTCGCTGGTGGCGCGGCTGGTGGTCGTCACCGAAAAGCCGGACCTCGCGACGCGCATCAAACTCAATTCCGAGCTGCCGCCGTCGCGCCCGCACCGGATGTTCGATCAGGCCAGCGGCGCCATGGTGGATTGCGAAAAGCTCAGCCGCGACTCGCTGGTATCCGGCACCACCTATGCCGGGCCGCTGCTCGTCGTCGATGAGGGCTCATCACTGGCCATCCATGGCAACCAGGCCCTGGTGGTCGACCAGTACGGCATGATCAGCGTTCGGCGCGTGGAGGCATGAGATGACAATCAGCAAGGCTGCGGAAATCGAGATCGTCTCCGCCCTGTTCCTGTCGGCGGCAGAGCAGATGCGGCGCACGCTGGTGCGCACCGCGTTCAATGCCGTGATCTACGAGGTGCTCGATTTCGGCATTTCGATCGCCGACGCCAAGGGCCGCATGGTGGCCGAGGCCGCCGGCATCACCTCGTTCATCGGCGGCAACGACTTCGCGCTCAAAATGCTGATGGAAAACACCGACATGCAGGCTTTGCGGCCGGGCGATGTGGTGATGCTCAACTATCCCTACTGGAACTCGGCGCATCTGGCGGACGCCCTCTTGATGTCACCGGTGTTCATCGATGGCAGCGACGAGATCGACATGTTCCTCTGCGTGCGCGCGCACTGGCTCGACCTCGGCGCCAAGGACGCCGGCTACGTCATCGATTCGACCGATGTGCACCAGGAAGGCATCATCTTTCCGGGCTTACGGGTGATCAAGGAGGGCAAGCTCGACATGGATCTGTGGCGCATCCTCGAGGTCAACTCGCGGTTGCCCGAAGCCATCCGCGGCGATTTCGGCGCGCAGGTCGCTTGCCTGCGCACCGGGGAAGCCAGCTTACGGGACATCTACCGCAAGTTCGGGCGCGAACGCGTGCTGGCCGCCATCGAGGCCTTCTTCGCCCATTCCAACGAGAAGGCACTCGAGGCGCTGTCGAAACTGCCCAAGGGCAGCTGGTCGGCCATCGAGTGGCTGGACGATGACGGCGTCACCGACGACAAGATCAAGATGCAGGTCAACGTCACGATCACCGACGACAAGTTCATCGTCGACTACAACGGCTCGGACCCGATGGTGCGCGGCCCGGTGAACGTGCCCTATGGCGCCACCGTCTCCATGGCCAAGACGTATTTCAAGTTCCTGACCTCGGCCGATACGCCCAGCAACCACGGCAATTACCTGCCGCTGGAAGTTCTCGCCGATCCCGGCAATCTCTTCCACGCCGTCTACCCCTCGGCGACCTATATGCCGTGGACGCACATGGTCGCCTTCGAGCTGATCGCCAAGGCGCTGGCACCGGTGATCGACTGGCTGCCGGCGGCCTCGGGTGGCGACGAGCCCGGCTTCATGGCGCTCGGCGCCCACCACAAGACCGGCAAGCGCTATGTCGTGTCGAACAACGAGGGCATCGGCTGGGGCGCGACCTACAAGCATGACGGCGCCAACTGCCTGCAGCATCCCTCGACCAGCACGGTGCGCAACACCCCGATCGAAGTGCTGGAGCGCCAGGCCAATCTCTTTCACGAGGCGCTCGAACTGATCCCGGATTCGGGCGGCCGCGGCCGCTATCGCGGCGGGGTCGGCGTGCGCCGGCAGGTGCGTGCCGTGGGCGATATCGAGATCATCTCGATGAAGAAAAAGTCCAAGACCGGCGGTTGGGGGCTGAAGGGCGGCCAGCCGTCGCCGGTCAGCAACCGAATGGTGTTCTGGCCCGGCGAAGCCCGTGAAAAGCGCGTCGGCATGTATCGCCAGCACCTCAAGGACGGCGAGCGCTTCGAGAATTTCAGCGCCGGCGGTTCCGGGTGGGGCGACCCCAGCGCGCGCGACCCGGCGGCCACCGAATATGAACTCCGCAATGGCTACATCACCAAAGCTGAACCAGAAATAGCGGGTAACAAAGAATGACAGAGCAGCAGGACTACGCCCTGACCGGCGGCAAGATTGTCGATGTGGTCGCCGGCAAGATCATCGACGGCAAGGCCATCCTGATCAGCGGCGGCAGGATCAAGAGCATCGTCGCCGAGAGTGAGCTTCCGGCCGGCACCAAGACCGTCTCCGTCGGCGGCCGCTACCTGACCCCCGGCCTGATCGACTGCCACTCGCATGTGTTCATCGGCCAGTTCAACGATGACGGGCACGTGCTGCCCTCGGAAATGACAGCGCGCGCCGGCATTCATCTCAAGGGCAGTCTCAACCGCGGCTTCACCACGGTGCGCGACGCCGGGGGCGCCGACTACGGGCACAAGGTGGCGCTCGAGAAGGGCCTCTTCGTCGGTCCGCGGATGTTCGTTGCCGGCAAGATCCTGTCCCAAACCGGCGGGCACGGCGACCATCGCGGCCGCGCCGATACGTGCTCCTGCGCCCATGCCGGCGGGATCTCGATCATCGCCGACGGCGTCGATCAGGTCCGCTGGGCCGTGCGCGAGAACGTCCGCCAGGGTGCCGACCACATCAAGATCATGGCCGGCGGCGGCGTCAGCTCGCCCGGCGACAAACTCAAGCACCCGCAATACTCACTTCAGGAGATCAGCACCATCACCGAGGAAGCCGAGCGGGTCGGCAGGTATGTGATGGCGCATGTCTATGCCGATATCGGCATCCGCCGCGCCGTCGAGCATGGCGTGCGGACCATCGAGCACGGCAATTTCCTGACCGCCGAGACCGCCCGCATCATGGTCGAACGCGACGCGCACCTCGTGCCGACACTGATCACCTACGAAGCGGACGGCAAGTACGGCATGAGCTTCGGCTGGTCGCCGGAGAACGCCGAAAAGAACTCCGAGGTTCTCGCCAGCGGCCTCAAGTCGCTGGAAGTGGCGCTCGAAGCCGGCGTCAATGTCGGCTACGGCACCGACCTCTGCTGGTCGCCCAAGACCTACCAGGGCGATGGCCTGCTGATCCACCAGAAGGTCTGCGGCGCCGTCGAGGCTCTGCGCCATGCCACGGTCAACAATGCCAAGGTCATCCGCATGGAAGGCGAGGTCGGCCAGCTCATTGAAGGCGCCCATGCCGACATCGTGATCGTCGATGCCAACCCCTATGATGGCCTCGAATGCTTCGCGCAGACAGACAACAAGGTCGTCGGCGTTATCCAGTCAGGTCGCGCAGTGCGCGACGACCTCCAGCTTTTCACCGCCTGATATCTCTCCCGCAGGTGGCACTCGGCCCGCTTTCATTGGACGAAGGCGGGCCGCTTTATTCCGTTGGCATATGCGCTTGCGATGTACGCGATATGCATACATAGTTGATCCACACCACGGCGATCAGAATGGAGATCACCCGCATGCAGCAGCCGATCAAGCGCGCGTGGTACGCCCTGCCCAGCCTCGTCCGCTTCATCCTCCGGCGCCTCGCCATCGGCGTCCTGCTGTGCGTCGGGGTGACGCTCGTCTCCTTCACCCTGACGCAGATCGTGCCCGGCGATCCCGTGGCTGCCAGCCTCGGTGATCAGGCGTCGTCCGACCCGGAAACCGTAGCTGCCTTCCGCCAGCGCTTCGGTCTCGATAAGCCTCTCCCGGAGCAGTATCTCATCTACGTCACCAACCTCGCGCAGGGCAATTTCGGCGAGTCCCTGCAGACCAGACGCCCGGTGGCCGACGATCTGGCGAAGTACATGAGTGCCACAATCGAACTGTCGCTGGTCGCCATGACCTTCGCAATGCTCGCGGGCGTGGCGCTCGGGATCATCGCCGCAGTCAATCGGGACCGCTGGCCCGACCAGGTCATCCGGGTGATTTCTCTGGCCGGCGTCTCGGTGCCAACGTTCTGGCTGTCGCTGGTCTGCCTTTATGTCTTCTTCTTCCAGCTTGGCTGGTCGCCCGGGGTCGGACGGCTGTCGCCTGGCGCAGCCGCACCGATGAATCTGACCGGACTCTATACGGTCGACGCGCTGCTGACCGGTAACTGGAAGACCCTGGGCAGCGCGCTGGCGCACCTGGCGCTGCCGGCAATGGTCCTCGCCATCTACACCATCGGCGCCATCACCCGCTTCACGCGCGCCGCCATGCTCGATGCTTTCCAGCAGGACTACGTGCGCGCCGCGCGCGCCAAAGGCATGCCGGAACGTACAGTCGTCATGCGGCATGTGCTGCGACCGGCGCTCGCCTCGATCATCACCGTCTCCGGGATGGCCTTCGGTCGGATGCTGGGCGGGGCGGTGCTGGTCGAGTCGGTGTTCAGCTGGCCGGGCCTTGGCGAGTACGCCTATCGCAGCGCGCTGGCGCTCGACCTGCGCGCGATCATGGGTGTCAGCCTTGTGATCGCGGCGGTCTATATTCTCGTCAATCTGCTTGTCGATATCCTCTACGCGATCGTCGATCCGCGCATTCGTTTGAGCTAGCCGGAAGGATGCGCCAATGACCATTGCAGCACCCGCGACTGTCAATCCCCACCGCCCCACAGGCAAGCTCCGTTCGGCCTGGTTGCAGCCGCTGGGCCTCGTCGGCGCGACACTCCTACTGATCATGATCATGGCCGCACTGCTGGCCCCCTGGGTCGTGCCCTACGAGCCCAATGCCCAGGCCTTCGGGCGCTTCCTCGCTCCCAATGCCACCAACTGGTTCGGCACCGATCAGTTGGGCCGCGACATCTTCAGTCGCGTCGTCCACGGAGCCCGCGTCTCGATGCCCTATGCCCTGCAACTGGTTGTCATGGCGGCTGTGATCGGCACCGTCGCCGGGGCCATTGCCGGGTATTTCGGTGGCTGGATCGATGGTGTCATCATGCGTGCCGCTGACCTAGTCATGGCCTTCCCCGACATCATCCTCGCGATGGCGGTGGTCGCGGCCCTCGGGCCAAACCTGTTCAATGCCGTGCTTGCCGTCGTCGTCGTCAGCTGGCCGATCTATGCCCGCGTCGTCCGCTCGCTGATCCTGACGCTTCGCGACGAGCCCTATGTGCAATCCAGCCGACTTCTCGGGGCGTCCTCGGGGCGCGCGTTGTGGAAGGACATTCGCCCCAACGTTGCAGGCCCGGTGGTGGTTTTGGCCGCGCTCGAATACGGCCACGCGGTCTTGATTCTCTCGGGCCTGTCCTTCCTCGGCCTGGGTGCCCAGCCCCCGACGGCCGAATGGGGCAGCATGGTCTCGGAAGGCGCCAAGTATTTCGACAAGTGGTGGATGAGCGCTTTCCCCGGCCTCGCTATCCTTGTCGTGGTTCTGGCCGCCAACTTCCTCGGTGACACACTGCGTGATGCTTTCGATCCGAAGTCGGCGAAGGCCTTCCGATGAGCGAAGCGCCCCTTGTCAGCATAGAAAACCTCACCATCAGCCTGCCCGGCAATGACGGCGGCCGGCTGTTCCCGGTTCGCGACGTGAGCCTCTCCATCGGCGCGGGCGAGATTGTCGGACTTGCCGGGGAAAGCGGTAGTGGCAAGACCATCACCGCCCTGAGCCTGCTCGGGCTGCTGCCGCCGGGCGGCCGCATGAGCGGCCATATCCGCTTTGGTGGGCAGGACCTGCTGACCCTGCCGCCGCGCGCCATAGCTGATGTCCGGGGCCGCGACATCGCCATGGTGTTTCAGGACCCCATGACGGCGCTGCATCCGATGCTTTCGATCGAGAAGCAGCTGACCGAGCACCTGCGCCATCATCGTGGCATCGATGCGAGAGCAGCCCGGACCCGGGCCATCGAGTTGCTAGAACTGGTGCGCATCCCCGATGCAGCGCGGGCGCTGAAGCGCTACCCGCATCAGTTCTCGGGCGGCATGCGGCAGCGCATCGCGATTGCCATCGCGCTTTGCTGCGAACCGCAACTGCTGATTGCCGATGAGCCGACAACGGCGCTGGACGTTACCGTACAGGCCGGCATCCTCAGGCTGCTGCAGCAACTACGCGGCGAACTGGGGCTGTCCGTACTGCTGATCACCCACGATATGGGCGTGATGTCGGCGCTCAGCGACCGTGTGGTCATCATGTACGCCGGCCGCGTGGTCGAAACCGGCACACGCACCGATGTGCTACAGCACCCGCGCCACCCCTATACCCACAGTCTGCTCGGCGCCTTGCCGCACGAGCACGGCGACGACATGCTGCTGCAGCCGATGCGGGGCACGCCGCCCTCGATCGGCGCGCTCCCCCCGGGGTGTCCGTTCCACCCCCGCTGCGACTGGGCCGAGGCCCGCTGCCGTGACATCGAGCCCGGCCTTCACGCCGTAGAGCCGAATCGCGCCATCGCCTGTGTCGTTGATCCGCTGGTGGGGGTGCCCGCATGAGCCTGCTCGAGATCCGCGACCTCGAAGTCACCTATGCTGGTCACGCAGGCACCCGCGTCCGCGCCGTGGCGCATGCCGACCTGGATGTCGAGGCCGGGCAGATCGTGGCGCTGGTCGGTGAGTCCGGATGTGGAAAGTCCTCGCTGGGCAAGGCCGCCGTGGGGCTCATCCCGCCTTCGGCGGGCAGCATTCGGTTCGGTGGCGAACCACTCGATCCGCTGAAGCGCGGCGGGCGACCGAAAGCCCAGCGCAAGCTGCAGATGGTGTTTCAGGATCCGTTCTCCTCGCTCAACCCCCGCCGCCGCATCGGCGACCTGATCGCCGAAGGCGGGCGCGTCGCCACCGAAGCCGGTGAAACGCCGATGAGCGTCGGCGAGTGCCTTGAGCGCGTCGGGCTTTCCGCTGCTTTTGCTGATCGCTTTCCGCACCAGTTCTCGGGCGGGCAGCGCCAGCGCATCGCCATTGCCCGGGCACTGGCCGCGCGACCACGCTGCATCGTTGCCGACGAGCCGATCTCGGCTCTCGATGCTTCGGCGCAGGCGGCGGTGGCCAATCTGCTCGTCAGCATCGTGCGCGACCTCGACATGGGATTGCTGTTTATCTCCCACGACCTAGCCATCGTCCGCAGCATCGCGGACGTGACATCGGTCATGTACCTCGGCAAGATCGTCGAAAGCGGACCGAGCGCCGCAGTGTGGCGCGACCCGCTGCACCCCTACACGCGAAGCCTTATCGCGGCGATCCCCCGGCCGGATGGCAAGGGCACCCTGCCGCGCGATCTCCCGGGCGATGTGCCAGATCCGGCACATCCGCCGGCCGGATGCCGCTTCCATCCCCGTTGTCCAAGCGTCATGGCAGTTTGCCGGGAACGTGAACCGCAGCGGGAGGCCCTGCAGCCTCTGCGCACTGCCGCGTGCTTTGTGGCCTCGACTGCCAATCCCGCGCACGATCGCCCCGTCGCCACAAACTTCGTTGCATAGCACATGCATGTATGGTGTACTT
>CAIMLX010000213.1 GCA_903842455.1 uncultured Hyphomicrobiales bacterium | reverse complement strand
TGTTTGCGCAGGTTTTTTGCGCTGTCATCCCGGCGAAGGCCGGGATCCAGCCTGTGGCATTGCGGCCTTGCTCCGGCCGCTCAGGATGGGCCCCGGCCTTCGCCGGGGTGACAGTGGGGGTGGGGAGGTAGGAGGCCGAACCAGCATCGCTTGCGCAGGCTTCGAGTTGGGTCCCTGCTTGCTCAGGGATGACACGTTGTGGGGGTGTGGCGAGGGTGGTGGAGAACCCGGGCGCTAAAGGCGGCAGGTCTTGAGCGTGTTGCTCCCCCTTCCGACCTGCCGGGCACCTTCCTCGTATACGGGGGAAGGATTCCTCGTGGCGGGGACCTTGGCACATCGGCCCTAGAGGCGAGAGCGCCGAAGGTGGAGCTCCCGCGCCAGCCTTCGATCTCGCGCGGTCACAACCGCCTGTTAAGCGGCTGTTGTCTATGGTGCGGCGTCGCTTCGCGAGATTGCTCATGTCTACTCGTCTCAAACGTCCGGCCTTCTGGCGTCACCTCGGCATCACGGCGATCCTCATCGCCTTCCAGGGTTACCTCGGCTACTCGTTCTTCACCGGCCAGTTCGGCATCGAGAGCCAGGATGTCCTCGAGCAGGAGATCGAGGAACTGGGTGCAAACTCGGCAGCGCTGGCCGCAGAGATCGATTCCTATCGACACCGGATCTCGCTGTTCAAGTCGTCGAGCCTCGATCCGGACCTGGTCTCGGAGCGGGCCCGAGCGCTGCTGTCGATGTCGGAGCCCGATGACTATGTCATCATGGTCAATCCGGTAACCGGTAAACCGGTTTCCGGTTCAGGAACGACATCAACTACAAGTGGGTTAAGCGGAGAAATCGAAAGCGGCATAGACTGATAGCGCTGTTTTCTCGTGCAAACGCGGGATTCGCAACTTTCGGCTTTTTGCGCTATGCTGGAACGATACGCGGCTGCCATCGACGGCCGCTACCAGATTCCGGAGCGATTGCATGGCGCGTAAAGCGGAGGCCAAGCCGGCCCAGTCCAATGTCCCCGAACTCACCAAGGAACAGGAACTCTCCGCTTATCGCGACATGCTGCTCATCCGCCGCTTCGAGGAGAAGGCCGGCCAGATGTACGGCATGGGCCTGATCGGCGGTTTCTGCCACCTCTATATCGGCCAGGAAGCGGTGGTGACCGGCATCACCATGGCGTCCAAGAAGGGCGAGGACGCCCAGATCACCGGCTACCGTGACCACGGCCACATGCTGGTTATGGGGCTCGACCCCAAGGGTGTGATGGCCGAACTCACCGGGCGCCAGGGCGGCTTGTCGAAAGGCAAGGGCGGCTCGATGCACATGTTCTCCAACGAGCATCGCTTCTATGGCGGTAACGGCATCGTCGGGGCCCAGGTGTCGCTCGGCACCGGGCTGGCGTTCGCCGCGAAGTACCGTGGCGACAACACCGTTTCGATCTCGTATTTCGGCGACGGCGCGGCCAACCAGGGCCAGGTCTACGAGAGCTTCAACATGGCCAAGCTCTGGAACCTGCCGGCGGTCTACATCATCGAAAACAATCGCTACGCCATGGGCACCTCGGTGGACCGGGCGACGGCGCAGGGCGATTTCTCCAAGCGCGGCCTGTCCTTCGGCATCGACGGCGAGCAGGTCGACGGCATGGACGTCCGCCTGGTGCATGATGCGGCCAAGCGCGCCATCGAGCATGCGCGCTCCGGCAAGGGGCCGTATATCCTCGAGATGCAGACCTATCGCTATCGCGGCCATTCGATGTCCGATCCGGCCAAGTATCGATCCAAGGACGAAGTGGCGAGCATGCGCGCCGAGCGCGACCCGATCGAGCAGGTGAAGAACCGCATCCTCGAAAAGCGCTACGGCACCGAGGAGTGGCTGAAGGAAGTCGAGGCGGAAATTCGCGCCATCGTCACCGAGGCAGCTGATTTTGCCACGTCCGATGCCGAGCCGCCGGCGGCGGAACTGTGGACGGACATCTACGCCGCATGACGGGGGTCATCTTCACCATCGGACTGCTGGTCTGGCTGGTGGCGGCCTATGCCTTCGTGCGCATCGCGCTGAGCTTTGCCCGTGTGTGGCGGGCTGCGCCGGCCGGGCAGGGCAGCAAGGCCGCGATGGAGCTCTGGAGCCTCAATTATCCGGCAGTGCGCCAGCGCGTCGATGAAACGGCAGCACCGGCGATCGAGACGTTTCGCAAGAGTGTCGGGCTGTTCGCCGCCTGCGTTGGCGGGCTGATCGTCGTAGTGGTGCTGAACATCGTGACGGGGAACGCGGCATGATGATGGTGGAACCGGTCAACGTGACGAGGCGGAGCCAGCATGGTGCAGGTGGACTGGCAGGTCTGGTTGCTGGCACTCGCGGTGGGTGTGCTGTTCCTCGTTTACTTCTGGTGGACCGGCGGCGCGATCATCGCCAGCTTTCGCCGGTTACTGAAGTTCATCGAGGACTGGCCGCAGACGCGGCGCGCCATGGTGGATGCCGAAGCGCGCAGCGGCGGGAGGTATCCGCTCTGGTTCCGGCTCGCCCGCGTCGCGGTGCTGCTGGCGCTGGTCGCACTCGTCACAATCATTCTCTGGCGCCGGTTCGGCTGATGGCCGCGCCGGTCCGTTCTTGAAACTCGTGGGCGGCCCTGCCGCCTGATCGCCCCTCTGCGGAGCACGAAGATGCCAACGATCCTGATGCCCGCCCTCTCGCCGACGATGGAAGAGGGCAAACTGTCGAAATGGCTGGTCAAGGAAGGCGATACGGTCAAGCCCGGCGACGTGCTGGCCGAGATCGAGACCGACAAGGCCACCATGGAAGTGGAGAGCGTCGACTCGGGCAAGGTCGTGAAGATCCTGGTCCCTGAGGGTACCGAGGGCGTGAAGGTGAACGAGCCGATCGCCCAGATCCAGGCCGAAGGCGAGACGCTGGAGGCTGCGCCGGTGGCCAAGACCGTGCCTGAGCCGTCCGAGGCGCCGGTCGTGGCTGCCGAGAAGGCCGCCGATGCAGCGCCCTCCGTGGCTGCCGCCCCCGCCGCGCCGAAGTTCGAAGCCGCCGCCGATCCGGACCTGCCGGCCGGGGTCGAGATGGTCGAAATGACCGTGCGCCAGGCGCTGAACGAGGCGATGGCCGAAGAGATGCGCCGCGACAAGGACGTCTTCCTCATGGGCGAGGAAGTGGCCGAGTATCAGGGCGCCTACAAGATCTCGCAGGGGCTGCTGCAGGAATTCGGGCCGCAGCGCGTCGTCGATACGCCGATCACCGAGCACGGCTTTGCCGGTATCGCGGTGGGCGCGGCATTCGCCGGCCTGCGGCCGATCGTCGAGTTCATGACCTGGAATTTTGCCATGCAGGCGATCGACCAGATCATCAACTCGGCCGCCAAGCAGCTCTACATGTCGGGTGGCCAGGTCTCGGCGCCGATCGTGTTCCGTGGCCCGAACGGCGCCGCGGCGCGCGTCGGGGCGCAGCACAGCCAGGATTACTCGGCGTGGTACAGCCATGTGCCGGGGCTGCATGTCGTGGCGCCATTTTCGGCGGCTGACGCCAAGGGCCTGCTGAAAGCGGCGATCCGTTCGAACACCCCGGTGGTGTTCCTCGAAAACGAGATCCTCTACGGCTCGACCGGGCTCGTGCCGAAGGTCGACGACTTCGTGCTGCCGATCGGCAAGGCGCGCATTGCGCGGGCCGGCAAGGACGTGACCATCGTGTCCTACTCGATGGGCATGCGCTACGCCACGCAGGCAACTGAAAAGCTGGTTGCGGCGGGCATCGACGTCGAACTCATCGACCTCAGGACGCTGCGTCCGATGGATACGGCGACGGTGATCGAATCGGTGAAGAAGACCGGTCGCGTCGTGACGGTGGAAGAAGGCTGGCCGCAGGGCGGTATCGGCGCCGAGCTCGCCGCCGTTGTGGTGGCCGAGGCGTTCGACTACCTCGACGCCCCGCCGCTGCGCGTCACCGGCAAGGACGTGCCGATGCCGTATGCGGCGAACCTCGAGAAGCTGGCGCTGCCGAACGTCGACGAGGTCATCGCGGCGGTGAACGCCGTGACGTATCGGGGGTAGGGATGGCGAGCGTCGCTGAGAAGAAAGCCCTGTACGACGAACTGGTGGCCGTGCCATCAGACCTTGTCGCTGAGATAATCGACGGCACGCTGTACACACACCCGCGCCCCGCTCCACGCCATGGTGCAACATCGTTTGCGCTCGCCGGGAAGCTCCAGGGTCCTTTCCAGGAAGGGATCGACGGCCCCGGTGGTTGGATATTCCTCGACGAACCGGAACTGCATCTGGGCAGCGATGTGGTGGTTCCTGATTTGGCCGGCTGGCGACGCGAGCGACTGTCCTCATCGCCGGACACCGCCTGGATAGATGTCGCGCCGGACTGGGTATGCGAGATACTCTCGGCCTCGACGGAAACCCGTGATCGAACAGCGAAGATGCGCATCTACGCAACGGCCGGTGTCCACTACCTCTGGTTGATCGACCCAAGGCAGCAGATGCTGCAAGCATTTGAACTGTTGGACGGGCGCTGGATTGTGCTCGGTGGCTGGAGTTCGGCCGATCATGTCAGCGTTCCGCCCTTCAACCAAATTTCGTTGCCGCTTGCGTCGCTCTGGCCTTTTGACAGACCGCTCGGCTTCAACGAGAACCCCCAAGCCCTCTACGCCGGAGATCGATAGCTATGGCCGTGAACTCCGACGACCAGAAATTTCTCGATGCCGCCTACGAGGAGGCCCAGCTTGGCCTTTCAGAGGGTGGCATTCCGATCGGCTCGGTGCTGGTGCGCGATGGCGAGATCATCGGGCGCGGGCACAACCGGCGGGTGCAGAAGGGCGATCCTATCCTGCATGGAGAGATGGACGCGATCCAGAATGCCGGCCGGCAGCGCACCTATCGCGACGTGACGTGCTACACCACGCTCAGCCCCTGCATGATGTGCACCGGCACCATCATCCAGTTCGGGATTTCCCGCGTGGTGGTGGCAGAGAGCAAGAATTTCAAAGGCTTCCAGGATGTCATGACGCTCGCGGGCGTCGACGTGGTCGACTACCACGACGAGCGCTGCGAACACATGATGGCCGACTTCATCGCGAAGCATCCGGAACTCTGGAACGAAGATATCGGCGAGTAAGGCACCATGAGCATCAATATCACCATGCCCGCGCTCTCTCCCACGATGGAGGAGGGCAAACTCGCCAAGTGGCACGTCAAGGAGGGCGACAAGGTCTCCTCCGGTGACGTGATCGCCGAGATCGAGACCGACAAGGCGACGATGGAAGTCGAGTCGATCGACGAGGGCATCGTCGGCAAGATCGTGGTGCCCGAGGGCACCGAAGGCGTGAAGGTCAACGCGGTGATCGCGGTGATTCTTGCCGATGGCGAGAGCGCTTCGGACATCAAGGCGGACGCCCAGGCACCGGCTGCGAAGGCGCCTGAGCCGGCGAAGACGGAAGCGCCCAAGGCCGAAGCGGCTCCGGCGGCCAAGATGCCGACAGCAACGACGGGTTCGGCGGCGGCTCCAGTGCCCGCACCGAAGGCGGCGGCGCCAGCTCCGGCAGCAAATGGCGCGCGCGTGTTTGCCTCGCCGTTGGCAAAGCGGCTGGCGAAGGAAGCTGGTATCGAGCTCTCAGCCATTTCCGGTTCGGGCCCGCATGGCCGCGTGGTGAAATCGGACGTCGAGGGCGCGAAGTCGGGCAAGACGCCGCTGAAGGCAGCGCCGGCAGCTGCGGCTGCGGCGCCTTCGGGTGGTGCGGCCGTTGCTGGCGGCATGACCCGTGCGCAGGTGCTCGCGCTTTATCCCGAGGGCAGCTACGAGCTGGTGCCGAACGACGGCATGCGCAAGGTAGTGGCGGCGCGGCTCACCGAAGCCAAACAGACCATCCCGCATTTCTACCTGACGCTCGACTGCAAGATCGACGCGCTGCTGTCGGCACGCGAGCAGATCAACGCGGCGGCGCCGCTCAAGGACGGCAAGCCGACCTACAAGCTCTCGGTCAACGACTTCGTCATGAAGGCCTGGGCAGCGGCGCTGATGAAGGTGCCGGCGGGCAATGCGACCTGGGCCGGGGACGCGATCCTCTACCACAAGCATGCCGACGTCGCGGTGGCGGTGTCGGTGCCCGGCGGCCTGTTCACCCCGGTGGTGAAGGCCTGCGATACCAAGTCGCTGCGCCAGATCTCCGAAGAGGTGAAGGACCTTGCCGGCCGCGCCCGTAACAAGAAGCTGGCGCCGCATGAGTACCAGGGCGGGTCGAGCTCGGTGTCGAATCTCGGCATGTTCGGCATCAAGGAATTCGCCGCGGTGATCAACCCGCCGCACGGCACCATCCTTGCGGTGGGTGCCGGCGAGGAGCGGGTCTATGCGGACAAGGGCCAGGTGAAGGTCGCGACGTTCATGACGGTGACGCTGAGCGTCGATCACCGCTCGGTAGACGGGGCGCTTGGTGCTGAGCTACTGGCGGCGTTCAAGGGCCTGATCGAAAACCCGGTGATGATGCTGGCGTAGACTACTTGATTGTCGCGCCTTCGAACCGGAAAAGTCTGCAACTTTTCCTGAAGGCGCTCCGAAGCCGGAGGCTCCCATGAAGACCATTCTCGCCTATGGCGACAGCCTGACCTATGGGGCCAACCCGATCCCGGGCGGGCCGCGGCATGCCTATGAGGATCGCTGGCCGACGGCGCTGGAGCAGGGGCTCGGCGGGGCGGCGCGGGTGATTGCCGAGGGCTTAGGCGGCCGCACCACGGTGCATGACGACTGGTTCGCCAGTGCCGACCGCAATGGCGCGCGGGTGCTGCCGACGCTGCTCGAGAGCCATTCGCCGCTCGAACTGATCATCATCATGCTGGGCACCAACGACATCAAGCCGCACCACGGGCGGACCGCCGGCGAAGCCGGTCGCGGCATGGCGCGGCTGGTGCAGATCATCCGGGGGCACTATGCCGGCCGGATGCAGGACGAGCCGCAGATCATCCTCGTCTCGCCGCCGCCGATCATCCTCGGCGACTGGGCCGACATGATGGACCATTTCGGCCCGCACGAGGCGATTGCGACGTCGGTGGATTTCGCCCGCGAGTACAAGAAGCGAGCCGAAGAGCAGAAGGTGCACTTCTTCGACGCCGGCACGGCGGCGAAGACGTCGAAGGCCGACGGCATCCACCTCGACCCGGCCAATACGCGGGCCATCGGGGCAGGGCTTGTGCCGCTGGTGAAGCAGGTGCTTGGCCTGTGACGGCCCCGATTACCATTCGGCCGGCGACGAAGGCCGATGCGGCCGAGGTGGCTTTGCTCGTGAATATCGCGACGCATGGTGGCATCCGGGCGGGGTGGGAGCATGACGAGCGGGCGAGGGGGACTTATGATCCGCTCGAGGTCGGGCGGCTCGACATGCTGGACGAGACCAGCGAGATGAACTGGCGCAACGCCACGATGGCGGAGAGCGACGGCGAGATCGTCGGCATGCTGCTTGGCTATCCCGAGCCCGATGCGATGGGGCCGTTTCCGGGCAACCTGCCTGGGTTCCTGGTGCCGATCGTCGAGCTGGAGTGGCTGTCGGCCGGGCAGTGGTTCATCTCGATGCTCGGCGTGCATGTGCCGTGGCGTGGTCACGGCGTGGGCGGCCAGTTGCTGGCGCTGGCGGAAGAGAAGCGGACCGAGACCGGCCGGCGCGGGCTGGCGCTGATCGTCGAGGACAAGAATGCGGGCGCGCGCGCCCTCTATGAACGCATGGGTTTTGCGGTGACGGCTTCGCGGCCGATGCGGCACTACCCCGACGGAACGCAGCCGGGCAAGGACTGGCTCCTGATGGTGAAGGAACACTGAGATGGCTGACCAATACGACCTGATCGTTGTCGGCGCCGGCCCCGGCGGCTACATCGCGGCGATCCGCGCGGCGCAGCTGGGGATGAAGACCGCCATCGTCGAGCGCGAGCACATGGCCGGCATCTGCTCGAACTGGGGCTGCATCCCGACCAAGGCATTGCTCCGCACCGCCGAAGTGTATGGCCACATGAGCCACGCCAAGGACTACGGCCTGACAGCCACTGAGTTCGGCTTCGACCTCGACGCTGTTGTCAAGCGCTCGCGCGGCATCGCCAACCAGATGAACAACGGCGTGCAGTTCCTGATGAAGAAGAACAAGGTCGACATCATCTGGGGCGAGGCGGTGCTGACCTCGCCCACCGAGATCAAGGTGGCGCCGACCAAGAAGAAGATCGTCGAGCCGCAGGGACCGATCCCCAAGAACGCGCTGGGCGAGGGCACCTACAAGGCCAAGAACATCATCATCGCCACCGGCGCGCGGCCGCGCGTGCTGCCGGGCATCGAGCCCGATGGCGAGAAGATCTGGACGTATTTCGAGGCGATGAAGCCGGCGCAGTTCCCCAAGAGCCTGGTCATCATGGGCTCGGGCGCCATCGGCATGGAGTTCGCAAGCTTCTACCGCTCGATGGGCGCGGAGGTGACGGTGGTGGAGCTGCTGCCGACCATCCTGCCGGTCGAGGACGCCGAGATCGCCGCGCATGTGAAGAAGCGGTTCGAGAAGCGTGGCATCAAGATCATCACCGACGCCAAGGTGACGAAGGTTGACAAGACCAAGGACGGCATTGTCGCCCATATCGAGCCCAAGACCGGCGAGAAATCGCAGATTGCGGCCGATGCGCTGATCTCGGCGGTGGGCGTGCAGTGCAACTCGGAGAACCTCGGGCTCGAAGCGCTCGGCGTGAAGATCGATCGCGGCGCGATTGCCATCGACCACTATGGGCGCACCAACGTGCCATCCATCTGGGCCATCGGCGACGTCGCCGGCCCGCCGATGCTGGCGCACAAGGCCGAGCATGAGGCGGTGATCACCGTCGAGACCATTGCCGGGCTCAAGGGCGTGCATGGGCTGAACAAGCTGCAGGTGCCGGGCTGCACCTATTGCGAGCCGCAGATCGCCAGCGTCGGGCTGACCGAGGCGAAGGCCAAGGAAGCCGGGCGCGAGATCAAGGTCGGCCGTTTCCCGTTCATCGGCAACGGCAAGGCGATTGCGCTCGGCGAGCCGGAAGGCCTCGTAAAGACCATCTTCGATGCCAAGACCGGCGAACTGCTGGGCGCACACATGGTGGGAGCCGAAGTGACCGAGCTGATCCAGGGCTTTGTCGTTGCCATGGGGCTCGAGACCACCGAGGAAGACCTGATGCACACCATCTTCCCGCATCCGACCCTGTCGGAAACGATGAAGGAAAGCGTGCTCGACGCCTATGGCCGCGCGCTGAACATGTGAGGACGAACCCATGATCCCTCCCGCCGATATTCCCGGCCTGCCGAACGATATGACGCCGATCATCGTGTTCCTTGTCATCGGGCTGGTTGCCGGTTGGCTCGCGAGCCTGGTGCTGGGCGGCGGCGGGTTGCTGCGCAACCTGATCGTCGGGGTAATCGGCTCGTTCGTCGGCGGCTATGTGCTGAACCTCGCCGGGGTGACGCTGCCCATCGACAACGTCTGGGTCAGCAGCATCGTGACGGCGACGATCGGGGCGCTGCTGGTGATCGTGGTGGCGCGGGTCGTGGCCAAGTAGCGGGGTTGAACCTGGCGTGGCCAATCGCGATATCCGCGACAGGGCAAACAGGGGTAGACGATGGGCATTCCGCAGAAAGTTGAGGGAGAGGTCGCTATGGGTCGTATGGATACGCGTTCGCTGGTGATTTTCCTGGTGATCGGCCTCGTGGCTGGCTTTCTGGCCAGTCTGGTGGTCGGGGGCGGCGGACTGATCACCTACCTGATCAGCGGTGTGATCGGCGCCTTTGTGGGCGGCTGGTTGTTCTCGGCGCTGAAGATCAGTCTCAATCTCAATCCGCTGCTCGTCCAGATCATCACGTCGACGGTGGGCGCCATCATCGTCGTCATCATTGCCCGGTTGATTGCCGGCTAGGATTTTCCCGTGGTCACACTGATCGACAGAACCGATACCCGCCCGCGGCATCCCGAGAAGGCCAACCGGCCCGAGCACGAGATGCTGCGCAAGCCGGACTGGATCCGGGTGAAGGCGCCGGGCTCTCCCATCTACAAGGAGACCCAGCAGATCGTGCGCGAGAACGGCCTCGTCACGGTGTGCGAGGAAGCGGGCTGTCCGAACATCGGCGAGTGCTGGAGCAAGAAGCACGCGACCATGATGATCATGGGCGAGATCTGCACCCGCGCCTGCGCCTTCTGCAACGTGCGGACCGGGCTGCCGACAGCGCTTGATCCGAACGAACCCGAGAACGTCGCCATCGCGGTTGAAAAGCTCGGGTTGGCGCATGTGGTGATCACGTCGGTCGATCGCGACGACCTGCCCGATGGCGGGGCCGAGCATTTCGCGCAGGTGATCCGGGCGATCCGCCGGCGGACGCCGAAGACCACGATCGAGATTCTGACGCCGGACTTCCTCCGCAAGGAGGGGGCGCTCGAGGTGGTCGTCGCGGCAAAGCCCGACGTGTTCAACCACAACCTCGAGACGGTTCCGTCCAAGTACCTCAAGGTGCGTCCGGGGGCCCGCTACTTCCACTCGATCCGGCTGTTGCAGCGGGTGAAGGAACTCGACCCGACGATGTTCACCAAGTCCGGCATCATGGTCGGGCTGGGCGAGGAGCGGAACGAGGTGCTGCAGCTGATGGACGACCTGCGCTCGGCCGAGGTCGATTTCCTGACCATCGGGCAGTACCTGGCGCCGACCAAGCGGCACATCGCGGTCAACCGCTTCGTGACGCCCGAGGAGTTCAAGTCCTACGCCACGGTGGCAACCACGAAGGGCTTCCTGCTGGTGTCGTCGAGCCCGCTGACCCGCTCGTCGCACCACGCGGGCGAAGATTTCGCGCAGTTGCGCGCCAACCGGATGGCCAAGCTCGCCCATGCCTGATCTGTTTCTCGAGCGGCACATGCCGCATGTGCCCCGGGCGATGTTCGACCTGGTGAGCGACCTCGAGGCCTACCCGCGCTTCGTCCCCAACTGCAAGGCGATGAACGTGCGGCCACAGGCGGACGGATCGCGACTGGCCAAGATGACGATTTCGTTCGGGCCGATCACCCAGTCCTATACGAGCCGGGTGACCGCCGACCCGCAGGCGATGACCATCACCGCCGTGGCGGTCGACGGGCCGTTCGCCTACCTCGACAGCAAGTGGACCTTCTCCCCTGAAGGGGCGGGGACGCGCGTGCGCTTCGACGTCGACTTCAAGATCTCGAACCCGCTGATCGCTGCCGTTGCCGAGCCGGCATTTGCCTCCAAGCAGGACGAGATCATCGACGCGTTCGGCGAGGAGGCCGACCGGCGGTTCGGGGCCTGAAATTGGCGGGGCTTGGCAGCATCGCACAGGCCTGAACTGCCCCTCACCCGGCGCTGCGCGCCACCCTCTCGCTCAAGGGGAGAGGAGAAATCGTGCACCATGTCCGAGTTGATGGCCCTTCTCCCCTTGAGGGAGAAGGTGGCGGCAGCCGGATGAGGGGTACAGGCGCGGAGCGCCGCCTTTCAGGCCCGAGCGAAGTCCCGCAGCATCTTGAGCGCCTGCACTACCGTGGCGTGGCGGACGCCGTCGCGGTCGAGTTTGGGGAATACCTTCTTGACGTGCTTGGTTTCTTCGTCCGACGCCAGGGCGAAGTGAACGAGGCCGACCGGCTTGTCGGCGGTGCCGCCGTCGGGGCCGGCCACGCCGGTGACGGCGATGGCGATGTGGGTTCCCGCGGTGCCGAGTGCACCTTCGGCCATGGCAATGGCAACCTGCTCGGAGACGGCGCCGTGCTGCTTCAGCAGCGCGTAGGGGACGCCGATCTGGCTGATCTTGGCCTCGTTGGCATAGGTGATGAAGCCGCCATAGACGACGGCCGATGAGCCGGCAACGGCGGTCAGCGCCCCGGCGATGAGGCCGCCGGTGCAGCTTTCGGCAGTCGCTACGGTGAGGCCTTTCGCCGTGAGCGCCTGGATCGTCTCGGCGGCGAGCGTGGCGATGTCGTTGGGGAGCTTCATTGGCTAGTTCTCTTGTCTGGGCAGTTCGATGGATGCGGAAGCCATGGCGACGATGCCTTCGCGGCGGCCGACGAAACCCAGCTCTTCGCTGGTCGTGGCCTTGACCGCGACGCGCGACGGCGTGGTGTTGCAGATACCGGCGATGGCCGCCTTCATCGCCGCGACGTGCGGGCCGATCCGTGGCGCTTCGGCGACGATGGTGATGTCGAGGTTGACGATGCGACCGCCGCGTTCGGCGACGAGACCTGCAGCATGAGCGAGGAAGATCGACGACGCGGCGCCCTTCCACTGCGGGTCGGACGGCGGGAAGAACGAGCCGATATCGCCTTCGCCCAGCGCGCCATAAATGGCGTCGGTCAGGGCGTGAAGGGCGACGTCGGCGTCGGAGTGGCCCTTGAGCTTGTGGGTGTGCGCGATCTCGACCCCGCCCAGCCACACGGCATCGCCGGGCTCGAAGGGGTGAACGTCGAAGCCGCTTCCGATGCGGGTTTCCATGGTCTGTCCTCCACCTAGGAGCCGCTCGGCGCGGGCGAAATCCTCGGGATGGGTGATCTTGATGTTACGGGTACTGCCCGGCGTCAGCGCGACGGTGAGCCCGGCCCATTCGGCTATGGCCGCATCGTCGGTGAACTCGCGCGGCATGCGGGTCGCCCGCAGGTGGGCCGAGAGGATCTGCGGGAAGCGGAAGCCCTGCGGGGTCTGTGCCGCGAACAGCGTGTTGCGGTCCTCGGTGGCAGCGACGGTCGTGCCGTCCAGCGAGCGCTTGATGGTGTCGGTGACAGGCACGACGGGCAGGGCGGCGTCGGACGTCGCAAGGGCGGCGATGACGCCGGAGATCACCTCGGGTGAGACGAGGGGACGGGCGGCATCCTGGATCAGCACGAGGTCGGGGCGACGCGGGGCGAGTGCCTGCAAGCCGGCAAGAACGGAACCCTGTCGGGAGGCCGCACCGGTGACCGGCGGCAGGAGGCGCGGATCGGTCAGGCCGAGGGCGGCGAAGCGGTCAGCGTGGTCGGCATGGATGACGGGGAGAACCCAATCCACCTCGGAGCTGGCGAGGAACGCCTTGATGGTGCGGCTCAGCACGGCCTCGCCATGGAGGGCTCGGTACTGCTTCGGCTCGGGGTCACCCCCGGCGCTGGCGCGCTCGCCGCGACCGGCGGCGACGACTATGGCGGCGATGCTTCTCGTGCCCGTCATCGTCTTTCCGTATGAGCCTGCCGGTGGAGCGCTGCTGGTCTACCGGCGGCCTACCGGATCAGCAAGGCCCCCATGCAGTCCAATCACCGCAGAAGCGCGATGCGTGGTTGCGCGCGGCGGTTTTTTGACTATTCTGCGGGCAATTCCTCTAAATGAGCAAATCTGGGGCAGGTAGTGTCTGAGGTTGCCTGCGGTTTGAGCATTGCCGGCCACGAGTTGCCCAACCGGGCTTTCCTCGCGCCGATGGCCGGGATCACGGACGCACCGATGCGCCGCCTCGCCGAGCGCTTCGGTGCCGGCCTCGTCGTGTCCGAGATGATCGCGAGCGCCGCACTGGCCACCGGGCAGGACCTGATGGTGCGCAAGCTCAACAAATCCGGTTCGCTGCCACACGTGGTGCAGATCGCCGGCTGCGAGGCGCACTGGATGAAGCGCGGCGCCGAAATCGCCTGCGAGGCCGGTGCCGACATCGTCGATATCAACATGGGCTGTCCGAGCAAGCGGGTAACGAACGGCTATGCCGGCTCGGCGCTGATGCGCGTGCCCGACGAGGCACTGCGGCTGATCGAGGCCGTGGTCGCGGCGACACCGCTGCCGGTGACGGTAAAGATGCGGCTCGGGTGGGACGAGGACTCGATGAACGCCGCCGACCTGGCGCGACGCGCCGTCGATGCCGGGGCACAGATGATCACCGTGCACGGACGAACGCGGCAGCAGTTCTACAAGGGCGAGGCGCGCTGGGACCTGGTGCGGCCCGTCGTCGAGGCAGTGAAAGTGCCGGTGGTGGTCAACGGCGACATCACGACGCTGGAGCGGGCGCAAGAGGCGCTGCGGCTGTCGGGCGCGGCGGCGGTGATGATCGGCCGCGGCGCGCAGGGCCAGCCCTGGCGGGTCGGGCAGATCGGGGCAGGGCTGATGGACCGGCCTGCCAACGATGCGCCCATGGGCGATGAGCTTATCGCAATCGTGGCCGAGCACTACGAAGCCGTGCTCGGTGACTATGGCACCCATGTCGGCGTGCGCGTGGCCCGCAAGCATCTCGACTGGTACCTCGATGCGGCTGGAATTGTGTTGGAGAAGCCGGTGCGTGCTTTGCTGCTCGGGTCGGAAGACCCCGCCGAAGTGATGGGAATGATCCGCTCGGTCTATGGCGAAGGCTGGAGAGCGGCGGCATGATCAAGCCCGTCGCCCCCGGCCTCGCCACGGCAGTGCTGCAGGCCCTGCCGCAACCGGTCATCGTGTGCGGTGAGGACCGTCACATCATCTTCGTGAATTATGCCGCCGAGGCCTTTTTCGGTGCGTCGCTTAGCGTACTGAGCCGCCAGCGGCTGGATGACCTGATCGCGTTCGGTTCACCCATTATCGGCCTGTTCGATGCCGTCCTGGAGCGGCATGCGCCGATGACCGAATATCGGGTCCGGGTCGGGTCGTCCCGCTTCGGTGACGCTGCGGATGATCGCGTGGTGGACGTGTTCGCTACCCCTATCGAAAACGACGCGACAGTCGCGCTGCTGTTCCAGGAGCGGACCATGGCCGACAAGATCGACCGTCAATTGGTCAGCCGTGGCGCAGCCCGCTCGGTCACCGGCCTTGCGGCGATGCTGGCGCACGAGATCAAGAACCCGCTCTCCGGCATTCGTGGCGCGGCGCAACTGCTTGAGCAGTCGGTGACACCAGACGAACTGCCGCTGGCGCGACTGGTCCGCGACGAGGTGGATCGGATCGTCGACCTGATCGATCGGGTCGAGATATTCGGCGACGACCGTCCGATCGAGCGCGAACCGATCAACATCCACGTCATCCTCGACCGGGTGAAGCTGCTCGCCCGCAACGGCGTCGCCAAGGGCATCACCTTCACCGAGGAATACGATCCGTCGCTGCCACCGGTCGCCGGTAACCGCGATCAGTTGATCCAGGTGTTCCTCAACCTCGTGAAGAACGCCGCCGAGGCGCTGGAACGAACGGGCAAGCCCGAAATCCGCTTCTCGACCGCGTTCCGTCCGGGGATCCGCATCTCCGTGCAGGGGGTGTCCGAGCGCATATCGCTGCCGCTCGAAATCGTCATCGAGGACAATGGCCCCGGTATCCCGCCCGACCTTGTGCCGATCATCTTCGACCCGTTCGTGACATCGAAGGCCAATGGCTCCGGGCTGGGCCTCGCCCTGGTGGCCAAGATCATTGGCGACCACGGCGGCGTCCTCGACATGGATAGTCGGCCCGGGCGGACACGCTTCCGCATCCTGTTGCCCGTCGCCAGCCGGCAGGCGGTATCAGAGTCGACCGAAGGGGCCAGGTCCAAATGAGCCACACTATCTTGCTCGCCGACGATGATGCCGCCATCCGCATGGTGCTGAACCAGGCGCTGACCCGGGCCGGCTACGAGGTGCGCCCTACCGGCAACCTGTCCACGATGTGGAACTGGGTCAGCCGCGGGGAAGGGGACCTGCTGATCACCGACGTGATGATGCCCGACGGCAATGCCTTCGACATCATGCCCAAGGTTAAGAAGCTCCGCCCGGACCTGCCGGTCGTGGTGATGAGCGCGCAGAACACCTTCATGACAGCGATCCGCGCCAACGAGGTCGGCGCCTACGAATACCTGCCCAAGCCCTTCGATATCGCCGAGGTGCTCTCGGTGGTGGCGCGGGCGCTGGCGGATGCCAAGAAGGCGCCCTCGGGCGAGAAGAAGGCGGACGAACCGGGCGAGACCATGCCGCTGGTCGGCCGCTCGCCGGCCATGCAGGACATCTACCGCGCACTCGCCCGGCTGATGCAGACTGACCTCACGGTGATGATCACCGGCGAGAGCGGCACCGGCAAGGAACTGGTGGCGCGCGCCCTGCACAATTTCGGCAAGCGCCGAAACGGCCCGTTCGTCGCCATCAACATGGCAGCGATCCCGCGCGACCTGATCGAAGCGGAACTGTTCGGCCATGAAAAGGGTGCCTTCACCGGCGCCACCCAGCGCTCCTCCGGCCGTTTCGAGCAGGCCGAAGGCGGCACGCTGTTCCTCGACGAAATCGGCGACATGCCGATGGACGCCCAGACCCGCCTGCTGCGTGTGCTGCAGGAGGGCGAGTACACGATGGTCGGCGGTCGCACGCCGATAAAGTCGAACGTTCGCATCGTCGCCGCGACCCATCGCGACCTGTCCCAGATGATCCGCCAGGGCCTGTTCCGCGAGGACCTGTACTACCGGCTCAACGTGGTTCCGATCCGGCTGCCGCCGCTGCGCGAGCGGGTCGACGACATCAGCGACCTGGTGCAGCACTTCCTCCGGGCGGCGCAACGCGAAGGCGAGCCGGTCAAGACCATCGCTCCCGATGCCATCCGGCTGATGCAGAACTACTCCTGGCCCGGCAACATCCGCGAACTGGAGAACCTGGTTCGGCGCCTCTCTGCCCTTTACGCCGACGAGAACATCTCGATCGAGATCGTCCAGAACGAACTCAATCTCGCCGATCGCCAGCCGACGCCGACCTCGTCGGGGCCGGTCGATGTGTCCACCGCCGTCGAGACCCATGTGGCGCAGGTGCTGCGGGAGCACGAACCGAACCTGCCGCCGGCGGGCTTGTATCAGCGGGTGCTGGACCGGGTGGAAGCGCCGCTGATCGCCATGGCGCTCAATGCCTGCGGCGGCAACCAGATTAGGGCCGCCGATCTGCTCGGACTGAATCGCAACACCCTGCGCAAGAAAATCCGCGCCCATTCTATCGAGATCGTGAAGCAGTCCCGGCGCCAGAGCTGATGCCGCTCACGGTCTCGTGACCATCGGCATCGGTGTTGCGGATATGCCGGGAAGCCGGGGATGATGGCGTTATCAAAGTGGCGCCAGGGGCAACCGGTGTCACATTTTAGCAACATTCTTCTTGAAGGGTCGCTAAAACTGGGTGACATTGGTCACCCCTCCCCGCCCCTCAGCGGTTTCGGACACACATGACAACGCTCATAGGCGACACATTGCCGGAGCCGATCCAGCCAACCGCGCGGCTGAATCGGCCGGATCGGCGGATTTTTGGCGACGCCGGGCGGAAGGCAATCCGGACGCTCGGCCTGATCGTCGTGCTGTTGTCGGTGTTTGTGTCGTCGGGCTCGTTCCTGATCATGACCGGGGCGACGGACATCGAGCCGACCCCAGAGGTCTGGACGATGATCTGGATCCTCAACGGCCTGCTGGTGCTGGCCGTCGTGGCCCTCGTGCTGACCGAGGCCAGCCTGTTGATCCAGGCGCGCTTGCGTGGGCAGGCGGGCGCCGGACTGCAGGTACGCATGGTGACGATGTTCGCCATGGTGGCCGCCATCCCAGCCATGATCGTGGCCATCGTAGCCATGATTTCCCTGAACCAGGGCCTCGACCAGTGGTTCAGCGAGCGCACCCGCACGATCGTCGATTCATCACGTGTCGTGGCGAGTTCCTACCTGCGTGAGCACTCGCAGGTGCTGCGTGATGACATCATCTGGGTGGCAAACGAGCTCGAAACATCGCGGTCGACCTTCGAGACCGATCGCGACACGTTCCAGCGCATCCTGACCGCGCTCGCCACCACCCGCTCTTTGCCCTTCGCCTACCTGATGTCAGCGGACGGCAATGTGCTGATGCGGGCGCAGATCAACGTGCCGGGTTCGGCGCCCCGCCTGTCCGGCGCGCTGACGACCGGTGTGGGGGAGGGTGCGCCGACCGAGATCGCCCCGGGCCGCACCAACATGGTGGGCTCGATCGTCAAGCTCAGAGGCTATGGCGACACGTTCCTCCTGGTCGCGCGGCCGGTCGATCCCGAAGTGCTCGAGTTCATGCGGCTGACCGACGAGAACATCACCGAGTATCGCGAGTATGCGAGCAACCGCGTGGTGTTCCAGATCACCTTCGCGCTGATGTATGTCGGCCTCGCGCTGGTGCTGCTGCTGGCGGCGGTGTGGATCGGCATCGCGCTGGCGAACCGCTTCGTCGACCCGATCCGCAACCTGATGATCGCCTCGAGCCGGGTGTCGGCCGGCGACCTCGACGTGCGGGTACCGGTGCAGGCAGGCAGGGGGGATCTGCGCGACCTCGCCAACCGCTTCAACACCATGACGCAGCAGCTGAAGTCGCAGCGGGTCGAACTGCTAGAAGCCAACGAAACCAACGAAAAGCGCCGGCACTTTACCGAGGCGGTGGTGGAGGGGGTGTCGGCGGGCATCATCGGCCTCGACCCCTTCGGTTCCATCACGCTTGTCAATGCGCGGGCGTCCGAGATGGTGGGAAGTGACGAAGTGTCGCTGGTCGGCAAGCGCATCGAGGAGGTGATCCCGGTGCTGGCGCCGATCATCGACCGCGCCAAGCTGGCGCGCCGGGGGCAGGTGCGAGACCAGGTCGAGATCGGCTCCGGGCCGGACTACCGCACCTATCAGGTGCAGCTGACGCGCGAAGGCACGATGACGGAGAGCAAGGGCTTCGTCGTGACCCTCGACGACATCACCGACCTGCTCTCGGCCCAGCGCACCGGCGCCTGGGCTGACGTGGCTCGACGCATCGCGCATGAGATCAAGAACCCGCTCACCCCGATCCAGCTGTCGGCCGAGCGCCTGCGCCGCCGCTACGGCGCCAAGCTGGCCGACGACTTCGAGGTGTTCGACAAGTGCGTCAGTACGATCATCCGCCAGGTCGGTGACATCGGCAGAATGGTCGATGAGTTCTCGTCGTTTGCGCGCATGCCTGAGGCGAAGCCGGTGTCGGGCGACCTGACCGATGCGATCCGTCAGGCCGTGTTCCTCGAAAGCGTCCGGCTGCCGGAAGTCGCTGTGACGATGAACCTGCCCGAAACGCCGATCATCGCCATGTTCGATGGCCGGCTCATCAGCCAGGTGCTGACCAACCTGATGAAGAACGCCGTGGAGGCGATCGAGGGGGCCGGCATCGAGGCTATCAAGGATCCGCGCATTCTGGTCGATGCGCATATCGAGGGCGAGATGGTGCGCCTCACCATCTCCGACAATGGCAAGGGCTGGCCGAAGGAAAACCGCAACCGGTTGCTGGAGCCATACGTTACAACGCGGGAGAAGGGCACCGGCCTCGGGCTCGCGATCGTGGCCAAGATCATCGAACAGCATGGCGGCAAGGTGGACCTCGTGGACGCCGAACCGGACGAGAACGGGCGCACCGGCGCCGCGTTCACCTTCACTCTGCCGCTGCGCCGCGCAGAGGAGGACGAGGGGGATGCCGATCCATCCCCGAATGCGGCCGACGCGGAACAGCAGTCCGCACCGGGTGCAACTGATGGCGCAGCGGGTGGGGCAGAGCCTGTGATCGACAACAAAGGGGAACCGCAATTGCAAGCGGCGGAGAATAGCTGATGGCCCTCGACATCCTGATCATCGATGACGAGGACGACATTCGCGACCTTGTCGCGGGTATCCTCGAGGACGAGGGCTACGAAACCCGGCAGGCCCATGATGCCGACTCGGGCTTGAACGAGATCGCGCGACGGCGGCCGAGCCTGGTGTTTCTGGATATCTGGATGCAGGGCAGCCGGCTCGACGGACTGCAGCTGCTCGACGTGTTCCAGGCCCAGCACCCGGACATGCCCGTGGTGATGATCTCGGGGCACGGCAACGTGGAAACCGCGGTCAGCGCCATCCGGCGCGGCGCCTACGACTACATCGAGAAACCCTTCAAGGTGGACCGGCTGCTGCTGATCACCCAGCGGGCGATGGAGGCGGCGCGCCTGAAGAACGAGGTCGCCGACCTGCGCGAGCGCTCCAGCAAGACGGTCGAGCTGATCGGAGGGTCCCCGGCCCTGCAGGCGGTTCGCGGGATAATCGACAAGTCCGCCCCGACCAATTCGCGCATCTTCATCTCCGGCTCCTCGGGAACCGGCAAGGGGCTCTGCGCCCGGCTCATCCACCAGAAGAGCCTGCGGGCCGAGGCACCGTTCGTCGAGATCAACTGCTCGCTCTACTCGCCCGAAGAGGTGCAGGTTGTCCTGTTCGGGCGTGAAGCGCGCGAGAAGACCGGCACGCTGCGCACCGAGGTGGGTGCGCTCGAGCGGGCCCATGGTGGCACCCTTTACCTGTCGGAGGTGGCAGCCCTGCCGCCCGCTGCGCAGCAGGCGCTGCTGCGAACCCTCGTGGAAAGCAAGTTCACCCGCGTGGGTGGCGTGGTCCCGGTGCCGATCGACGTTCGCGTCATCGCCTCGAGTTCGCAGAACGTCGCTACGATGATCGAATCCGGCCAGTTCCGCTCGGACCTGTTTCACCGGCTCTCCATCGTGCCGCTGCATCTGACGCCACTTAAGGAACGCCGCGAGGACGTGCCGCCATTGGTGGAGATGTTCATCGAGCAGGTGTGCAAGCTTCACAACCTGCGGAGCCTGTCGGTCGGTTCGGACGCCGTGGCCGTCCTGCAGGCGCAGGATTGGCCGGGCAATGCGCGGCAGTTGCGCAACTCGATCGAGCGGCTGCTGATCCTCGTCAAGGACCAGACCCCGGCTGACGGGGTGATCACGGCAGCCTTGCTGCCATCGGACATCGGCGAGGTGCTGCCGACGGTTGGTGACAGCGACTCTTCGGCCCACCTGATGAGCCTGCCGCTGCGCGATGCCCGCGAGGTGTTCGAGCGCCAGTACCTGCTGGCACAGATCGAGCGTTTCGGCGGCAACATTTCAAAAACGGCAGAATTCGTCGGCATGGAGCGAAGCGCCCTGCATCGCAAGATCAAGTCGCTAGGACTGTAGAGACTTCCCCCGGAACCGCCCTCTTGGGCGGGTAGGCACGAAAAATCTTCTGTGCCATAGTTGCTTCGCGAGTGGGGGGAGACTGACGCAACGGGGCAGGGATGGCGGTCCGGTGCCCGGGATAGCAATGTGACGAAGCCGCTGTTATGCAGTGGGCCGTCACGACAAGAGGCCAAAGAATGCCCAGCGAAAAGACCCAGAACCTTCAGGACGCCTTCCTCAACCACGTTCGCAAGCAGAAAGTCCCGGTGACGATCTTTCTGGTGAACGGAGTGAAGCTGCAGGGCGTTATCACCTGGTTCGACAATTTCTGCCTGCTGCTCCGCCGCGATGCGCAGTCGCAGCTGGTTTACAAGCACGCCATCTCGACCATCATGCCGGGCGCGCCGATCCAGCTGTTCGACCCCGAGCACACGACGGACGACTAAGGATTACATGACCGACGATATCGACGACGAAGACCACAAGGTAGGCCGGGAGCGCACGGTCGACCAGCGAGCAGTGCCATGGCGAGTGGGGCTGGTGGTGCCGGATGCCCGCGCGCTGCCGAGCAGCCACGCCATCGAGGCCCGGCGGGCCGAGTTCGAGGGCCTGGCCGGCGCTATCGACGTGACCGTGGTATTCTCCGAAATCGTCAAGGTTCGCGAGATCAAGCCGGCAACCTTCATCGGTGGCGGCCATGTCGAGGAACTGAAGGCCCGTGTGAAGGCCGAGAAGCTCGACGTGCTGCTCGTCGATGCCGCCCTGCATCCGATCCAGCAGCGCAACCTCGAACGAGAAACCGGCGCCAAGGTGCTGGACCGCACCGGACTGATCCTCGAGATCTTCGGTGACCGGGCGGCCACGCGCGAAGGCGTGCTGCAGGTCGAACTGGCTCACCTGAACTACCAGAAGAGCCGGCTGGTTCGCAGCTGGACCCACCTTGAGCGCCAGCGCGGCTCGGGCGGCATGGGGTTCATGGGCGGCCCCGGCGAAACCCAGCTGGAAAGCGACCGGCGGCAGTTGCAGGAACGCATCAAGTCGCTCGAGGAGCGTCTCGAGAAGGTCCGGCTCACCCGCAGCCAGCAGAAGGCCAAGCGCGAGGCGATCGCCTATCCGGTGGTGGCGCTCGTCGGCTACACCAATGCCGGAAAATCCAGCATCTTCAACGCGCTGACCGGAGCAGGGGTGTTTGCCAAGGACCTGCTCTTTGCGACCCTAGACACCACTGTGCGCAAGCTCGCACTGCCACACGGCCGCGACGTCATGCTGTCGGACACAGTTGGCTTCGTTTCCGAGCTGCCGCACGATCTCGTCGCCGCCTTCCGGGCAACGCTGGAAGAGGTGACCGACGCGAACGTCATCCTGCACGTCCGCGACGTCGCCAACCAGGACAGCGCCGCGCAGGCTGGCGATGTGCTGAAGGTGCTCGACGAACTGGGCGTCGATCCCGAGAAGACGCCGATCATCGAGGTCTGGAACAAGATCGACCTGATGCCGGACGCCGACGAGAACGGTGTCCCGCCGCTGTCGCGTCTCGTACCGATGGGCAAGGTGGTGGCGACGGTCCCGGTGTCGGCGCAGACCGGGCAGGGGCTCGATACGCTGCTCGCTACCATCGAGACGGTGCTCGCATCGCACGGCCGCACCTACCGCGTCGTGGTTCCGCACACCGACGGCGCTGCCGTTGGCTGGCTCTACGGCCATGCCGAAATCATCTCGCGCGGCGAGCCGGACGAGGTGGGGCAGGTGTACGAGGTGCGGGTCGAGCCGCGGCACTCGGCGGCGTTCTCGCAGCGCTTCGCGGGTCGGATCGAAGGCACCGACGCGGCCTAGGTCCGCTCGCGGTCGCGGATCTCGTTCCAGTAGCCATCGAGACGCTCGAGGCCAGCCTCGGCGAGCGGGATCGCATCCTGCAGGGCCCGCTGCTCCACATGGCGGAATCGACGGCTGAACTTGCTGTTGGCATCGCGCAGCGCTGCCTCGGGCTCGATGCCGAGCTTGCGCGCCAGGTTCGCCGCCGCGAACAGCAGATCGCCGAGCTCTTCCTGTATCTTGGCCTTGTCCTCGGCTTCAGCTGCCTCGGCCACTTCGTCGAGCTCTTCGCGCACCTTGGCAAGGGTCTCGCGCCAGTCCGGCCAGTCGAACTGGACGCTGGCGGCGCGCCGGCTGAGCTTTTCTGCGCGGGCAAGGGCAGGGAGGACGTTGGGGACATCGTCAAGCAGGGAGGTGACTGCGGGGTCCTTGCGGGCGGCCTTCCTGGCCCGCTCGTCGGCCTTCACCTCATCCCACTTTGCCTTGGCCCCACCGGCATTTCGCGCCGCTTCCTCGCCGAAGACATGAGGATGACGGCGGATCAGCTTCTCGGTAATGGCATAAATGACGTCGCCGATGTCGAACAGGCCTTGCTCGGAGGCCATCTGTGCGTGGAAGACGGGCTGCAGCAGGAGGTCGCCAAGTTCCTCGCGCAAGTCAGAAAAGTCTTTCCGTTCAATAGCATCCGCGACTTCATAGGCTTCCTCGATGGTGTAGTTGGAGATCGAGGCGAAGTCCTGCTCGAGGTCCCACGGACAGCCGCCATCGGGATTGCGCAGCGCCGCCATGATTTCGAGCAGGCGGGACAGGTCGCGGGACGGCTCCATGACGAAACTCCGAGCAGAAACAGTAGTTTAGGTGAGCATGAACTCGACCGTATGGCTCCCCAGCACAGCCTTCACCAGACCCGTGCCGGACACTGGCACGAGGCCGCAGAGCGAACCGGTGGTGATGATGGTGCCGGCTTTGAGCGGGTAGGCCGGAACCTGCGCCCGGGCATAGGCCAGGAACGAGTTCAGCACCGTGCCGAAGCTGTGTTTGGCCGGACCTGAATGCAGCTGAACGCCATCCAGCGAAAGCTGAACGTCGAACTGTTCGATGTCAGCGCCCAGATCGCGCTCCGCCGGATTGACGACGTAGCCGTAGGACGACATGTTGTCGGCGAGCCCGGCCTGTACGCCAGCCAGCTTGCGGTCGGCAAAGCGCGTCCCACAGACCTCGATGCCGACGAAATAGTGGTCGATGGCCTCGATGATCGCCGCTTCGTCGGCATTGGCAGTCGAGGTCGACAGGTCGGCGCCGAGCACCAGGCCGACTTCGACCTCGAGCCCGGTGACTGTGGTGCCGGGCAGCGAGAAGCTGCCGGACTGGCCGTAGCGCGACGCGAAGATCGGTGCAGCAATGCCCACGCCGTCGGGCTGCACCGCAGTCTTGATGAGAGCGGGGGTCTCGCCGAGCGCAGCAAGGACGCCAGCCTGGATGCGGTAGGCCGCGGCCCGGTCGACGTCAGCGAACAGGGTGGCATCGACTTCTGAGCGGCTGGCGCGCTGCGCCGCCACCAGCAGGTTGATCAGCTCGATCTCGTTGGCCATCAGGTGCATCCTCCATTCGCATAAGATATATTATGGAACCAAAACCGATCCCGTAGTGCGGACTGCGGTCGATTCCTGCGGTTGCCGACGGTAGCTTGCGGCTTCGCAGCCACCGCGGCAATCGCGACGATGGGATGGTGACCTGCGACTGTCGACCATCCCATCAGTGCCTGTTGCGCCGTCTAGTGGGCGCGACCCTTTGAGCCCCACAGCAGGACCAGCGTCCCAGTGATGCCGGCGATCGCGGAGCCGCAGATGATGCCGAGCTTGACCTCTTCCTGCAGCAATGGCTGGCCGGCGAAGGCCAGTAGCCCGATGAACAGGCTCATGGTGAAGCCGATGCCACAGAGCAGCGCGGTGCCGAGCAACTGCGTCCAGGTGGCATCGGCCGGCAGATCTGCCAGTCCCAGCCGGATAACGATGGCCGCGCTGCCGAACACTCCGATCAGCTTGCCGAACACCAGCCCCCCGGCAACGCCGAGGGTCAGCGCATCGGTGATGGCGTCGACCCCGACGTTCCATAGCGACACGCCGGCGTTGGCAAAGCCGAAGATCGGCAGGACGACAAACGGGACGACCTTGATCAGCATATGTTCGAGCCGGTGCAGCGGCGATGCCTGCAGGTCATCCACCTTGCCGTCCCGGCTGCGCAGCGGGATGGTCAGGGCCAGCGCCACGCCTGCCAGCGTGGCGTGGACGCCCGAGCGATAGACAAAGATCCACAGGACGACGCCGAGCAGCAGGTATGGCCACAGGTGCAGCACGCCCCGCCGGTTCAACACGAACAAGGCGCCGAGCACGATGACGGCGCCTCCGAGGTCGAGCATCGACAAGCCGCTGGTGTAGAACAGCGCGATGATCATGACGGCGCCGAGATCGTCGATGATGGCGAGAGCGGCGAGAAAGACCTTCAGCGAGGCCGGAACGCGCTTGCCCAGCAGTTGCATGACGCCGAGCGCGAACGCGATATCGGTCGCCGTCGGGATGGCCCAGCCGCGGATGGTCTCGGGGTTGTTGAAGTTCAACGCGACATAGATGAGCGCAGGGACGATCATGCCGCCGGCAGCGGCGATCCCCGGCAGCGCGCGCCTCGGCCAGGTTGCCAGCTGGCCATCGATCATCTCGCGTTTGATCTCGAGCCCGACGAGCAGGAAGAATACTGCCATCAGTGCGTCGTTGATCCAGTGTTCCACGCTCAGCGGACCGAGCTTGGCGTGCAGCGCGCTCTCGTAGCCTGGCCCCAGCGGGGAGTTGGCGACAATGAGCGCCAATGCGGCGGCCGCCATCAGGACGATACCGCCCGAGGCCTCACCTTCAAGGAACCGGCGCAGAATTGAGATTGGTTTTCTGTCAGACACGATGGAAAAAGTACCCGCAAGGTTGATATCCGTTGGCGGCCCGACCAACGTGTCCCCTGCCCGGCCCTATGGCCCGGCACCCGTGTTCCGCTATGGCATCGGAGTGACGACGATGCAAGGGCGCCCGGCCTCAGCGAAGCCGCTTGCCCTCGGGATCGATCACCACCTCGCCATCCTCCTTGATGAACGGCCCGATGGCGGGGCCAACGAGGATATCGAGGACCAGTTCGGACGGGCGGCACAGCCGAACACCCTGGTTCGTCACGACGAACGGTCGGTTGATCAGGATGGGATGGGCCAGCATCGCGTCGAGCAGTGTTTCGTCCGATAGCGAGAGGTCGCGCAGGCCCAGCGCGTCGTAGGGAGTATCCTTCTGCCGGAGCGCCTCGCGCACCGTCAGGCCGGCCTGCTCGATGAGCCACATCAGTCGCTCGCGGGACGGCGGCGTCCTGAGGTAGTCGATGATTTCGGGCTCCTCGCCCCCCTGCCGGATCATGGCCAGCGTGTTGCGCGACGTGCCGCAGTCGGGGTTGTGATAGATGACGACGGTCATTTGGCGCCCCTGCCCTTGGTGTTGCGGCGCACGGCGGCGCCCGCTTCGTACCAGTTCTTGCTGTGGTTCACGATCCACACCACCGACAGCATCACTGGCACTTCGACCAGCACGCCCACGACCGTTGCCAGGGCGGCTCCGGAGTTGAAGCCGAACAGGGCTATGGCTGCGGCAACCGCGAGTTCGAAGAAGTTCGACGCGCCGATCAGGGCGGACGGCCCCGCCACGCAGTGCTGCTCGCCAGAGACGCGGTTGAGCAGGTAGGCCAGCCCAGAGTTGAAATAGACCTGGATCAGGATCGGCACGGCCAGCAGCAGGATGATCATCGGCTGCGCGACGATCTGCTCACCCTGAAACCCGAACAGCATCACAAGGGTGACCAGCAGCGACGCGATCGAGATGGGCTGCAGGATCGTCAGCGCCCGGTTCATGGCGTCGATGCCACCGTTGGCGAGGAGCCAGCGGCGATAGAGCTGCGCCGCGATCACCGGGACGACGATGTAGAGGCCGACCGACAGCAGCAGCGTATCCCAGGGCACGGTGATGGCCGAAAGGCCGAGCAGCAGGCCCACAATGGGTGCGAAGGCCACCACCATGATGGCGTCGTTGAGAGCCACCTGGCTGAGGGTGAAGTGGGGCTCACCCTTCACCAGGTTCGACCAGACGAACACCATTGCCGTGCATGGCGCGGCAGCGAGGATGATGAGGCCGGCGATGTAGCTGTCGATCTGCACCGCGGGCAGCAGCGGCCGGAACAGCCAGCCGATGAACAGCCAGCCCAGCAGCGCCATCGAGAAGGGCTTGATGGCCCAGTTGATGAAGACGGTGACGCCGATGCCCCGCCAGTACGCGCCGACATGGCGCAGGCTCATGAAATCGATGCGCACCAGCATGGGGATGATCATCAGCCAGATGAGCACCGCCATCGGGATGTTGACCTTGGCGTATTCCAGCGCTCCGAGCCCCTGGAAGAACCCCGGGAAGAACTGGCCCGCTGCAATGCCGACGACAATGCAGATCGCGACCCACAGGGTCAGGTAGCGCTCGAAGATCGACATGGGCACCCTGAAGGATTCGGAATGGGAAGACGTCGTCCGGCAATCACGCGCTGATTGACGTCGAGGCGCCTTCCATGGCGCCGATGTCGCGCAGCTTCGAGCCGAGAGCCATGCGGTCGATGCTGCTCATCGGCAGGTTGATGAACGCGGTGATGCGGTTGCGCATGAAGCGCAGCGCGTCCTCGAAAGCCTGGCGCTGCTTGAACTCCGGCCCCTCTGCAGCGGCGGGATCCTCGATGCCCCAGTGCGCGGTCATCGGCTGGCCCGGCCAGATCGGGCAGGTTTCGCCGGCGGCGTTGTCACAGACGGTGAAGACGAAATCCATCACTGGCGCGGCCGGCCCGGCGAACTCCTCCCAGGATTTCGAGCGCAGGCCATCTGTCGGGATGCCGGCGCCGGCCAGGATCGCAAGGGTGGTGGGATGAACTGCTCCCTTGGGCGTGCTGCCGGCGGAGAAGGCGCGGAAGCGGCCATTGCCGAAGTGGTTCAGCAGGGCTTCGCCCAGCACCGAGCGGGCGGAGTTGCCTGTGCACAGGAACAGGACGTTGTAGACGCGATCAGCAGCAGGCATCGGTTGCCTCCTTAGGACTGCAGCAGGGGGTGAATTCGGCGACGAGCGGCTCGCACAGTTCCGGGCGGCCGCCGCAGCAATCGTTGACGAGGAAGCTGGCGATCTCCCGCACCCGGTCGAGTTCGGTGCGATAGATGATCGACCGGCTCTGGCGCTCGGCGGAAATCAGGCCGGCGCGTGCCAGGATCGCCAGGTGACTGGACATGGTGTTCTGCGGCACATCCAGCAGCCGGGCAACCTCGCCGGCCGGCAGCCCGTCGGGCTCGTGCTGCATGATCAGCCGGAAGGCCTCGAGCCGGGTCGGCTGGGCCAGGGCCGCAAACACCTCACTGGCGTTGGTTGTTTCCATATATCGGGGGATATCGATATGGCCGCCAACCGTCCAGTGAAGGTTTGATGACAGCGGTCACGAGGTCATCCCCTGCCCGCGTGAAGCCCTTTCCACCGCGGCTTTGTCGTGAAACTGTCGTGACAGCGATTGACGCGGTTTCGTACTCCGCTCAAGCTGTCGACAAGGTGCATGCAAACATGCATTCTGAATTCGTCTGCCCGGGCCTCCGGCATCGGAGGACGGAAACCAGTGCGGTGAGGGAAAGCCGCACGACTGGGAGAGAACAAGATATGCGAAATCTACTGAAGACCGCCGCCGGCCTGGCGCTGGCGTTCAGCCTCGGTGCACCGGCCATCGCGCAGGACACCCTGACCATCGGCCTGCTCGTGCCCACGACCGGCTCCGAAGCCACCTATGGGCAGGATATGGCGAATGCCGCCAACCTCGCCATCGCCGAGATCAATGCCGCCGGCGGCGTGCTCGGCAAGCAGCTGGCCTCGACGGTTGGCGATGACGCCTGCGATGCGCAGCAGGCCGTGAATGCCGCAAGCAAGCTCGCTTCGTCCGGCGTGGTCGGCATCGTCGGCGGCTACTGCTCGGGCGCCACGCTGCCGACGCTGAAGATCTTCGGCGACGCCAAGCTGCCGATGATCATTCCGGCCGCCAACTCGACCAAGCTGATCCCGGAGAACCCGGGCAACGTGTTCATGGTCAACTCGACCGGTAACGACCAGGTCGCCAAGGCCATCGAGTACTTCACCGCCAAAAACATCAAGTCGATCGCCATCGTGAACCAGGGCGACGCCTACTCGCAGGACCTCGCCGACCTGACCCGGACGAACTGGGAAGCCGCCGGCAACACCGTGACCAAGTTCGAGACCACCAACAAGGGTGAGCAGGACTATTCGTCGGTCGTGACCTCGATCAAGTCGGGTAACCCCGATGCAGTGTTCTGGACCGCCTATTACGCCGATGGCGGCCTCCTGATCCGCCAGCTGCGCGAGCAGGGCTACCAGGGCCTGATCGCCGTGGGTGACGGCTCGAACTCGCCCGAACTGTTCAAGATCGCCGGCCCGGCCGCCGAAGGCGTCATCGGGTTCTCGAACCCCACCGCCGAGTTCCTGCCGGACGCCAAGACCTTCGCCGAGAACTACCAGAAGGCCTACGGCACCGCGCCTGGCCCCTACTCCACCCTGACCTACGATGCGACCAAGCTGCTCGCCTGGGCCTTCACCACGGCCGGCAGCACGGACTTCGACGCGGTGGTTGCCACCCTGCAGGGCGCCAACTTCACCGATACGATCTCGGGCCCGATCTCCTTCACGCCCGAAAAGACCCTCGCCCGCTCCAACTTCGTGGTGCTCGAAGGCAAGGGCGGCGCCTGGACGCTGCCGCAGTAACCGGCTGATTGACCCGGCGCCGTGGCATAAGCCCGGCGCCGGACACTATCGGAGGGGCGTCCGTGGGTTTTATCGACATCTTCAGCCAGCAGCTCGTGAACGGCATCGTTCTGGGCTCGTTCTACGCGCTGGTGGCGCTCGGCTACACCATGGTGTTCGGAGTGGTGAAGCTGCTGAACTTCGCCCATGGCGACCTCTATATGGTCGGCGGGTTCGCCGGCTTCCTGATCCTCAGTTTTCTGTCGCCGTTCATCGGACCGGGCTGGTTCGGCGTCGCCGTGTCGATGGTTTTCGCCATGATCGCGGTCGGCATCCTCGGGGTGGTGATCGAGCGGGTCGCCTATGCGCCGATGCTGTCAGCGCCGCGTCTGTCGATCCTCATCACCGCGCTCGCCGTCTCGCTGGTGCTGCAGAACGGCATGCTGACCATCACCAAGGGGCAGTACGTGCCGTTCGGTTCGGCGCTCGGCTTCGGTGGCGTGAACCTCGGCAGCCTGTTCATCAGCTACAACCAGATGATCCTCGTGGGCGTATCGATCGCCCTGATGGCCGGGCTCGAGATCTTCGTGTCGCGCACCCAGTATGGCCGCGCCATGCGCGCCGTGTCGGTCGACAAGGACATGAGCCGCCTGCTCGGCATCAACGTGAACCGGGTGATCGCCGGAACCTTCTTCCTCGGGACGGGCCTTGCGGCTGCCGCTGGCACGATGGCCGGCGCCTACTATGGCTCGCTCTGGTACTTCATGGGCTTCCTCATCGGCCTCAAGGCTTTCACCGCGGCGGTGATCGGCGGCATCGGCTCGATCCCCGGCGCCATGCTGGGCGGCCTGATCCTCGGCTTGCTCGAGAGCTTTGGCACGCAGCTGCCGGGCGTCGGCAGCGAGTGGAAGGACGTGTTCAGCTTCTCGGTGCTGATCCTCGTGCTGGTGTTCAAACCCACCGGCCTGCTCGGCAAACCTGAACAGGAGCGCATGTGATGCCGGATACGCCGATCCGACCCAGCGCCTGGGGCGGGCTGACCACCATCCTCGATACGCCGCTGAAACGGCAGGTGGCGATCGCTGTGATCCTGATGGCAATGATCGTGGCGCCGCTGCTGTTCGGGCAGTACGCCACGGTGATCCTGACCAACGCGCTGCTCTACGTGGTGCTGGCGCTGGGGCTCAACATCGTGGTCGGCTATGCCGGGCTGCTCGACCTGGGATTCGCGGCATTCTTCGCCGTCGGCGCCTACACGGTGGGTATTGCGACACTGAACTTCGGGCTGAACTTCTGGCTGGCTTTGCCGCTTGCCGTGTTCTTCGCCATCATCGCCGGCATCATCATCGGCACCCCGACGCTGCGGCTGCGCTCGGATTATCTTGCCATCGTGACGCTCGGCTTCGGCGAGATCGTGCGGCTTGCGGCGCGCAACCTGCGCGAGACGGGCGGAGCCTCGGGGCTATCGGGCATCGAGTCGCCGTGGTTGTTCGGCTGGCATATCAGCACCCCGCTCGACTTCTACTACGTGTTCTGCGTGCTCGCGATCATCGCTGTGGTGGTGTCGGTTCGGCTCGCCAACTCGCGGCTGGGGCGGGCATGGCTCTATGTCCGGCACGACGAAGACGCGGCCGAGGCGATGGGCATCGACCGGGTGAAGGTGAAGCTCGCGGCCTATGTGGTGGGCGCCGTGTATGGCGCCATCGGCGGCGCGTTCTTCGCGGCCAACCTCGGCGCCATCTCGCCCAACAGCTTCTCGTTCCAGCAGTCGGTGCTGATCCTGATGGCGGTAATTCTCGGCGGCATGGGCAAGATTCCGGGCGTGATCCTCGGAGCGTTCATCGTCATCCTCGCGCCAGAACTGCTGCGCGATTTCGGCGACCTGCGGCTGTTCATCTTCGCGGTCGGCCTGCTGCTGATCATGCTGTTCCGCCCCTCCGGCATCTGGCCCGCCAAGTCCCGAACTGGGGCCAGGCGATGACCCTGCTCCAAGTTCAGGGCGTCAGCCTCAGTTTTGCCGGCTCGAAGGTGCTGCAGGGCGTGAACTTCGCCGTGGCAGAAGGCGCTATCGCCTCGCTGATCGGGCCGAACGGAGCCGGCAAGACCTCGCTCTTCAACTGCATCACCGGCTTCTATAAGCCGCAGGCGGGATCCATCCGGCTCGCCGGTACCGAGACGCTGCGGATGAAGCCGCACCAGGTGACGCGCTCAGGTATCGCCCGCACGTTCCAGAACGTCCGGCTGTTCCGCGAGATGAGCGTGACCGAGAACGTCATGTCCGGACTGCACTGCAGAACCTCGGCGGGGATCATCGAGTCCATCCTGCGGCTGCCCGGGCAGCAGCGGGAGGAGACGATGATCCGTGACTTCGCCGAGGAGTGCCTGACCTTCGTCGGCATCACCGAAGGCTGGGATCGCGACGCCACCACCCTGCCCTATGGCTGGCAGCGACGCGTCGAGATCGCGCGGGCGCTGGCGACAAAGCCCAAGCTGCTGCTGCTCGACGAGCCGGCCGCCGGGCTGACGTCGAGCGAAAAGGAAGACCTGATCGGGCTGATCGGCCGCATCCGCGACCAGCGCGGCATTTCGGTGCTGCTGATCGAGCACGACACGGGTCTCGTCATGCGGGTGTCGGAGCGGATCAGTGTGCTCGACCACGGGGTGATGATCGCCGAGGGCGCACCCAAGGAAATCCAGGCAAATCCGAAGGTCATCGAAGCCTATCTCGGGGTCGAAGACGGGGAGGCGAGCCTTGGCCTCTGAAACCGTGCTTGAACTTGAAGGACTGTCGGCTGGCTATGGCCGCATCGAGGCGCTCAAAGGCATCGACCTGAAGGTCGGCCGCGGCCAGATCGTGACGCTCCTTGGCGCCAATGGCGCGGGCAAGACGACGACGCTGAAGGTCATCTCCGGGCTGGTGCGGGCGCAGAGCGGCAAGGTGCGCTTTGCCGGCGACGACATCACGCAGATGGACGCCCACACGATCGCGCAGGCCGGGCTGGTGCATGTGCCCGAGGGGCGGCATGTGCTGAAAGGGCTGAGCGTGCGCGAAAACCTTGAGCTCGGCGCCTATACGGTGAAGAGCGTCGCGGTGCGCAAGCAGCGGCTCGAAGAGGTGTTCGCGCAGTTCCCGATCCTGAAGACGCGGGCCAACTCGGATGGGTCGCTGCTGTCGGGCGGCGAACAGCAGATGCTGGCCATCGGCCGGGCGCTGATGCACGGGCCGAAAATCCTGCTGCTCGACGAGCCGTCGATGGGGCTGGCGCCCAAGCTGGTGCTCGAAACCATGCTGATCGTGAAGCGGCTGAACGAGGCCGGCACCACCATCCTGCTGGTCGAACAGAATGCGCGATTGGCCCTCAAGCTGGCGAATTTCGGCTATGTCCTTGAGAACGGCGTGATCCGCCTGTCCGGACCCGCCGCGGAGCTGCGCTCCAACCCCGCCATCGTTCAAGCCTATCTCGGCACCTGAGACTTATGACCACCACGACTCCAAGCATCGACATCGCCGTGATCGGCGCCGGCATCATCGGCGTCGCAGCAACCTTCAGGCTCGCCGAGGCGGGGCGCAGCGTGCTGCTGATCGACCGCAAGGGTGTGGCGGAAGAGACAAGCCGCGGCAATGCCGGCGCCTTCGCCTTCTCCGACATCATGCCGCTTGCCACCAAGGACGTGATGAAGAAGCTGCCACGCTGGCTGTCGGACCCGCTGGGGCCGTTCACCGTGCGGCCGGAATACCTGCCGCAGATCATGCCGTGGCTGTATCGCTTCTGGCGTGCGGGCTGGCCGGACAAGGTGGCAGCCAGCATCAGGGCGCAGGCCGAGATGATGCGGCTGGCGCGGCGCGAAACGGACTCGTTGGTTGCAGCCGCCGGACTGCAGCACCTGATCCGATCGGATGGCGTGCTGGAGCTCTACGAGAGCGAGGCCGAGATCCGGGCGGCCAAGCACGAACTGGATGCCAAGTCGGCCGAGGGGATCGAACACCGGCTGGTGCGGGACGCGGAACTGACCGAACTGCAGCCGGGTCTGGCGCCGAGCGTCATTGCGGCGACGTTCATCCCGAAGTGGCAGACGGTGTCGGACCCCTACGACTACACGACCGCCGTGGCGCAGGCCGCGATGGCGCGTGGGGCGGAATTTCGCAAGGCCGAGGTGACGCGGCTCGATCCCCTCGATGCGGGCGTGACGATCACCTTCGCCGACGGCTCGACGGTGACGGCGGCGCATGTGGTGGTTGCCGGCGGAGCGTGGTCGCGTGCGCTGACGGCGCCGCTGGGCGACCTGATCCCGCTCGAGACAGAGCGCGGCTATAACACCACCCTGCCCTCGGGCTCGTTCGACCTGCGGCGCCAACTGGTGTTCGGCGGCCACGGCTTCGTGGTGACGCCGCTGTCGCATGGCGTGCGGGTTGGTGGTGCGGTGGAGCTTGGCGGGCTGAAGCTGCCGCCCAACTACAAGCGCGCCGATGCCATGCTGACCAAGGCCGCACGGCTGATGCCAGGCCTGAAAACCACCGGCGGCACACAGTGGATGGGCTTTCGGCCGTCGCTGCCCGACAGCCTGCCGGCAATCGGCCGGTCACGCCCCAGCCCGCGCATTGTCTACGCTTTCGGGCACGGCCACCTCGGCCTGACGCAATCGGCCGCCGCCGGGCGGCTCGTGACGGACATCATCACCGGGGCGACGCCGCCGGTCGACCTCGCTCCCTTCTCTCCTCAGCGGTTCTGACCATGGCTAGACACACCTTTTCCTGCATCGACGGGCACACCTGCGGCAACCCGGTACGGCTGGTTTCGGGCGGTGGCCCGCTGCTCAAGGGCAGCACGATGATGGAGCGGCGGGCCGATTTTCTCGCCAACCACGACTGGATCCGCAAGGGCCTGATGTTCGAGCCGCGCGGCCACGACGTGATGAGCGGCTCGATCCTCTATCCGCCGACGCGGGACGACTGCGACATCGCCATCCTGTTCATCGAGACCTCCGGCTGCCTCTACATGTGCGGCCACGGCACCATCGGCACCGTGACGATGGCCATCGAGAACGGCCTGATGACCCCGAAGACGCCAGGTGTCGTCAATCTGGACGTGCCGGCCGGCAAGGTGGTGGCCGAGTACACCATGGACGGCGCGTATGTGGACCGGGTACGCCTGACCAACGTGCCGAGCTTTCTCCACTCGACGGACCTCGAGATCGACGCCCCCGGCCTCGGCAAGCTGAAGGTGGACGTCGCCTATGGCGGCAATTTCTACTGCATCGTCGATGCCCAGGAGAACTTCAGCGACATCGCCGAGGTCACGGTCGGCGACCTGCTGCGCTGGAGCCCGGCGCTCCGCACCGCGATGAACCAGCGCTACGAGTTCCTCCATCCTGATAACCCCAATATCCGCGGTTGCACCCACATCCTGTGGACCGGCAAGCCCACCGATCCGAAGAACACCGCGCGCAACGCCGTGTTCTACGGCGACAAGGCCATCGACCGGTCGCCCTGCGGCACCGGCACCTCAGCCCGCATGGCCCAGTGGTACGGACGCGGCAAGCTGCGGGTCGGCGACGCGTTCAACCACGAGTCGATCATCGGTTCGGTGTTCAACGGCAGGGTCGAGCGCGCCGTGAAGGTCGGCAACTACGACGGCATCGTTCCCTCGATCGCCGGCTGGGCCAGGCAGACCGGCATCAACACCATCTTCATCGACGACCGCGACCCGTTCGCCCACGGCTTCTCGCTGGTCTGATAACCCGGAGCGTCCCATGAAAATCACCGCCATCAAGGCCTGGCAGGTCGACCTGCCGCTCCGCGAAGGCCGCTACAACTGGTCGGGCGGCAACTTCATGGAAGTGTTCGACTCGACCGTCGTGGCGGTGGAGACGGACGAGGGCATCACCGGCTATGCCGAGTGCTGCCCGCTCGGCTCCGCCTACCTGCCCTCCTACGCCAAGGGCGTGCGAGCCGGCATCGCGGAGTTCGGACCGAAACTGATCGGCATGGACCCCACGGACCTCGGCGCTCTCAACCGGCGGATGGACGCCGTGCTGCGCGGCCACACCTATGCCAAGGCGCCGATCGACATTGCGTGCTGGGACATCCTCGGCAAGGTGGCGGGGCTACCCGTCTATAAGCTGCTGGGCGGCGCCGAGCAGGAGAGCATCGCGCTCTATCGCGCCATCAGCCAGGAAGACTCGGGCGTGATGGCCGAGAAGATCGCTGGCTATCGCGCTGAGGGCTATACGAAATTTCAGCTGAAGGTGGGCGGCGAGCCGAGCGACGACATCGCCCGCATCCGCGCCTGCCGTGCCATCCTGAAGCCGACGGACATCCTCGTTGCTGACGCCAATACCGGCTGGACCAAGGCCGATGCGGCGCGCGTTGTCGGGGCCGTGGCTGACCTCGATGTCTATATCGAGCAGCCCTGCATGACCTACGAGGAGAGCCTGTCGATCCGCCGCCGCACCTCGCTGCCCTTCGTGATGGACGAGGTGATCGGCTCGGTGAACGATCTGACGCGGGGCATCGCCGAGGACGCGTTCGACGTCATCAACCTCAAGATTTCCAAGGTCGGCGGGCTGACCAAGGCCAAGCTGATGCGCGACCTGTGCGTGGCGCACAGCATCCCGATGACCATCGAAGACACCTGGGGCGGCGACATTGTGACGGCGACGATCGCCCACCTCGCGCTGTCGACCCCGGAGCGCTTCTGCTTCACGGCGACCGACTTCAACTCCTACGGCACGGTCGATATCGCCGAAGGCGCGCCGAAGCGGGTGAACGGCACGATGACGGCTTCCGACGCGCCGGGCCTCGGCGTTACGCCGCTCTGGGACGTGCTAGGGCAAACCGAACTGGTGATTTCGTGAGGAGCAGGAGGGCCATCCAGATCGTCGGCTGCCATGCCGAGGGCGAGGTTGGCGACGTGATCGTCGGCGGCGTGGCGCCGCCGCCGGGTGAGACGCTGTGGGAGCAGTCGCGGTTCATCGCGCGGGATCAGACGCTGCGGAATTTCGTGCTGAACGAGCCGCGCGGCGGGGTGTTCCGGCACGTCAACCTGCTGGTGCCGCCCAAGAACCCCAAGGCGCAGATGGGCTTCATCATCATGGAGCCCGAGGATACGCCGCCGATGTCGGGGTCGAACTCGATCTGCGTGGCGACGGTGCTGCTCGATACCGGCATCATCCCGATGACCGAGCCCGAGACACGGATGGTGCTTGAAGCGCCGGGCGGACTGGTCGAAGTCGTGGCGCGCTGCGCGGGCGGCAAGGCGCAGTCGATCACCGTCACCAATGTGCCGAGCTTCGCCGACCGGCTGGGGGCGACGCTGGAGGTCGAGGGCGTCGGCACGCTGGTGGTGGATACCGGGTATGGCGGCGACAGTTTCGTTATCGCCGACGCCCACGCGCTGGGCTTCAAGGTGGCGCCGGACGAGGCGCGGGAGCTGGCGGAGACCGGCATCCGCATCACCCGGGCAGCGAACGAGCAGCTTGGCTTCACCCACCCGACCAATCCTGACTGGACGCATTTCTCGTTCTGCCAGATCGCGGCGCCGATCGAGCGGCGGGCCGATGGCGTGCTGACAGCGGCCAACGCGGTCGCCATCCAGCCCGGCAAGATCGACCGCTCGCCGACCGGCACCGGCGCTTCGGCGCGGATGGCGGTGCTGCGGGCCAAGGGCGAGATGGCGGTGGGCGACGGCTATGTAGCGCGGTCGATCATCGGCTCGGAGTTCATCGGGCGAATCATGGCGGATACGGTGCTGGCCGGCAGGCCGGCGATCATCCCTTCGATCACCGGGCGGGCGTGGATTACCGGCACGCGGACGGAGATGCTCGATCCTGATGATCCGTGGCCGGCGGGTTACCGGTTGTCCGACACCTGGCCGCGGATCGGATGAGCATGCGGATCGGCTTCGACGCGCTGGTTGGACTGATTGCGCAGGCATTTCAGCGCCATGGCTGCTCGGCCGAGGTGGCGCGAATCATCGCCCGCAACATGGTGACGGCCGAGCAGGACGGGGCCAAGAGCCACGGCGTGTTCCGCATCCCGGCCTATCTCAGCTCGCTCGATGCGGGGTGGGTGGACGGCACGGCGGAGCCGCTGGTGGAGGACGTGGCGCCGGGGATGCTGCGCGGGGACGGGCGGAACGGCTTTGCCCTGCCGGTGCTGGAACAGGCGCGCCCTGCCCTGATGGCCAGGGCGCGTAGCAACGGGATTGCGCTGCTGACGGTGCGGAATGCGCACCATTTTTCCGCCGTGTGGCCGGATATCGAGTCGTTCGCGCGCGAGGGGTTCATTGCCATGGCGATGGTCAATTCGATGGCGAGCGTGGTGCCGCATGGGGGGCATCGGAAGCTCTATGGCACCAATCCGCTGGGGTTTGCGGCGCCGCGGGGGGGGGGCGATCCACTGGTGTTTGACCAGGCTTCGAGCGCACTTTCGAACGGTGATGTGCAGATTGCTGCGCGCGAGGGCCAGAAACTTCTGCCAGGCTCGGGGGTCGACCGCGACGGCAAGCCGACGACCGACCCGAAGGCGGTTCTGGATGGCGGCGCGCTGCTGTCGTTCGGCGGCTACAAGGGCTCGTCGATCGGAATGATGATGGAGATCATGGCGGCGGGCCTAGCGGGCGGCCGCTTCTCGTACGAGGTGGACTTCAGCGGACATCCTGGCGCGGCGACGCCGAACACGGCGCAGACCTATATCGTGATCGATCCGGGCCGGGGTGCCGTGACCGATTTCACCCTGCGCATGGAAGCGCTGATCGCCGAGATCCACGATGCCGGGCAGGAGCGGCTGCCGGGCGACCGGCGTTATGCCAATCGGCGCGAGGCGATGGCCAGCGGCATTCCGCTGACCGAGGACGAGTATGCCATGGTGCGCCGCTACGCCGAGGACTAGATGACCGCGGTGGCGGTGATCTCGATGCGGAGGCCCTCGGCGATCAGTTCCTTCACGACCACGGTGGCGCGCACGGGATAGGGCTTCTGGAAGAACTCGGCGTAGACCTTGTTCATCGCAGGGAAGTCGCTGCGGTCGGTGAGGAAGACGTGGCACTGCACGATGTTGGCGAGCGTACCGCCGGCGGCACGGACGGCCTGGTCGAGGTTCTGCAGCGCCTGCCGGGCCTGCGCCTCCATTTCACCCAAGGTGATTTCGCCGGTCTCGGGATCCTCCGCGATGACCACGAGCCACACATGGTTGCCGGCCCTCACCGCATCGTTGACCGGGGAGGTGGACGGCGCGATGCCGGTGTCGATGACTTCGATCATGTGAACTCCAGGATAAAGCGGGCGGTGAAGCGCTCGGCTCCCCACCACATGCGGAAATTGGTGCCCCACTTGTTGTTGTGGAGGTTGAAGCGGAGGCCGTCGGAATAATCAGGCGGCAGGCTGTCGAAGGCCATGAAGTCGGTGTGGGCCGGCGCGACGAGTGGGGTGTCGAGCGGGGCGAGGCTCAGGCCGTCGGTGCGGACCGCGGTAACGGCCTGCAGCTGACCGCCGCCGCGTGGCGCGACCTTGTTGGCGCGGAGCCAGGTGCCGGTCTTGAGGAACTGCCAGTCATGCCGGCCAGCGGGGGTGAAGCTGATGAAGCTCGCTTCCGGCATGCGGTTGGAGGGCTTGTCGTGAAGCGTGACGGCGATCTCGAGCCGGTTGGCGTCGAGGCCACGAAAGGCCCAGCTGATGCGGGCGGGAGCGCCGAGCTGGGAATGGGCGACGGGATCGAGCGCGCCATCTGCGTCGGGGGCAAAGACCTGCGAGCGGGCGGTCTTGGCGCGTTCGAGGCCGGGCTTGGCGTGGTCGAGGGGCGCCCAGTAGGGGCGCTGGGTGAGGTAGGTATCGAGCCAGCGGTCGATGTCGGCGGCGTCGTAGCTCTCGTAGCGGAAGCCCACAAGGCTACCGGCTTCGCCGTGGAGGGTACGACCGGCCGGGCTGGTGATCGTGGCGATGTCGCCGGTGCCGGCGTCGGTCTCGACGGTCCAGCCGGCGAGGTCGGCCGCGGTGGTCGGCTCCTCGGCGGGACGGTCCGCCGGGTCGAGTTCGGCAAGCGCGGCATCGAGATAGGCGTTCTGTTCGGCCCACGAGGCTTCGGTGAACTGGAAGCGGTAGTCGGTGGCGCGCAGGGCCTCGAAGGCTGGGCGGTCGAAGCCGGTCTGGTCGCGCAGGTACTGCTTGATGTCGACGCCCCAGGTGTGCTCGGCGACCATGCCGAGGCCGCGGCCGAAGGCGAGCGCCCTGCCCTCGCCCGCCAACTCGTCATGGTGGCGCTGGTAGCCGAGATAGCGCTTCACCTTGGTGGGATCGGAGCCGACGCCGTAGATCCAGCTGTCGCCGAGTTCGAGCTCGACGATCGGCAACTCGTCGCGGCGGGCCCAGAGGATTTCGCCGTAGGCGTCGAGGGTCGAGGCCTTGATCGTCGCGTCGGGATATTCGCCGCTGAGGTCACGCAGCACGTCGATGGTCTGCGGCACGCTCTGCGGACCGAGGTTATCGTTGGTGTGGGCGAAGCCGAGTCCCTGCTCGAAGCCCGGCAGGAAGGTCGTTTCGCCATAGGTCTTCTGGTACTGGACGACGATCTCAGAGCCATCGGGAGCGCGCCAGCGGAAGGCGTCGGGAACGTCTGGCACCGGAGAGGCGGAGTTGACGCCAAGGTGCAGGTAGTGGACGCCGGCTTCGGCGAGCAGCGGCACGATGCCGAGCGTGTGACCGGGAACGTCGGTCATCTTGGCGGCAGTGGTCTTGCGGCCGAAGCGCCTGTCCAGCTCCTGCGCGTGGCTCAGCGCCGCGCGGAAGACGGCGGGCGACGTCAGCTCGGAATGCGTGGTGTAGGGCAGCGCGTGCCAGGTGATCAGGCCGCGCTCGATGGCGCGTTCGAGGCGCTTGATCCGTTCCGGCGACTGGGAATTGAGGTGATCCCAGATCAGCCAGGCACCGGTGGTCCAGATGAATTTCGGGTTCTGGGAGTCCTCGGCGAAGAAGTGTTCGCCGGTCTCGATCGCCTGCGGGATGAAGCGCTCGTGATACTGGGCGCGCACCTTCGACGCGTGGTCGGTGAAGCCGATGTCCAGGTGGGTCTTGTAGACCAGGTGGATGGTTCGGGTCACGAGCGCCCCCTCAGCGCGGTGAGATGATTTCTCCAAGCAGAACATCGACTTGCATCCCGTCATAGGCGGGACGGACATGGTCGGGTGTCATCGCATCGGTCTGGGCGTAGTCGAGATCGATGTGGAGGTTGGTGAGGACGGCGCGGCGCGGCTTGAAGCGTTCGACGTGCTCCAGCGCTTCGGACAGGCTCAGGTGGCTGGGGTGCGGGTCCGGGCGGAGGGCATCGAGCACCCAGATGTCGAGGCCGGAGACGGCACCGTACGACTCCGCCGGAATCCCGCTGAGGTCGCAGGAATAGGCAAAGTTGTGGACGCGGAAGCCGAGCGAGAAGATCTCGCCGTGGTCCTGCTTGAAGGGGTGCACGGTGATCGATCCCCCGGGACCATCGACGGTAAGTGGTTCACCCGCCTCGATGATGTGCTGGTTGAGGATCGGCGGGTAGCCCGAGTTCGGCGGGGCGGTGAAGCAGTAGGCGAAGCTGGGGACGATGCGGTTGGCGGCTTCCTGGGAGAAGTAGACGTCGACGCGCTTGCGGTTGTTCAGCGCCAGCACCCGAAGGTCGTCGATGCCGTGGGTATGGTCGGCGTGTTCGTGGGTGTAGAGCACGGCGTCGACACGATCGACTTCGGCGGCGAGGAGCTGCTCGCGGAGGTCGCAGCCGGTGTCGACGATGATGCGGGTCGGGTCGGGCGACGTGCTGGAAAAACCTTCGATCAGCAGCGAGCAGCGGCTGCGGCGGTTCTTCGGGTTATCGGGGTCACAGACGCCCCAGTGGCCGCCGATGCGCGGCACGCCGCCCGATGAACCGCAGCCCATGATGGTGGCAACGATGCGCTGCGCCTGGGCCATTTCGCTCTAGACCGGGGTTGCTTTGGAAAACAGGCGGAAGAAGTTTCTCGTGGTCTCTTCGCCCACTTGTTCGACGCTGACGCCACGCACTTCCGCCACTTTGGCAGCCGTATGCGCGACATAGCTGGGTTCGTTCTTGGCCCCTCGATGCGGGATCGGGGCGAGGTAGGGTGCATCGGTCTCGACGAGGTAGCGATCGGCGGGAACCAGCCTCGCCACGTCGCGGATCTCTTCGGCATTCTTGAAGGTGATGATGCCGGAGAACGAGATGTAGCCGCCGAGTTCGAGTGCGGTGAGCGCGAGGTCCGTGCCGGCGGTAAAGCAGTGGAGGACGAAGGGGAAGGCGCCCTGCCCCGATTCTTCGCGAAGGATCGCGGCCATGTCGGCGTCGCACTGGCGGGAATGGATGACGAGCGGCAGCTGCGTGGCACGGGAGGCAGCGATGTGCCGGCGGAGACCCTCGGCCTGCGCCGCCTTGGGGGCGTTGTCGTAGAAGTAGTCGAGGCCGGCTTCGCCGATGGCGACGCATTTGGGATGGGCGCTGAGCCGGATCAGGTCCTCGGGAAAGATGTCGAGCTCTTCGTCGGCCTGGTGCGGATGGGTGCCGACCGAGCACCAGATTTCCGGGTGCGCCTCGGCAATGGCGATGATCTCGTGGAACCGCTTCACCCGGGTCGAGATGGTGACCATGCCGTCGATGCCGGCCGCCTTGGCGCGGGCGAGAACGCCGGCACGATCGGAAGCGAGTTCGGGGAAATCGAGGTGGCAGTGGCTGTCGATCAGCATGCCATTGCTCCACGCGGCAGCAAGCGATGCTGTGCATCGCGACCCCTCATCCGCCCTGCGGGCACCCTCTCCCTCAAGGGGAGAGGGGCAACAGTGCCGATATCGATCGTCCCGGACATCAGCCGACCTTGGCCTGCTCGAATTTCTTGAACACCGGCTCGGGGGGCGGGAGGGGGGTGCCGCCGAGCATGCCTTCGGGGGAGAGGGCGTGGCTGAGCTGCCGCTGGTCGGCCGGGATGGCGAGCGCATCGAGGAATTTAACGGCCGAGTCCGGTACGAAGGGCTGCGCAGCGATGGCGGCGCGGCGGACGACGTCGGCGGTGGTCGACAGGATGGTACCCATGCGCGGCAGGTCGGCCTTCAGCCCCCACGGCGCCTGGTCGGCGAAGTAGAGGTTGGCGGCGTTGAGCAAGGTCGTGAGCTCGCCGGCGGCCTCGTGGATCTGCTGGGTCTGCATCGCCTCGTTCATGCGGCCGATGGCAGCGATGGCTTCGGCGACGATGGCCTTGTCGGCCTCGTTCTGCGCGGCCATCGGCAGAATGCCCGAGAAGTTCTTCTGGATCATCGACAGCGAGCGCTGCGCCAGGTTGCCGAAATTGTTGGCGAGGTCGGAGTTGTTGCGGTTGATGAACTTCTCGCGGCCCCAGTCGCCATCCGAACCGAAGCCGATCTCGCGCAGGCAGTACCAGCGGACCGGATCGGTACCGTAGAGATCGAGCTGCTCGTGCGGATCGACGATGTTGCCGACCGACTTCGACATCTTCTTGCCTTCCGACGTCAGAAAGCCGTGGGCGAAGACGCGGTGCGGCACCTCGATGCCGGCGCTCATCAGGAAAGCTGGCCAGTAGACGGTGTGGAAGCGGATGATGTCCTTGCCGATGACGTGCAGGCTCGCCGGCCAGAACTTCTTGAACTGCTCGGAGTCGGTGTGCGGGTACCCCACGCCGGTGATGTAGTTGGTGAGCGCGTCGATCCAGACATACATGACGTGGCCGGGAACATCCGGAACCGGGATGCCCCAGTCGAAGGTGGTGCGGCTGATCGAGACGTCGCGCAGCCCGGCCTTCACGAAGGAGATGATCTCGTTGCGGCGCTCGTCCGGCGCGATAAAATCGGGCACGTCCTCGTAGAGCTTCAGCAGGCGGTCCTGATATGCGGAGAGCCGGAAGAAGTAGCTGTCCTCCTCGACCCACTTCACCTCGGCGCCGGTGGGCGCGAACTTCTTGCCGTCCTCGCCGTCGGTGAGTTCCCCCTCGTCGAAATAGGCCTCGTCGCGCACCGAGTACCAGCCCTTGTAGACCGACTGGTAGATGTCGCCATTGTTGCGCGATGCCATCTGCCGCCAGATTTCCTGGCTCGACTCGTAGTGGCGCGGCTCGGTGGTGCGGATGAAATCATCGTTGGAGACGTTGAGGCGTGCCGCCAGATCTTTGAAGCGGGCGGCATTGCGGTCGGCCAGTTCACGGGCGGTGATGCCTTCGGCCGCGGCCGTCTGCACCATCTTGATGCCGTGCTCGTCGGTGCCGGTGAGAAAGTAGGTTTCCTTCCCCTCAAGCCGGGCCCAGCGGGCGATCGCATCGGTCGCGATCATCTCATAGGCGTGGCCGATATGCGGCGCGCCGTTGGGATAGGCGATGGCGGTGGTGACGTAGAACGTGTCGGTCATGTCGGCTGGACGCCCAGGAGCTGGTGTTTCCGGATCGCGTCGAAGAGCGCGACCAGGGTCTGCCGCATGTCGAGATTGTACTCGTCGGCATCGGCAAGGGAAAGTTGGGCCTTGTCCCATAGCTCATTGGCAGAGGCAAGACGGCGGCGGTCGCCCGAAGTGGCGGCAGCGGTGGCTGCAGCAGCAATCCAGTCGTTGAGCATGTCGCGGGCAAAGCGCAGCTCCGCCCCGTCCTTGTCGCCCCCGAGCTGGTCGGCGAGCCCAATGCGGACGGAGGATGGCGCGGCAGCGGGGTCGCGCAGGTAGCCGGCGAGGGCGCCGAGCACGCCGTCGTCGCCGAGCAGCAGCGCCTCGAAACCGCGACGCGGGCGGCCCATGGCGAAGCCGATGGCCCGGGCGAGCACGTCCGGGGCGGTGTCGGGCTTGGTGGCGACGATCACGCCGGCGACGTCCTGATCGGAGATCGGGCGGAGGGCAACCTGGAAGCAGCGGGAGCGGATGGTGGGGAGCAGCGAGCCGGGGCGGTGCGAGACCAGCAGGAAGGTGGTGTCGGCCGGGGGCTCCTCGAGGATCTTGAGCAGCGCGTTGGCGCTCGACGGATTGCAGTCGTCGATCGGGTCGATCAGCGCGATGCGGTGCCCTGCCCGGCCGCGCGTCATCCGCATCTCGTCGATGAAGCCGCGAACTTCGTCGACGCGGATCTGGGTGTAGTAGCCCTTGCCGGTGTCGCGCGCGGCCTTGCGCATGACGAACAGGTTCGGGTAGGCGCCGGACGCGACCTGCGCGGCGATATGCGACGGGCTTTCGTCGCCGGTGCGCTCGAAAATCTTGCGGGCGATGTCGAAGGCGAGGGTCGCCTTGCCGATGCCGCGGGGGCCGTGGATCAGGATGCCGCCCGGCAGGCGGCCGGCATCGAGCCGGGCCAGCAGCGCTTCGGTGGCGGCGGCGTGGCCGAGGACCTGATGCTGGAACTCGGGCGGCGGGACGCCGTCGAGCTGGTCGGGCTCGCGCTGCGGATAGTCGGTCATGCGGGCACCACTAGAGGGATGCCTTGGCCGCGAGTTCCGGGTAGCGGCGGGTCAGCGTGTCCCAGACCTCGCTTTCGAGCGCGTCTTCACTCTGGTTGGCCGGGAGCACGACGCAGCGATCCTGATTCTGGGCGGCGATATCGAGGAAGGCCTGGCGCAGGCGGCGATGCCAGTCGAGGTCTTCCTTCTCGAAGCGGTCGCCGCTCTGGGCCAGCGCCGGCTCGAGTTCGCGGGCGTTGACGCGGTTGAAGGCGACGACCGGGTCCATGTCGAGCATGAAGGTGAGGTCGGGGGCGTGGCCGTTCAGCGCCAGGGTTTCGAGGCCGCGGATCAGCTTGCCGTCGACGCCGCCGGTGAGGCCCTGATAGGCGCGGGTGGAATCGTGGAAGCGGTCGGAAATCACCCACTTGCCGGTTTCGAGACTCGGCGCGATCAGCTGGTTGACGTGGTCGAGCCGGGCTGCGGCGAACAGCACGGCCTCGGCGCCCGGGCCCCAGGCCTCGGAGCGACCCTGCAGGATGAAGGCGCGGACATGCTCGGCTTTCGGCGTGCCGCCGGGCTCGCGCGTGCGCACCGCCTCGATGCCGAGGCGGTTGAGCCGGACGAGCAGGCGCTTGACCTGCGTGGACTTTCCGACGCCCTCTCCGCCTTCGAAGGTGATGAAGCGAGGCGCGACCGCTGGAATATCGAGCATGCCGCCTTCTACCTGTAAAGCGGGATCAGGAAAAGTGGCAGACTACATCCAGCCGAGAGCCAGTTCCTTCAGCGCATCGGTGGCCTTGCGGACGATGTCGCCGTCGGCCACGTCGGCGCCGGCATAGAGCGGGGTCTGCTGGACCACCTTGTCGTTGCACTTGACGATCAGCATCGCCAGTTGCTGGCCCTTGGCTACCGGCGGGCGGATGGGGGCATTGTAGACCACATCGGCCTGCGGGCAGTTCTGGGCGCCCTTAGGCAGGAAGAGACTGATAGTGCCCTTGCCGACGACCGCGACCTCGGCCTCGGCACCGCCATAGACCGGCACCTTCCGGACCTCCTGCCCCTCGGCATAGACCGGCACCAGTTCGAAACCGCGGGTGCCCCACGTGATGAGCTTGCGGGCTTCCTCGGCGCGTTCGTTCATAGACTTCATGCCGTGCAGCACGCCGATCAACCGGCGGCCACCGGCATCGGTGGAGACCACCTCGCCGTAGCCGGAGGCCTCGGTGTGGCCGGTCTTGAGACCGTCGACGCCGATTCCGACTTCGAGCAGGCTGTTGCGGTTCAGCTGGCGGATCTTGTTCCAGGTGAACTCCTTCTCGGCGAAGATCGGGTAGTACTCGGGGAACTGGGCGATGAGGAAGCGCGCGATGGTCGCGAGGTCGCGGGCGGTGGAATACTGGTCCGGATCCGGCAGGCCGGTGGCGTTGACGAAGCTGGAGCCGGTGAGCCCGATTTCCTGGCCCAACCGGTTCATCATCTGGGCGAAGGCTGTCTCCGTGCCTGCGACGCCTTCGGCAAGCGCAATGGCGGCGTCGTTCCCGGACTGGATGATGACGGAGCGGACAAGGTCGATCACCGGGACCTTGGAATTGAGCTCGGCGAACATGGTGGAGCCGCCCGACCGGGCGCCACCATCGCGCCAGGCGTGCTCGGAAATAAAGAATTCGTCGGTGGGCTGGAGCTTGTTCGTCTGCAGCAGGTCGAACACGACCGCGAGCGTCATCAGCTTGGCCATGCTGGCGGGCTCGAGCCGCTCGTCGCCCGCCTTGTTGAACAGCACCGTGCCCGACTCGTAATCCATCAGGATGGCGAAGGGCGCCTTGGTGTCGAACTCCTGTGCCTGCGCCGTCGAAAACGCCGTCAGCGCCAGCAGCATTGCCGCGATGAAGTGGCCAAGCTTGTGCATCGTGATCTCACCCGCGGCCCGCCGCGGCCGCATGGCGACTATAGTAGCTTGAGGTCGTTGAGGCCAAGTTCACGTGCCAGCGCCAGCACGTCGTTTCCGGTGACGCCGGGCTTCAGGCGGATGAGGGTCAGGAGGGTGGCGTCAGCCCCCGGAATCCGGACCTGTTGCTCATCGACGATGCCCAGCAGCGCGAAGGATTCGACGACGCTCTGGGCCGTGGCAGCATCCTTGAACACGCCAAGTTGAACCTTTGGCATCGGCTCCTGAGTGTCGGCAGCGGCCGCGTGGAGTGCCGGATCGGCATTGGCCATGGCGGTGGCCGCGGCGATGGCGCCATCGACCGGTGCACCGGCGTTCGCATAGCCGAACAGGCTGGTGATGCCGCTGAGAAGGTTCGGCGAATCGGCCTGGGCCAGGCGTGTCGCCTTTTCGTCGAGCCGGGTGGGCGCGTCGACGCTGGCGAGCAGCGTGCGGGTATCGTCGCCGTGCAGCGGCGCCGGGCCGACATACTCGACCGAGATATTGCCGATGCCACGGTCGGCATAGCCGAGGATGGCGGCGGTGCGATAGCTCAGGTCCATCACCCGGCCATGCATGTAGGGGCCGCGATCATTGACGCGGCAGATGATCGAGCGGCCGTTGTCGGTGTTGGTGACGCGGACATAGCTCGGCAGCGGCAGCACCGGGCTGGCGCAGGAGATGGCGGTGGCCGAGAAGATCTCGCCGTTGGCGGTCTGGCGGCCGTGGAAATCGTTGCCGTACCAGGAGGCGGAGCCGGCGGCGACATAGCCGATCGGGTTCTCGATCGGCTCGTAGACCTTGCCGGCGACGGTGTAGGGCTTGCCGACCATGAAGCGCCCGCCGCCCTTGGGCGGGTTCTTGGCGGTCGAGAGCCGCGGCGATGCCTTGACGCCGAACTTCGCTTCGGTGAAGGCGCCGCGCTTCACATGCGGAACGCTTGAACTGGCACCACAAGCGGCGAGCGCCGCCGTGGCGAGGACGATGGCCAGGAGCCGGGCGGCCGAGACGAGGTCGCGGGGAATGACTGGCAAGCTACTCACCTGAAAACTGGAGACTGAACGGCGATGTAGCCGGATCGGGGACGCGTCCGCCTCAAGGGAAGCGATTTGTGGTTTCGGGGGCGTTAATTTGGATCAAATGTGATCGATGTGACGGCCCCCACCCTAGCTTTGCCACGTCGCTGCGCTCCTGGCGACGCTACCCTCCCCACATGGGGGAGGGAGACCAGTGGCACAAGCCAGGCAGCCGCGGCTCCTTGGCGGAACTCGGGTGGGGGTCGAGACGCGTCAGCGGGACAGCCACCCGACCAGCGCCGCCGCTACCGCTGCGGGTTGTTCGGTGGGGCTCATGTGCCCTGCCCCGGCGATGGTGACGAGGCTGGAGTCGGGGATGGCGTCAGCCATGGCGTGGGCATCGGCGAAAGGCGTGATGGTGTCGGCTTCGCCGACGATGATGGTGGTGGGGACGCGGATGGTCGGCAGGACCGGCGTCGAGTCCGGGCGGCCGATGATGGCCTGCTGCTGGCGGACATAGACCTCGGGGCCGTTCGCGAGCGCCATGCGGATGCTGATGTCGCGGATTGCCGGATGGTCGGCGTGGTCGGGGTGGACGCTGTCGGGATAGTTCGCGGTGACCAGTTGCCGCAGCTTGCCGGCCTGCGCGAGGCGGATGGCATCGTGGCGCTTCAGCAGGCGATCCGGGCTATCAAGCCGGGCCATGGTGTCGATCAGGGCGAGACGCGTGACGCGCTCCGGTGCCTGGCGCAGCATTTCAAAGACGATGTAGCCGCCCAGCGAGAACCCGGCGAGCGCGAACGTGGGCGGCGCATCGCGGAGGATGGCGGCGGCTATCTCCGTCATCGTGCTGCCGCGCTTGTGGTCGGGAATCAGCACCGAGCCGAATTGCCAGAGCGAGGGCACCTGCCCCGCATAGCATTCGGCGGTGCAGTTGAGGCCGGGGACGAGGACGATGGGCGTGGACATGACGCTATTCCGCTTCGGCGAGACGGGTGAGCATGGGGTTGCTTGCCCGGCTTGCGACGATCATATAAAGATATCTTTATATCCCGCCTGATAGTTCTTTGGCGAGAACTCCAGGGCGGTTGACGCATTCTGGCGTCACGGGACCGAGAAAGTCGAGCCATGACCGTTGCCCAAACCATTGAGATCGATAGAAATTCCTTGCCGCGTGGCGAGGAAGTGCGCGCTGCGCTGACTGCCGCGGCAGCCGAACGCATCCTGATCTTCGATGGCGCCTACGGCACGATGATTCAGCGGCTGAAGCTCGGCGAGGCCGATTATCGCGGCGAGCGGTTCAAGGACTGGCACATCGATGTGCGCGGCAACAACGACCTGCTGAACCTCACCCTGCCCGACGCCATCCGCGACATCCACGTACAGTATTACCTCGCGGGCGCCGATATCTGCGAGACAAATACCTTCTCCTCGACCGCCATCGTTATGGCCGATTACGGCATGCAGGCGCTCGCCTACGAGCTGAACTACGAGGGCGCGCGGATTGCGCGGGAGGCCGCGAAGATCGCCGAGGCGACCGACGGCAAGCGGCGCTTCGTGGCGGGCTCGCTCGGGCCGCTGAACAAGACCGCGTCGATGTCGACGGACGTGAACAGCCCGGGTCATCGCGCGGTGACGTTCGACGAGATCGTCGAAACCTATACCGAGCAGATCAACGGGCTGATCGACGGCGGCACCGAGCTGCTGCTGTTCGAAACCATCACCGATACGCTCAACACCAAGGCCGGCATCTTTGCCGCCAAGCAGATTTTCGCCGAGCGCGGCTACGAGTTGCCGGTGATGATCTCGGGCACCATCACCGATCTGTCGGGACGCACGCTCTCTGGCCAGACGCCGACGGCGTTCTGGTACTCGGTACGGCACGCCAACCCCTTCACCATCGGCCTCAACTGCGCACTCGGCGCGAACGCGATGCGCGCCCATATCGCCGAGCTGTCGGATGTCGCGGACACCTTCATCTGCGCCTATCCAAACGCCGGGCTGCCCAACGAGTTCGGCGGCTACGACGAGACGCCCGAGATGATGGCGCGGCAGCTCGAGGGCTTTGCCCGCGACGGCTTCCTAAACATCGTCGGTGGCTGCTGCGGCTCGACGCCGGACCATGTGCAGGCGATCGCCGCGGCGGTGGGGAAGTACAAGCCGCGGAAGATCCCCGAGGTGCCGACCTTCCTGCGGCTGAGCGGGCTTGAGCCCTTCACGCTGACCAAGGACATTCCGTTCGTGAATGTCGGCGAGCGGACGAACGTCACGGGCTCGGCGCGGTTCAGGAAGCTGATCACCGCCGGCGACTATACGGCCGCGCTCGATGTGGCCCGCGACCAGGTGCAGAACGGCGCGCAGATCATCGACATCAACGTCGACGAGGGCATGCTCGACTCGGCCAAGGTGATGGTCGAGTTCCTCAACCTTCTCGCCGCCGAACCCGACATCGCCCGGGTGCCGCTGATGATCGATAGCTCGAAGTTCGAGGTGATCGAGGCCGGGCTCAAATGCGTGCAGGGCAAGGCGCTGGTCAATTCGATTTCCATGAAGGAAGGCGTCGAGAAGTTCCTCGAAGCCGCACGGCTGGTGCGCGCCTATGGCGCCGCCGTCGTGGTGATGGCGTTCGACGAGCAGGGCCAGGCCGACACCTATGAGCGCAAGGTCGAAATCTGCACCAAGGCCTACAAGCTCTTGACCGAGGAAGTCGGCTTCCCGCCCGAGGACATCGTGTTCGATCCGAACGTGTTCGCGGTGGCGACCGGCATCGAGGAGCACGCGGGTTATGGCGTGGCCTTCATCGAAGCGACGCGGACCATCACTGAGACGCTGCCGCACGTGCATATTTCGGGCGGGGTGAGCAATCTCAGCTTCTCGTTCCGCGGCAATGAGCCGGTGCGCGAGGCGATGCACTCGGTGTTCCTCTACCACGCCATCCAGGCGGGCATGGACATGGGCATCGTCAATGCCGGGCAGCTGGCGGTGTACGATACGCTCGAGCCGGGGCTGCGTCAGGCCTGCGAGGATGTGATCTTCAACTTGCGGCCCGATTCGACCGAGCGGCTGCTGGAGATCGCCGAGCAGTTCAAGGGCCAGGCCGGCGGCGAGCAGAAGGCCAAGGATTTGAAGTGGCGCGAGGGTCCGGTGGCGGATCGCATCTCGCACGCGCTGGTCAACGGCATTACCGAGTATATCGACGCCGACACCGAGGAAGCACGGCTTGGTTCGGCCCGGCCGCTGCACGTCATCGAAGGCCCGCTGATGGCCGGAATGAGCGTCGTCGGCGACCTGTTCGGCTCGGGCAAGATGTTCCTGCCGCAGGTGGTGAAGTCCGCGCGGGTGATGAAGCAGGCCGTGGCGCACCTCCTCCCTTACATGGAGGCGGAGAAGAACGCCGACGGCAATGCCACCGGTCGCAAGTCGGCCGGCAAGATCCTGATGGCGACGGTGAAGGGCGATGTGCACGACATCGGCAAGAACATCGTCGGCGTGGTCTTGAGCTGCAACAACTACGAGATCATCGACCTCGGCGTGATGGTGCCGACAGCGAAAATCCTCGAGACGGCGAAGCGGGAGAATGTCGACGTGATCGGGCTGAGCGGCCTGATCACCCCGTCGCTAGACGAGATGGTGCATGTCGCCGAGGAGATGGAGCGCGAAGGCTTCACCGTGCCGCTGCTGATCGGAGGCGCCACGACGTCGCGCGTCCATACGGCGGTGAAAATCCACCCGCAGTACCATGGCGGGCCGACGGTGCATGTGCATGACGCGAGCCGCGCCGTGGGCGTGGTGTCGTCGCTGCTGTCGGGCGAGCAACGGCCGGCCTATGTCGCCGACGTGAAGGCCGAGTACGAGAAGCTGGCGGAAAAGCACCGGCAGTCGGAAGCCGACAAGCAGCGCACGTCGCTGGCGGCGGCGCGGGCCAACCGGTTTGCGCCCAAGTGGGACGACTATGTGCCGCCCAAGCCGAGCTTCCTCGGCACGCGAGTGTTCGAGAACTACGACCTGGCGCAGATCGCCAAATACATCGACTGGACGCCGTTCTTCCAGGCCTGGGAGTTCAAGGGGCGCTATCCGGCGATCCTTGAAGACGAAAAGCAGGGCGAGGCGGCGCGCCAGCTCTGGGCCGATGCGCAGGACATGCTGGCGCAGGTGATCCAGAAGAACTGGTTCCGCCCCAAAGCGGTGATCGGCTTCTGGCACGCCAACCAGGTCGGCGACGACATCCGGCTCTACACCGACGAGGATCGCAAGGAGCAGCTCGGGACGTTCTTTACGCTGCGCCAGCAGTTGAGCAAGACCGGCGGCAAGCCACACATGGCGCTCGCCGATTTCGTCGCGCCCGAGGGTGTCCCCGACTACCTCGGCGGCTTCGTGGTGACGGCGGGGCTCGAGGAGAACCTGATCGCCGAGCGCTTCGAGCGGAAGAACGACGACTATTCGTCGATCCTGATCAAGGCGCTGGCCGATCGCTTCGCCGAAGCGCTGGCCGAGCAGATGCACGAGCGGGTGCGCCGGGAATTCTGGGGCTACGGTGCCGCGGAGACGTTCGCCCCGCACGAACTGGTCGGCGAGCCCTACCAGGGCATCCGCCCTGCCCCAGGCTATCCGGCGCAGCCCGACCACACCGAAAAGACCACGCTGTTCCACCTGCTCAACGCCAAGCAGCGCATCGGGGTGGAACTGACCGAGAGCTATGCCATGTGGCCGGGCTCGTCGGTGTCGGGCATTTATCTCAGCCACCCGGAGAGCTTCTATTTCGGTGTCGCCAAGGTGGAGCGCGACCAGGTCGAGGACTACGCGAAGCGCAAGGGCATGGCGGTGCGCGAGGTCGAGCGCTGGCTCGGTCCGGTGCTGAACTACAGCCCGAGTGCGGACAAGGGGGTGGTGTGACCACCTCCCCCTCTCCCTACGCCCGCCGCGCCCGTTCCTTCCCGGTGACCGTGGTGACCGACAAGGCGGCGCTGAGTCGCTTTGGGGGGCGCGATACGGCCGTGGTGCATCTCGATGCGCCGCTGCACGCCCATGAACCGGGCACGGAGTGCATTGCCTGCGACTCGCGTGGCAACGTGCGGGTGCTGCTGTTCGAGCTGAAAGAGAAGCTCAATCGCGGCATGGTCGAGCCGTTCATCCGCGTGGTGGTGGATGCGACCGACGCGCGCGACACCAAGGCCGTGGCCGATGCCATCGTGCCCGGCCGCCTGCCCGCCTTCGGCCTCCGCGACCATGCGGTGGCGCGCAACTTCCACCTCGAGGAGATCATCTGATGGCCATCATGGACCTGTTCTTCCCGCCAAAGCCGGCAACCCGTCCAACAGCTGCAACGCCGAAGCCTGCTGCGTCGCCAAAGCCGTCGCGGAACTAACGAATGACGACGGCAGCCGGGCGCGAGACCCACTGGGATGAGGTCTATCGGACCAAGGGCGACAGCGATGTCAGCTGGTTCGAGGAAGTGCCGCACCTGTCAATCGAGTTGATCGGGGCCAACAGCAGCCTCAGTTCGGCCATCGTGGATATCGGCGGTGGCGCATCGCGGCTGCCCGATACGCTGCTGGCCGGCGGCTATACCGACGTGACGGTGCTCGACATTTCCGCCGAGGCGTTGGCCAAGGCGCGAGCCCGGGTCGAAGCCGCCGGGGGCCGGGCGGACTGGATCGTCTCGGACGTGACCAGGTGGCAGCCGGAGCGGCGCTACGATGTCTGGCACGATCGTGCCGCCTTCCATTTCCTCACCGATCCGGCCGATCAGGCGGCGTACGCGGGCGTGCTGGCGGCGGCGCTGCGGAGCGGTGGCACGGCAATCATCGCCACCTTCGCGCCGGATGGCCCGGAGAAGTGCTCCGGCCTGCCGGTGGTGCGCCACGACGGCAGCAGCGTAGCAGCTGTGCTGGGCAGCGACTTCAAGCTCGAACGCGAACTGCGGCACGAGCATCACACGCCGTGGGGCAGCGTGCAGCGCTTCCAGTTCAGCGTCTTCCGCCGGGCCTGATCGGTCGGGAGCATCGGGGCAGCGGTTGACGCTGCCCATGGTGCGGCGGTAGCGATTGGGGGTGGAGGATCGGAAATGGCCATACACCGCGAGAGGCTATCGGAGGATGTCGGCGGCAAGCTGCTGATGCTGGCGTCGATTCTGGCAGTGTTCGGGCTGATTGCCCTGGTGCTCATGCCGCTCGGCGCGATGTTTGCGCCACCGCCCGAGGTCGCTCCGCCGGAGGGCAGCCCCCCGGCGATCGTCGGGGCGATCATGCCGGGCCTGATCATGCTGGTAGTCGCCGCCATTGCCGGTGCGCTCGCCGGGTTGATGCTGGGGTACGCCCAGGCCCGCGCCGAAGAGGAAAAGGCCGCCGGGGAGACGGCTCCGCCGCACTGACCGCCAGAAACGACAAAGCCCGCTTGCGCGGGCTTTTCATCGTGGCTCAACCTGAGAGCCAATGGTGCGGTCGAGAAGCACAGAATCGAACAATCAACTGATATCAGGGCGTATCGTCTGATATATTTTCTCTCAGAACCCCTTGCAATCACTGATAAATTCGACCATCTGTCGCGTCAGAGGATATCGCTCCCTACCATCCAATATCATGCCGATTGGTGGATTGGCTGGTGGATTGAAAAGGCAGGTTCGTCGGATGCGTCTTATGTATCGGCTTAACGCCAAAGGGCTGGTCTCGGCCAAGGCGGGCAAGCACCAAGATGGTGGTGGGCTCCAACTCGTCAAGCGAGAGGACGGTGGCGCACAGTGGGTGCTGCGGGTCACCGTGCATGGCCGGCGGCGCGAAATGGGACTGGGCCGCTATCCTGATGTAGGCTTGGCAGAAGCTCGGAGGTTAGCCGAAGGGGCACGGGCGATTGTGCGCGACGGGGCGGATCCTATCCGCCACCGCGAGAAGATGAAGCGCGAGGCAGTGCGGAACCTGCATCTGCTCAAAGACGTCGCGAGCGATTGCTTCGAGGCCCGCAAGGCCTCGCTAAAGGGCGACGGGGTGAACGGCCGGTGGTTCTCCCCGCTGGAAATCCACGTGCTGCCGAAGTTGGGAAACACACCGGTGGCGGAAATCGATCAAGCCGCCATCCGAGATGTCATGAAGCCGATTTGGCACGCGAAGGCCAAGACCGCCGAAAAGGCGCTTCAACGCTTAGCCATCGTCATGACGCACGCGGCGGCACTCGGGCTCGACGTCGACCTCCAAGCTTGCGTGAAGGCAAAGGCGCTGCTCGGCGCTCAGAACCACACCGTCGAACACATCGACGCCATCGCTTGGGCCAATGTTCCCGCCTTCTACAAGAGTCTCGGGAATACTACGGGCGAGCTGGCCTTGAAGCTGTTGATCCTCACTGGCGTCCGCTCTGCCCCGCTGAGGTTCATGCACGAGTCCCACATCGACGGCGACATTTGGACCATTCCGGCGGCGCTGATGAAAGGCGGGCGCAACAAGACTGACGATTTCCGCGTGCCCCTCACACCAGAAGCGCTCGCCGTAATCGGCGAGGCGCGCACGGCCAGCCGCGACGGGCTGCTGTTCGTGGGCCACAAGGGCAAGCAAATCAGCGATATGGCCATGTCAATGGTGATGCGGCGGCGCAAGTTTGACGCTCGGCCGCACGGCTTCCGGTCTTCGCTTCGCGACTGGCTTGCCGAAGCGACGGACGCGCCTCATGAGGTAGCCGAGGCCGTGTTGGCACACGTGACAGACGGTAAGGTCGTGCGCAGTTATCGCCGCACCGACTTCCTCGATCAACGCCGCGCACTGCTGGAAAGGTGGGCCGTCCACGTCACCGGCAAGCCGGCCAAGCCGGCGGAAGAGCAAGAGGTGGCCGCTGAAACTCGCAGCCTCGTTGAGCGGCGGCAGGAGGCGGCCTAGTCGCAAAAGACTACGGGCGGCGAGGGATCGAGGCTCGCCGCCCGCTGGGCGCTGGTTGACGGGCAGCGCCGTCATCGGCCGAGTTGGATCGGAACCCGGCCAATGGAAATTCGCTATCTCACCCGGCGCATGAAAATGTCGAAGCCAAGCGATTGCGCGAGCGCGACGAGGTTGGCGAGGTTCGGGCTTCGCAAGTTGACTTGCCACGCATAGAAGCTCGACACGCTCACGCCGCTCTTGGCTTCGAGATCGCGAACGGTCCAGCCGAGGCGTTGCCGCTCTTGGTCCAGCAGACGCATCGCTTCAAACTGGTGGTTTAGGTCGATGGCTTGCGCCGGATGGTTGGTGTCAGTCATGCGGGTCGTGCTCCAAAAGCTTGTCATCCGGCTCCCAAGGGCAAAGGCGGGCGTCGAACATGATGCGGGCGGCGA
>CAIMLX010000212.1 GCA_903842455.1 uncultured Hyphomicrobiales bacterium | reverse complement strand
TGATGCTGCGCAAGGTCGACAAGGCCGAGCGCTACCGCGCCGCCGAAGCGGCCCACGAGCTGGTCCGGCTCACCGGCGATGGCGACCGCCGCCCCGGCCAGCTCTCGGGCGGCCCGCGGCAGCGCGTCGCGCTCGCCCGCGCCATCGTCAACAAGCCCAAGGTGCTGCTGCTCGACGAGCCGCTCGGCGCGCTCGACCTGAAGCTGCGCGAGCAGATGCAGGAAGAGCTGAAGGCGCTGCAGAAGCAGCTCGGCATCACCTTCATCTTCGTCACCCACGACCAGGGCGAGGCCCTGTCGATGGCCGACCGCGTCGCCGTGTTCAACACCGGCCGCATCATGCAGGTCGGCACCCCCGAGGAAGTCTACCGCCGCCCGCAGACCCGCTTCGTCGCCGATTTCGTCGGCTCCTCCAACGTGCTGCCGCCAGAGTTCGTGCAGGCCGTTGCTGGCGTTTCGAGATGGGCCAGCCTCCGCCCCGAGGCGGTCAGCGTTTCGCAGGCCAGCGATGGCGCCGCGCCGCTCACCGGAACCGTGGTGACGCGCAGCTATACCGGCTCCACCACCCGCCTTGGCATCGACCTCGCCGGCCGGCGCCTCACTGCCGTCGTCCCGGCTTCCGGCGACCTGCCGCACGAAGGCGACCGGGTCACCGTCTCCTTCGCGCCCGACGCTCTCCACTTCATGGAGAACCCCGAGTGACCGCGCTCGCGGCAGGCACGGGCGCCATCCTCGCCAACCGGCGCGGCTGGCTCGGCGCGCTGTCCGACCATTTCTGGCGCCGCCCCGGCCTGCTGATCTTCCTCATGCTGCTGCCGGCCATCCTATGGCTCGGCATCGTCTATCTCGGCTCGCTGCTGGCGCTGCTGCTGCAGAGCTTCTTTTCGATTGACGAGTTCTCCGGCCTCATCAACCGCGAGTTCACCCTCAAGACCTACGCCGAGCTGCTGCGCCCGCAGAACCTCGACATCATCGTCCGCACCACCGCGATGGCGGCGCTGGTCACCCTCGCCTCGGCCGTCGTCGCCTTTCCGATCGCCTACATGGCCGCCCGCTATGCGCGGGGAAAGTGGAAGGCGCTGTTCTACCTCGCCATCATGCTGCCGCTCTGGGCCAGCTATCTCGTCAAGATATATGCGTGGAAGCTGATCCTCGCCAAGGAAGGCATCCTCAACTGGGCCTTCGAGCAACTGCATCTCAAATGGCTGCTCGAGGCGTGGCTGTCGATCCCGATCATCGGCGGCAACTCGCTGTCGATCAGCTACACCGGCACCTTCCTCGTCTTCCTCTATGTCTGGATGCCCTTCATGATCCTGCCCATCCAGGCAGCGATCGAGCGCGTCCCCACCAACCTGCTCGATGCCTCGGCCGATCTCGGCGCCACCCCGCGCCAGACCTTCTGGAAGGTGATCTTCCCTCTGGCGCTGCCCGGCGTCATCGCCGGCTCGATCTTCACTTTCTCGCTGACGCTGGGCGACTACATCATCCCGCAGATCATCGGCAACTCGCAGTTCTTCATCGGCCAGGCGGTCTATTCGCACCAGGGCACCGCCGGCAACATCCCGCTGGCCGCCGCCTTCACCGTCGTGCCGATCGTCATCATGGGCCTCTACCTGTGGCTCGCCAAACGCGCCGGAGCCTTCGATGCGCTCTGACGGGCAGACTTGCGCCATGCGGTGGAGGAGCCCTGTCGGGGCACCGACGTCGCCGGGGTCCTCCACTGTGGCGAAGCCACGGGGGAGGGGGACCATGCGAAGCATGGTGGAGGGGGCGCTCCCAGTCGCTGCCGAACAAAGCAAAGAGCGTGGAGAGCGGCCATGAACTCCGACTCCCGCGCCCCCCTAGGCCTGAAGGTCGCCGCCTTCGCCGGCCTGCTCTTCATGCTCGCCCCGCTGGCGCTGATCTTCCTTTATGCCTTCTCCACCGAGGAGCGGACCTACCAGTGGCCGCCGCCGGGGTTGACGCTGAAATGGTTCGAGGCGGCCTGGAACCGGCCCGACGTCTGGCAGGCGCTGACCCTGTCGGTACAGGTCGCATTCATTTCCACCGTCATCGCGCTGGTGCTCGGCACCCTCGTCGCCGCCGCCGTGTCGGGCACGAAATTCTTCGGCCGCGAAACCATCTCGCTGCTGGTGATCCTGCCGATCGCGCTGCCCGGCATCATCACCGGCATCTCGCTGCGCTCCGCCTTCAACCTGATGGAAATCCCGTTTTCGTTCTGGACCATCATTCTTGGCCACGCGACGTTCTGCATCGTCGTCGTCTACAACAACGCCGTCGCCCGCTTCCGGCGGCTGCATGGCTCGCTGGTCGAGGCGGCGATGGACCTCGGCGCCGACGGCTTCCAGACCTTCCGCCACGTCATCCTGCCCAATCTGGGCACGGCGCTGCTGGCGGGCGGCATGCTGGCCTTCGCGCTCAGCTTCGATGAGGTCATCGTCACCACCTTCACCGCCGGGCAGCAGCAGACCCTGCCGATCTGGATGCTCGAAGAACTTATCCGGCCGCGCCAGCGGCCTGTCACCAATGTGGTGGCGATGGTGGTCATCATCGTCACCTTCCTGCCCATCCTCGCCGCCTTCTACCTGACGCGCGGCGGGGAACAATCGGTTGCCGGGGCAGGCAAGTAGGACCGGGAGAGAGACCATGGACACGCAAATGCTGATCGGCTCGCGCTTCGAAGCGGGCACCGAAACCGCCGAGCAGGTGCTGAACCCGCGCACCGGCGCGCTGATCGAGCCCATCGCCGAGGCGTCCGATAGCCAGATCGACGCGGCCGTCGCCGCCGCCGAACAGGCCTTCGCCACCTGGAGCCGCACCACCCCCGGTCAGCGCTCGAACTACCTGTTGAAGATCGCCCAGGCCATCGAGGATGACGCGGCCGGCTTCGCTGCGCTCGAGGCGTTGAACTGCGGCAAGCCGATCAACGCCGTGCTCAACGACGAAATCCCCGCCATCGTCGATTGCTGGCGCTTCTTCGCCGGTGCGGTTCGCAACATGCACGGCGCCGTGGCAGGCGAGTACCTCCCCGGCCACACCTCGATGATCCGTCGCGACCCGATTGGCGTCGTCGCCTCGATCGCGCCGTGGAACTACCCCCTGATGATGATGGCGTGGAAGCTGGCCCCGGCCATCGCCGGCGGCAACACCGTCATCTTCAAGCCCTCCGAGCAGACCCCGCTCACTGCCCTGAAGCTCGCCAAGGTGTTCGCCGATGTCCTGCCCGAAGGCGTCGTCAACGTCGTGCTCGGCCGCGGCGAAAGCGTCGGCAACGCGCTCATCAACCACCCGCGCGTCAACATGATCTCGATCACCGGCGACGTCGCGACCGGCAAGAAGGTGCTGCAGGCCGCCGCAAAGTCGGTGAAGCGCACGCATCTCGAACTCGGCGGCAAGGCGCCGGTCATCGTCTACGACGACGCCGACCTCGATGCCGTGGTCAACGGCCTCAAGGCCTTCGGCTTCTACAATGCCGGCCAGGATTGCACCGCCGCCTGCCGCATCTACGCCGGTCCGAAGATCCACGACAAGCTGGTCGCCGACCTCAGCGCGGCCGTCGGCTCGATCCAGTTCAACCAGCAGGACGACACCCTCAACGAGATCGGCCCGCTGATTTCAAAGCGCCAGCGCGACCGCGTTGCGAGCTTCGTCGAGCGCGCGTCCGAACTGCCGCATATCAGCATCACCACCGGCGGCCACGTCTCGGGCGACAAGGGCTTCTACTACGAGCCCACCGTCATCGCCGGCGCGCTGCAGCAGGACGAGATCGTGCGGCGTGAAGTGTTCGGCCCGGTCGTCTCGATCACCCGCTTCACCGAGCCCGAGGACGCCATCGCCTGGGCCAACGATTCCGACTACGGCCTCGCCTCGTCGGTGTGGACCAAGGACATCGACAAGGCGATGCAGACCGCAGCCCGCCTGCAATACGGCTGCACGTGGATCAACACCCACTTCATGCTGGTCAACGAGATGCCGCATGGCGGCCTCAAGCAGTCCGGCTACGGCAAGGACATGTCGATCTACGCGCTCGAGGACTACACCGCCGTCCGCCACGTGATGATCAACCACGGCTGAGCCGGCGGTCACTCGTCGAGCAGGCCGGCCAGGTCAGCTAGTGTGGTCGGGCGGTAGGGCCGGCCCTCCGGCAGGTTGGCCGCTGGCTCCCGCCAGCGCTGCCGCGCCAGGCTGCTCACCTCGTGCAGCCCGCGCGGGCCCGGCAGCCGGTCCCCCTTGGGCAGGCTGTCGAGCAGCGTGCCGAGGAGCCCCGTCGCGGTGCGATCCTGGTTCTCGAGCTGTTCGAGATGCGACGGCCGCAGTGTGGCAAAGCGCGATTCTGGCCCGGTATCGAACTCCAGCCCAGCCTGCCGCGCGCCGTCCCAGATCCACACCAGCGCAGCATCCGACAGCCCCCGGCGCTCGCCGCCGCCGCCCACCGACCCGTGCACGCCCGGAAACCAGACCTGCTGGTAGGGCGCATCCGCTCCCACCGGGTCAGCGCCGCGCATCTCGTTAAGCTGGTCGAGATTGCTCCACAGCGTGGGCGCGAAATCGTGCTTGCGCTCGTCGATGGCCACGGCATGCCGGGCCCGGCCCACCATCGGCGACAGGCTCACGTCGTGAAACTGGTAGGCCCGGTTCACCGCGCTCGCAAAGGCGATGTAGCCCGGTATGCCCAGCGACCCCACCGTGTCCCAGATCCCGAGGTAATTCACCTTGAGCCGCGGCCGGGCGCCAAGCGCATAGCCCTCAATATTGCGGCGGCGCCAGGCCTCCTCGTCCTCCGAGATGCACAGCTCCGAGAACCGTGAGCGAAAGTCTAGCATCGCCTCGACAAAGCTCTGCGACGTCTCGCGCTTGCGGTAGTGTTCGATCGCCTCGTACGCCCGTCCCGCATGCCGCCGCGCCACGAGGCCGCTGGTCGACAGCAGCCCGGCTAGCGAGCGGGCCGTATAGGCGCCGCGCGAGAAGCCGAAAATGTGGATCTCGTCGCCCGGCGCGTGGTTGAAGATGATGAAGCGATAGGCCTCGCTGAGGTTTCGCATCAGGCCGGCGCCGAAGATGCCGCCAGTGAGCGACTCGCCCTCCTCGGTCCCCACGCCCTCGTCGTAATAGACCACCTGCACCGTGCCGTCGGCGGCAACCGGCAGCACGCTTTCGGCAGTAAAAAGCACATTGGTCGGGTGCGGCGCATCGAGCCGGTTCCAGGTCCCGTCGAAACAGATCACCAGTCGTTTCATCGTCCCCTCGACGCCAGCCCCAAACCGCTGGCGCAGAGCAGGATAACCGCCCGCCACCCATGGACAATCGCAAAAATCTGCCGTTACCGTAGGGCGAGGGCAGATCGTGGCAGAGCAGAACGAACCAACCGGACCGAAACGGCGGTCGGCACGCGTGCGCGCGACGTCCGCTGCGCCGGTGGACGAAGCAGTTCCGGCCGCGCCGGCGGCCCCGGCGGATGCGAAGAATCCAGCGCCCCGGCGCTTGATTTCGCTGCCCACCGTCGAGGCGGCGTCCAATACGCTGCGCTCGCTGCTGATCAACTTCAGCTTCTTTGCGGCTTTCTTCCTGCTGTTGCCGGCGCTCGCCACCCAGCTGTGGAAGAACCAGGTGGTGATCGAGCCGATCTCGGTGCCGCTGACGCTGGTCGAAATGGGCCTCACGCCCGAGGTCGCCGCCAATCGCGTCTGGGACGGGCTCAAGGATTTCGAGTCTGCCGCCGATACCGCCAAACGCACCTTCGTCGCGGTGCCGCAGGGGCGGGCGCTCGATTTCTCCATCCCGCAGAGCGGCCTGTCGCTCGAGGCGGTGCTCTCGCAACTGCGCCAGTTCCTCAACCTCTTCGAAACCCGCATTTCGGGCGAGTTTGTCTGCGCCAGCCCGGCCTGTACGCCCGCCGAGATGCGGCTGCGCCTGCGCGTACGGCGCGGCACAGCCACCATCATCGACCTGCCGGAAATGGGCACGACGCCGAGCCGCGACTATTTTCGCGCTGCGGCCGAGAACATCTTCAGCGAGCTCGACCCCTTCGTGTCGATCGCCGCGCTGTCGCGCACCGCGCCCGACCGGGCCGTAGTGCTGGCCCGGCAACTGGTGCGGCGGCGCGATCCGGCGGCGCACTGGGCTCACAACCTGATCGGCGAGATCGAGCTCGGCCGGGGCAACCACGCCGAGGCCCTCGCGGCATTCGAGGCGGCGGCGTTGCTCGACCCCCGGATGATCGAGCCCCAGGTCAACCGGGCGCTTGCCCTTGCCCATCTCGGGCGCTTCGACGAGGCCGGCGCGGCCCTGCAGCAGGCTGGCCGGGCCGGAACGGGAAAGCTCGAAGTCGCCCGGGCGCGCGCCTCGGTGGCCTACATGCAGGGGGACCGTGCCGCTGCTGTCGGCCACTTCCTCGAAGCGGCGCGGCTGGCGCCCGAAGAGCCGCGGCACCTGGTGCTGGCCGGGCGGACCGAACTGGAGTTGGGCAACCGCACGCCGGGCGAGGCGCATCTGCGGGAGGCCCTCTCGGTTGCCCCCGGCGACCCCGAGGCGCTTGAAGCGCTGGGCAACCTCTACTACGGCAAGTATGGCGATACCCCGGACTTTGCTGCCGCCGCCGCGATGTATCGCAACTGGGCGCAGTTCGAGCCACAGAACGCCGAGGCATGGTTCTCGCTCGGCAACGCCCTTGTCGCCACCCGCGCGTTTGCCGAGGCGCTCGCCGCATACGATACCGCCATCGCCCGCGGTGAAACCAGCGTTCGCCTGCAGGTGGTGCGCGCCGGCGCCCTGATGGGCCTGGGCCTCGCAGGAGAGCGACCCCTTGCCGAGGCCATTGCCGCGTTTGCCGCGCTGACCGACGCTGACCCGCCGGTGCCTGCAGTCTTCCTGTCGCTGGGCAAGCTCTACGACCGGGTCGGCAAGCCGGCCGAGGCCCTGGCCGCGTTCCGCCGCTTCCTCGAAGTGGCGCCTGCCGATCACGAGCAGCGGGTCTTCGCAGAGGGCGAAGTGGTGCGGCTCACACCGACAACCAACTAGCACTTAGAAAGAGAGGGACCGATATGGATCTGGTGCGCGAATTCTTCCGGGACAAGTCGCCGGCGCGGCTGCTGATGCTGGCCGCCATCCTGCTGCTCTTTGTCTCGCAGTTCTTCCTCTACTTGAACGATGAGGGCAGCGGCTTCATCCCCAACGCCATGAACCTCAACGAGTACACGGACCTGATAATCACCAGCTTCGCGGCAGTCGGCACCGGCTGGGAACTGCACCCGCACGCCTACGTCATTCTGGTAGTGCTGGCCTTCGCGTTCCTCGTCGACGACATCGTCAACGCGCCGTTATTCGCCAGGGCTGGCTGGTGGGTGTCGCTGATCCTCGTCATCGCTGCCATCCTGCCCGGAGCCTCGCTGCGCGATGCCCCCGGTGCTTCGATGGGCGGCATCGCGGCGCTCATCGCCTTCGCCGCCGTCCTCGTGCACCTGGCGGAAGCGCGCCAGACAAAGGCTGCGGCCAAGGCGCCCGACAGCCCGACCTGAGTAGTGTGGTAGACCCGATCCGGCCGGCGCCGGGGCCGCCGGATGCGCCGGCGCCCGGTCGCCCGCCGCAACAGCAGGCTTGCCTTTGGCGCCCAATACCTCCATATAGGGCCTAGCGCGCCCGGAGTGGCGTCGCTCGCCTAGACCTGGTTCGCAAGAGCGGACGTGGAACAAGCGCCGGCCCGAGGGCCCCGCGCAGAGAAGAAAGTTTCGCCACCAGGCTGGACTTGCCACGCTGCATCGCAGCGGCAGACAGGTTTGGTTGCGCCAGAATTCATATGCCAGATTTCGACTACCTCGCTCGCGCCGAGCTACACCTCGGCAGCGACTGGGACACCGCTACTACGTTGGGCGCCCGGGCGTTCCGGCGCGCCGCCAACGCCCTGCGCTTTGCCTTCGAAGAAGCTGCCCCGATCAGTCTGCGCGGAGCCCGCCTGACCATCGGCGGACGGCAGTTCGCCGGTGGCGAACTGAAGGGCCTCTATCAAAGTCTCGACTACCCGCTTCCCCGGAAGCGCGGCAAACATCACTCAAAGTATGCGAGGATAACCAATGCAGGTCACCGTTAGGGACAACAATGTCGACCAGGCCATGCGGGTGCTGAAGAAGCGTCTGCAGCGCGAGGGTGTGTTCCGCGAGATGAAGCTGCGCCGCTACTACGAGAAGCCGTCCGAGGCACGCGTTCGCGAGCAGGCGGAAGCCGTTCGCCGCAGCCGCAAGAACGCCCGCAAGCAGGCGATTCGCGAGGGCCTGATCGCAGCGCCCAAGCCGAAGCTGCCGTTGCGTCCGGCCCGCTTCACCCGCCCGCAGCCGTGAGCCTGGGCGCGACGTCCCTGCAACAGGCTGCCGTGTTTGTGGAGAGCGAGAAAATTCCTTTCAAGAGCATCTCCGTTCCCACGCGCAACGCAACCAAGAAGCGCGGTGGCGCTCCCTCCTCGGGATCGATACCGACCTATGCACCCGCAACCAGTGCGGCGACGTCGCCGCGCGGTGGCAGCAACGCGCTGGCGCATCGCTTCGTGGTCGGTCAACGCCTGGCGATGGCGCCGGGCGGCCGGGAATTTGCGCGCGGCGCCGCCACCTGCAGTGTCGTCTCCCTGTTGCCGCACGAGGGTGGGCCACTGCGCTACCGCGTGCGCAGCGACAATGAAAGTTATGAGCGGATCGTTGACGAAAATGATCTCTCGCCGTTGCCATCCGATCCCGAAGGGCTTATTGCAACTTGACTAATCTGACGTTTCGGTTTTTCGGACGCTATCCATCCGGACCCCAAGTCCTCCTGGCTACTTCTTGATCATTGCAAGCGTTTAGGCCCGTCAGCATGTCGCTGTCGGGGGACACGTGTGACGCGGGAAGACCCCGCACACGATAATCGAAAGTAGCCATCATGATCGAAGGCACCGTGAAGTTCTTCAATTCCACCAAGGGCTTCGGCTTCATCCAGCCGGACACCGGCGGCCAGGACGCGTTCGTCCATATTTCGGCCGTCGAGCGCTCGGGCCTTTCCGGCCTGAACGAAGGCCAGAAGGTGAGCTACGAGCTCGAAAAGGGCCGTGACGGCAAGGTTTCGGCGACGAACCTCCGCGCGCTCTAAGCTCGCAGGAGCTCGCTGAGCTCGCATTGAACGACGAAAAGGGCCCTCGCGGGCCCTTTTCTTTTGCCGTGTCGGCCGCCAGCCTCACCAGCGTTTCAGGCCCAGCAGCTTTTCGCCCAGGGGTGTGAGCTTTGCCGTCTGCGCATTGTGCTTTTCCCAGTTGCGCGGGTCGCCTGGGAAGGCGTCGCGCTTGGGCGAATCGAGTTCGCGCCACAGCCGGATGCGCTCGAGCCGCTCGGCCTCGTTGTCGAACTCCGCCGGATGCATCGAGATATACTGCGCCATCCGGACGCGATTGTCCGAATGGTTGGGCCGCACGCCGTGGGCCAGCAGCGAGTTGAAGATCATCAGGTCGCCCGGCTCGAGGTCGACATTCACCGTCGACAGCCCGGTCATGTCCGGATGCATCGGATCACGGTCGGCCGGCTGCGTCTTCACCCACTCGTCGAAATGCTCGAAGAGATACGGCACGCTCTGGAAGCCGCCCACATCGCCGTCCTGCTTCTTGAGGCTGAGCACGGCCTGCACGCCGATCGGCGGCGGTGTGATCGAGGTATCGACGTCCCAGTGGATGAAGCCGTTCGGGTTGCCCTTCACTTTCTTGGGCGGATTGAGGTTGGCCCGGTCGATCGTCACCCACAAATCCTCCCGGTCCCAGATGTCGACGAACGCGTCGTAGATGCGCGTCTCCATCCGGTTGTCCCACAGGTACTGGTGATTGTAGATCTCCAGCATGCCCGTGCCGTTGAGCTCCTTCATGATGTGGTCGCGGCGCTGCGGTGCGTACCAGGTCGACTGGTCGTTGGGATCCTTCTCGTCAAAACGCCAGAGCAGGTCCACAAGCCGCTCGACATTGGTCGCAGGCACCGCCTGACGGACAATCACGTAGCCCTTGGTGATCCAGTGTTGCCAGTCGTCCTCCGACAGGACCCGCAGCGGCAGGGTCTTCCGGATGTCCTTGAGCTGCGTCGATGCCTGGGTTGTGGGATGGCTGTCGCGTTTCATCGGTGTCGCCATAGTCGCTGCGGCCATGCTCATAGTGCTCTCCCATTTGCTCTCTCCCCTCGCCGGGTGAAGGCCAGACTAGCGCCGCGACGCCGCAGGTGTTGGCCCCGGCGGGCCAAAACTGATACGATTCTGGCGTTCGCAATGTTGGAGATGCGCAATGCGGCCATTCCTCGAGCATTTGCAGCGGCCGCCCGAGGCATCCTGGAGCATGCTCAACCGGCGTCTCGACGATGCCATCCCGTTTGAGTGGCACCATCACCCCGAGCTTGAGCTGACGCTGACCTTGAACTCGGTGGGCCAGCGGTTCGTCGGCGACCACGTCGGCAGCTACGGTCACGGCGACCTCGTCCTGGTCGGCCCCAACCTGCCGCACACCTGGGCCTCGCGCGACAAGCTCGACGCGACGGCCCCGCATGTCGCGCTGGTGCTGTGGTTCGAGCGCGAGTGGCTGGAGGCGATGATCAACGGCTCGGTGGAACTGCGGCCGGTGCGCGACCTCATCGATCGATCGGTCACGGGCCTCGCCTTCGCGCCCGAAACCGGGCTCGCGCTTCAGGGCGAGATCGAGGCCATCTTTGCCCTGCCGCCGCTGCAGCGGCTCCTCGGCCTTGTGTCGATCCTCGGGCGACTGTCCGGCGAGCGCCCGCAGCCCCTGTCGCGCGTGGCGCCCCGAGCCGCCGAAGGTAGCCGCTCGCGGCTTGACCGGGTGCTGACCCACCTGCACCAGCACTACACCGAGCCGGTATCGCTGCCGGAACTGGCCGAAATCGCCGCGCTCAGTGTCTCAGGGCTGCACCGGCTGTTTACCCGGCACACCCGGACCAGCATCGGCGCCTACGTGACAGCATTGCGTATCGGCGACGCCTGCTCGCGGCTCTCATCGACCGACCAGCCGGTCCAGCATGTCGCCGACGCCGTCGGCTATGCGTCGCTCGCCAACTTCAACCGGCAATTCCGGACATCGCGGGGGATGACGCCGCGGGAGTATCGCGGCCGGTTCCGCTGACCGCTGTCGAGGTGCAGCCGGAATGGTCGAAGGCTCGTGTACCGAACTTAACCGTTGCTACAGGTCCGGCCCTCTAGAGTGAGGGGATACTCGGACCTGTTGAAACCATGTGGCAGTCCCTTATCGCCAATTTTGCGGTTGTCGGCCTGTTCGGGTTCGGCTGGTTGCACGCGCAGGATCTGCTGAGGCAGGTCAAGCGCCGCGATCGCCACGCCATATTCGGCGTGGTGATGGGCGCAGGCGGCATTGCTTCTATGCTGATGAGCAGCGAACTGCAGCCCGGGGTCTATTTTGACCTGAGAGGCTGCTTCATCGCGATGGCGGCCTTCCTTGGCGGGCCTGCCGCAGTGCTTATATCGACCATCCTCGCCGGGAGCTTTCGCGTCGTCTTGGGCGGTGCCGGCGTTCTCGGCGCACTCATGAGCCTCGCGCTCGTCTCGGCTATAGGTCTGATCGCTCGCGCCCTGCGCGCTCGATATGGGGGCGGCTGGATCGCCATACTGCTCTTCGCTGCGGCGAGCGCCGTTGCGCCGATCGCAGGATTCGTCCTGCTCCCTGAAGTGGCGCTGGGCCCCGCCCTTGCTGTGGCGCCGCCGATCATCCTGCTCGGCTTGGTCTCGACGTTTGCGGCAACCTGCTTCCTGGTGCATGGCGAGATCAAGACCAAGGAGCAGAAGCTCCTCCGGGCCGCTTTTGACCAGGCTCCCGACTACCTGTTCGTCAAGGACAGGGAGAGCCGATTCGTTGCAGTCAACAGTCTGGCGGCGACCGACCATGGCTTTGCTTCGCCCGTCGAACTGCGCGGCAGGTCTGACTTCGACGTAGTGCCGCACGAGCTAGCGCGGAGACTGTTCAACACCGAGCAAGAACTCCTTCGCACGGGTGGCTCCATCCTGGACCGCGAAGAACTGGTCGACCCCGATGCCAACCCGCCGCGGTGGGTCCTTACCTCCAAGGTGGCGGTCCGCAACATCGATGGCGAGGTGATCGGGCTCGCCGGTGCGGCTCGCGACATCTCCGAGCGCAAGGCCCTCGAGCAGGCGCTGCTTGAGGGGCGGAAGCAGCTCGATCTGGTGCTGACCGCCATGTCGGACGGGTTGGCCCGCTTCGACGCCAACGGCGTACTCGTCTTTTCCAACGAGCAGTACCGCGCCATGTTTCCACTCACCCGCGATGTACGGGTTCCAGGGGTGAGTCTGGCTGACATCCTCTCCGCGGCGGCTGAGCGGGGTGAGCAGAAGCACATTCCGAAGAACCGCGACAAATGGGTCGCGGCGGTGGTGGCGACGCTGGTGACGGGCGGCGAGGAGGAGGTACCGCTCTTCGACGGGCACTGGCTGCACATCCGCACCCGGCCGATGTCCGGCGGTGGCGCCACGGTAGTGGTCTCGGATATCACGAACCTCAAGCGCGCCGAGGCGGGGCTGCTGGCCCTGACCGAGCAACTCAAGACGATGGCGACCACGGACGCACTGACGGGCCTCGCCAACCGGCGCGGCTTCGACGAGCGGCTGAGTGACGAAACCCTGCGGGCGGCGCGCAACCGTCTGCCGCTCAGCCTGATCATGGTCGATATCGACCGCTTCAAGTCCTACAATGACCGATACGGGCACCAGGCTGGCGACGACTGCCTGAAGCTCGTGGCGGCGGCGCTGCGCGCCGGCCTTCGGCGTCCAGCCGACATCGCCGCGCGCTATGGCGGCGAGGAAATGGCGCTGATCCTACCTGAGACCGACCAGCAGGGGGCTTGGGAACTGGCCGAGCAGTTGCGACAGGCGGTGCGAGCACTCGCTCTCGCTCATGCCTGCAGCGATAAAACCATAGTAACGGTAAGCCTGGGGGTCGCGACTCTCGACCCCGGCGCTGGCACCGAGGCGGCGATGGAACTGGTCCGTCGCGCCGATGCGGCGCTCTACATCGCCAAGGATGCGGGGCGCGACCGGGTGATGGGTTGGGGGGAGCGCCACGCGGCACGCGCCTGATCCCCGGGTGCGACAGTTTGCAGCCTGATCGAACCAAAATGCACCCCGCCCGTTGAGTGCCAAACGGGGTGCCCCATGTCCGACCTAGATTTCCACATCATGCTGAACGCCGGCTCCGGCACCGCGCTTGCAGCCGGGGTGACAGCCGATCAGGTCGTGCAGCAGTTCGCAGCGCTCGGCCATCGCGTCAGCATCGATGCCGATAGTTCGAAGCCATTCGAGCGGCGCCTGCTCGCAGCCCGCAACAGCCAGGCGCCGGTGCTGGTGGCGGCCGGTGGCGATGGCACCGCGACCGCGCTGGCCAAGGTGGCGAGCGAGACCGGCAAGCGACTCGCCGTGCTGCCGCTCGGCACTGCCAACCTGCTGGCACGCGACCTGAACCTGCCGCTCGAGATCGACCAGTGGTTCGCTGCACTGCCCCAGATGGTGGAGCGGGACATCGACTTCGGCGAGGTCAACGGCCAGATCTTCCTCCACAAGGTCGTGATCGGCGCGGTGCCTGGGATTGCCGCGGTGCGCGAGAAGATCCGCGGTAACTCCTCCTGGGGCGCCCGGCTGGGGTTCATGACGCACTTTTTCCGCGCCCTGTCGCGGGTCCGCCGCTTCGCCGCGGAGATCACTACGGGGGACGGCGAGCCGGCCATTCACCGGGTGCATTCGATCGCGGTCGCCAATAACGACTACGCCGCGGGGCTCGGCAAGGTGTTCACCCGCACCCGGCTTGATGCGGGGTTCCTGTCGCTCTACATCGTGACCTCGCTGTCACCAGGCGATGCTGTCCGGCTCGGGCTCGAAATGCTGCTCGGCACCTGGCGGCAGGATGGGGCGCTCGAGATCGAGAACGTCCGTTCCGTGACCATCCGCACGCGCCGCCGGCGGGTGCGGGCCATGATCGACGGGGAGGTGGGCATGATCGACGGACCGTTCGAATTCCGCATCCGTCCGCTGGCCCTCAAGGTGCTGGCCGGCCCGGTTGCCAACGAAGCGAACGCGGCGAACGATGCCGGCGAGGCACCACCGCTGCAGGCGGCGGCAGGCTGATGCGCATCTGCCACCTCTCCGACCTGCATTTCGGTCACCATGATACAGCCGTCGCCGACGCTTTGGGCGCCGACGTGATGGCCGCCGCGCCGGACCTTGTGGTGATCAGCGGCGACTTCACCCAGATCGGCACCGAACGGGAGTTTCAGGCGGCGCGGGCCTTCCTCGACGCGCTGAAGCTGCCCTTCTTCGCCGTGCCGGGCAACCATGACGTCCCGGCGCGCAACATGCTGACGCGGCTGCTCAACCCCTATGGCTCATACCGGCGGCACATCTCGCAGGACCTCGAGCCGATGCTGGCACTCGACGGAGTGGTGATTTGCGGTATCAAGACCTCGCGGCGGGCGCGGGCCGAGCTGAACTGGGCGCATGGCTCGATCAGCAAGGGGCAGTTGCGACGGCTCGAGTCGCGGCTCGAGGGCACTGATCCGGACGCGCTGCGCATCGTCGTCGCGCATCACCCGCTGATCCAGCCCGAGGGCGACGTGCAAAAGCCGATGCGGCTGGTGCGCCGCGCCGACCTGGCGCTCCAGACCTTCGCTCGTCTGGGCGTCCGGCTGGTGCTCTCGGGGCATTTCCACCTCTCCTACGCCCGCAGTCACGGCCAGATTCCCGCCGAGGACGCCCCGACAGGACTGACCCGGTCGGCGGCAGCGCCGATCCTAGTGGCGCAGGCGGGCTCGGCGGTCTCCACCCGCTTGCGGGGCAGCGCGAACGGCTACAACGTCATCGATATCGCGGACGGGCAGATCGTGCTGGCGGTGCGTGAATGGGACGGCTCGGCATGGCAGGTGCGCGAACGGGCCAAGGCGGCAGCCGAGCCGGCGGGCGTGGCGACGCCGACGGGGGCATCTTGAGCGACGACGAAGTGACCGACGCGGTGCGCCCGAAGCTGCTGGGCCGGCCGCGCCGTATGCCCTACGTGCTGGCCGGGCTGACCGCGCTGCTACTCTGGGGCTTCGCCTCGGTTTCCGACGAGGTGATCGAGGGGGAAACCACCACCTTCGACGATGCCGTGACGGCGTTCTTCCGCGAACGCACCGACCCCACCCAACTCTGGGGTCCGGGGTGGTTCCAGGAGGCGGTGCGCGACGTCACCGGGCTGGGCAGCTTCACGGTGCTCGGCTTCATCCTCGTGGTCACGGTGCTCTATTTCGTCATGTCAAGCCGGGTGAGAACCGCGGCGTTTGTCGGGCTGTCCGTCATCGGCGGCACCATCCTCTCGACGGGGCTCAAATACGTGTTCGACCGTCCCCGGCCCGACATGGCGGAGGCCGCGCGGGTGTTCACCGCGAGCTTTCCGAGCGGCCACGCAACGATGTCGGCGGTGGTATTCCTGACCTTGGGCCTGCTGCTCGCCGAGGCGACGGATCGGCGCCGTCTCAAGGCTTTCTTCGTCGGGCTGGGCATCTTCATGACCGTGGCAATCGGTCTGTCGCGGGTTTACCTGGGCGTGCACTACCCCACCGACGTGATCGCCGGTTGGGCGCTGGGCGCAGCATGGGCACTGGTCTGCTGGGTGGGCTACTCGCTGCTGTTCGGGCATGATCGCCGCCCGGGCTGAACCTCAGAGGCCGACACGCATCTCGTCGCGCAGCACGCTGGTGCCGGCGGCAGGCGTGCGGATGATCTCCAGCCGCCGGAACTGGCCGCTCCCGCGATGGATCGGCCGCTCCGGGCCGAGATAGGCCGGGGTCTCGTGATAGACCTGCGTGTGGTCGACAAGGCGGGTGATCCGCCCCATCAGCCGCGGCCGCGTGAAGGGCAGGGTGATGACGTCGTCAAAGCCCATCTCGATGCACCGTGATATCGCATCGTGCGAGGGGCTTTCGGAAAAATACAGCATCGGCGAAAAGCGGATGCGCCGCGCCGGGGCGAACCGGATCTGGTCGGCCACGCCCTTCAATATGCGCACGTCGTGCACCGCGGCGAACAGGAAGAAGATCAGCGGCGTCTGCTGCGACTGCGCTTCGGCGGCAGCGACCGAGTGAAACGGTAACACGACCGGAAAGCCCAGTTCGCGCCCCATGTCCACTAGCGCGGCGCCAGGTCCGTCGCCCGGCCCTACCACATAGGCACAAGCCTTCATCGGCCCGCCCTCCCCGTCGATTTGCATTCCCGGGAAAGACCTTAGCCGTCGCCGCTTGCAGAGCGGTTAAGGCCGGCGCTCTGTCGAAGCGCATCTCCACCAATCGACCAGTGACATCCGGCCGGCTCATCGCCGGAGACGGCACTGCCTGGCACGATTGGAGGAGGGATTCATGTTTGCGAAGATCATCACGCGCTATCGCCACTGGCGAAGGGTTGCGCTCGACATCTACCACCTCAGGGGGCTGGACGACCACCTGCTCGCGGATCTGGGCGTCAGCCGCGCCGACATCTGCCGCTTCGTTCACGGACGACTGCGACGGTGACGGCAATCGCGGGGCAGGTCAGGGCAGGCCTCAGGCCTGCCCCCGCAGCGACGAACGCACTGCGGCCTCGGCCGCTTCGACCGAAGCGAACACCTGGCCATCGACCCCGAAGGCATCGAGCTTGACGGCGAGGAACCGGAAACCGTCGCCGGACGCAACCAGGACGCCCTTGGGCTCGCCGTCGATATCGACCGCTATGGGCTTGGCCACATGGGGCTTTTCAAAATGGGCATGCTGCATGGAAAGAACCTCCATCGGCCCGTCGGAAGCGACGGGCGGGTGTTAGCTGAACTGTGAGACGAATGCGTGACGCGGTGGCCGCAGTCACATTCGGCTGGTTCGCCAACACCGTTTGGAGCGGTGTCCTACCCATTTGCCGATGATCCCGGTGGGGAGCGCGGTGCGAAGTGCGATTTGCATTTTCGTCTCCTTTCCAAGGGCCAGGGGCCGAGGGTTATTCCAATCGGGCGGGAGCTGATCACTCCGGCCCGCAGCTTCTCATGGCGGAACGGTCGTCCGCGACGTGTCAGGTATAGGATAGTCCGGCGAGACGCGCCATCAGGCTTTCGTCTGCCGCTTCCACCCTATCCGACGACGATCAGCCTACGCGACCAGGGAGGCGCTCGCCAGATCGCGGCGTCCAATTGATTGGCATCAAAGCGAAATATCGTGCCTTGAAAACAGGATCGCACGAGCACAACGATGACAGCTGCCGCAAACCGGCTCGCCAGCCCACGCCGCGGCCCAGTACATCCTATCCTTTGGTTTGTCGCCTTGAAATCGATTGCATAATCTGCTGATCTGCGCCCGAGAGCGGTGGAGCCTCGGCAAGAAGGCCGTCCGCGAGAGGGAGATCAGGCGTGAGCGAGACGGATGCGCGCGACAAGAAGCGCGGCGGGCCGCGTGCGCGCGAATCAAAGCCCGGCAGCAGGCCGACGCTGCGCACCATCGCGGAGATGACGGGGCTCGCCATCACCACGATCTCGCGGGCGCTCAACAATGCGCCCGAACTCAGCGACGAGACGCGGCTTAGGGTACAAAAGATCGCGGCCGAGATCGGCTATGTGCCCGACCGCACGGCGCTGCGGCTCAAGACCGGCCGCACCCACGTCATCAGCCTCATCCTCGACCCGCACGACGAAATCCTGGGCTTCGGCCAGTCGATGGTGTCGGGCATCACCGCCGCGCTGCGCGACACCTCCTACCACCTTGTAATCACGGCGAATTTCCGCAACGCCACGCCGCTCGACCCGATCCGCTACCTGCTGCGCAACAAGGCGGCCGACGGGGTGATCTTCTCCCGCACCGAACCCGACGACGACCGGGTGAAGCTGCTGCTCGAGGAGAACTTCCCCTTCGTCTCGCACGGGCGGACCATGAGCCCGGTGCCCCACCCCTTTGTCGATTTTGACAACACGACGTTCGCCCACCACGCGGTGATGCGGCTCAAGGCCAAGGGCTGCCGCAAGGTGACGATCATCCTGCCGCCGATGCGCTTCTCGTTCGGTCACCACCTGCGTGATGGCTTCATGGCCGCGGTCACCGAGGCGGGCGTCGATTGGGAGATCCTGTCGGGCGCCACGCTCGACAACGCCCCCGACGACATTCGCCTCGCCGTGATGCAGCGGCTGCGCGAGCCCGGCGCGCCCGATGGCTTCGTGTGCACCGGCGATGCGTCGGCGCTGGCGGTGATGGCCGGCATCACCGATGCCGGGCGGGTGATCGGCCGGGACGTGCAGGTTGTGGCTAAGCAGACCTCGACCATTTTCAGCCAGGTCCGCCCCAAGGTCGACGCGCTGTACGAGGATACGGCGCTGGCCGGCCAGCAGATGGGCGAACTCTTGCTCCGGCGCATCCAGGGCGAGCCCGCCGAGGGCCTTCAGATTCTTCACCAGCCCGAAGTGTGGTTTTAGCTACCCCTCGATCCCTTCGCGCAGCGCTTCCAGTTCCAGCCACTCGTCCTCGGCCTTGCGGAGGCTCGCCTGGGCCTGGTCCAGCTTGGCGCTGGTATCGGCGAAGCGCTTGGGGTCCTTGGCGTAAAGCGCCGGGTCGGCGAGCGTGGCGTTGAGCTTCACGATCTCCGCCTCGAGCTTCTTGATCTCCGTGGGGAGCGTTTCGAGCGCATGCTTTTGCTTGAAGCTCAGCTTCTGCTTGCTGGCCGAGCCGGAGGCGAGCGTCGTCTGCGGCAGCGCCGCCTGCTTGCCGCCCTTGGGCTTTTGCGCATTGGTCGGCGCCACCACGCCGTAGCCGCGCTGCGTCACCATGTCGGAATAGCCGCCCGGATACTCGGTCCAGCTGCCATCGCCTTCGGCAACGATCACCGAGGTGGCGACGCGGTCGAGGAAGTCGCGGTCGTGGCTGACCACGATCACCGTGCCGGGATAGTCGGCCAGCATTTCCTGCAGCAGGTCGAGCGTTTCGAGGTCGAGGTCGTTGGTCGGCTCGTCGAGGACGAGCACGTTCGATGGCAGCGACAGGACGCGGGCCAGCACCAGCCGGCCGCGCTCGCCGCCCGAGAGCTTGCTCACCGAGGTGCGGGCCTGCTCGGGGGCGAACAGGAAGTCCTTGAGGTAGCCCATGAAGTGCTTGGGCTCGCCGTTGATGATCAGCGTATCCGAGCCGCCCCCGGTGATCGCTTCCTTCAGCGTCATGTCGTTGGTGAGCGTGGCGCGGCGCTGGTCGAGGCTCGCGAGCTCGATCGCCGAGCCGAGCTTGATGGTGCCCGTATCGGGCTTGAGCTCGCCGGTCAGCATCTTGATCAGCGTCGTCTTGCCCGCGCCGTTGGCGCCGATGATGCCGACGCGGTCGCCGCGAATGACGCGGGTGGTGAAGTCCTCGACGATGACCCGCTCGCCGAAGCGCTTCGAGATCGCCTTCGCCTCGACCACCATCTTGCCCGAGACATCGCCCTCGGCCACCGAGATCTTCACCTCGCCGACGGCGCGCTTCAGGTCACGCCGCTGCTGGCGCAGTTCGAACAGGCCCCCGAGGCGGCGCACGTTGCGCTTGCGCCGGGCGCTGACGCCATAGGTGAGCCAGTGCTCCTCGCGGACGATCTGTCGGTCGAGCTTGTGGCGGGCGGTTTCCTCTTCCTCCATCACCTGGTCGCGCCACTCCTCGAACGCGCCGAAGCCGCGCTCGAGTCGGCGGGTGGTGCCGCGGTCGAGCCAGACGGTGGCGCGGGTGAGGTCGGCAAGGAAGCGGCGATCATGGCTGATCAGGATCATGGCCGAGCGGATCGACTTGATCTCCGCCTCGAGCCATTCGATGGCCGGCAGGTCGAGATGGTTGGTCGGCTCGTCGAGCAGGATGATGTCGGGTTCCGGCGCCAGCACCCGGGCGAGCGCGGCGCGGCGGGCCTCGCCGCCGGAGAGCCGCGCGGGGTCCTCCTCGCCAGTGAGGCCGAGCGCGTTCAGCAGGTAGATGGCGCGATAGTGCTCGTCTCCCTCGCCCATGCCGTCCTCGACATAGCTGAGCGTGGTGGCGAAGCCGGTGAGGTCCGGTTCCTGCGGCAGGTAGCGGATGGTGACGCCGGGCTGCAGGAAGCGGTTGCCGCCATCGGGCTCGATCTGGCCGGCAGCGATCTTCAGCAGCGTCGATTTGCCGGAGCCGTTACGGCCGACAAGCGCCACCTTCTCGCCGGGCGACAGGGTGAGTTCGGCGCCTTCGAGCAGGTCGGTCGAGCCGATGCGAAGGCGGATGTTCTGCAGGTCGAGAATGCGGGGAGATGCCATGGCGACGGGGGATAAAGCACCGCGCAGCCATTGGCAACGCGCCAGAATCGCCTCGCCGAAGCCCGGCATCCGCCTGGCGGCGAGCCATCGCGGGCCCAGCCCTTGTGGTTGGACCAATCTGAACCAATTATAAACCGCTGGCTCACGACGGGTTCAACGCGCCGGCATTAGCTAGAGCCCGTCCAGTTCAGGGGATTGTTCAAGTTCCGCGTGCTCACCAGCGCCCTGAGGGTCGGGCGCGAGCATGGCGTGAGGGGGCAGGCACGGGGCGTAGTGGAGTCCGCCCCGTGCCTGCCGATTTTTCCAGCGCTGGTCCGGCCTCAGTTCGCCGCCTGGGCGATCAGTACCGGTTCCATTTCCTCGAAGGTCAGCCCGAGCCGCTGGCGCAGCGAGCGGCGCTTGGATGCGAGGTCGGCAATGGTGTGGCTTTCCAGTACCTCGAAAAAGGCGCCGAGCGCCTCGCGCAGCGCCGCGTTCACGTCGCAGCTGTCGGCGAGCGGACAGGTGATGTCGCCATCCTCGAAGCACTCCGCCATCGAGAAGCTTTCCTCGGTGAGGCGGATGGTGTCGAGCAGGGTGATCTCTTCGGCCGGGCGACCCAGCTTGATCCCGCCGCGGCGGCCGCGCACCGTCTGGATCAGCCCGTGTTCGACCAGCGGCTTGATCAGCTTGAACAGGAACAGCTCGGAAATCGCATGCGCCTTGGCAATGTCGGCGACGCGGCTGAGGCCCGGGTCGTTGACGGCGCAGTAGATCAGCGTGCGGATGGCGTAGTTCGATTGGCGGGTCAGTCGCATTGGGCGCTCCGAAGCAGGCGGGATACTGCTCCCGCCTCGTTGCTGCCTGCCAACGGCCGGGAATCGCTGGGAGAGTCCCGTTGGCCGCAGATCAGGCAACGCCGCCAGTTTATAACAGTTCTAAAGTTCGTCAAGCAAACTTGAGCGATGTGTTCAGGATTGCAGGTTGAGGGACGGTGTGGGCTCGTACCGGATGCCTTGCCGTGTTCAGTCCTCCACATACCCCTTGTGCAGCACCCAGTCCTCCTTGCTCAGCCGGTCCTGCGCGGTAAAGCTCTGGTGCCAGTAGGGGTAGATGAGTGGCGGGCGGCTGACGGCGTCGAGCTTGCCGACATCCTCGTCGGAGAGCTGCAGTTCGGCCACCTTCAGGTTGTCCTCGAACTGCTGCAGGTTGCGGCCACCGACGATCACCGAGGCCACCAGCGGGCGTTGCAGCAGCCACGCGAGCGCCACCTGCGCGCCCGATACGCCGTGGTTGCGGGCCACCTCGTTGATCACGTCGACGATATCCCACAGCGCGTCCCAGTCGCGGATCGGCGGCTCCTTGAAGCCGCGCACCTGCCGCCCGTCGTCGGGCTTCGCGTTCCGCGTGTATTTGCCCGAGAGCCAGCCACCGCCGAGCGGCGACCACACGAGGATGCCGACGCCCTGGTCGAGCCCGGCCGGCACCAGTTCGTACTCGGCCTCGCGCGCCTGCAGCGTGTAGTGGATCTGCTGCGAAACGAAGCGCTGGTAGCCCTTGGTGTCGGAGGTGCCCAGAGCCTCCATCAGGTGCCAGGCGGAGTAGTTCGAGCAGCCGATATAGCGAATCTTGCCCTGCCTGACCAAGGTATCGAGTGCCTCGAGCGTCTCATCCAGTGGAGTTTGTCCGTCCCACTCGTGCACCTGGTAGAGGTCGATGACGTCAGTCTTGAGCCGCTTCAGCGAGTTTTCGCACTCGCGCATGATGTGCCAGCGGGAGAGGCCGCGATCGTTCGGACCCTGCCCGGTCGGGAAACGCACCTTGGTGGCCAGCAACACACGGTCGCGCCGCCCGTCGCTCAGCGCCTCGCCGATGATCGTCTCGGATACTGACTTCGAATACACATTGGCCGTATCGACGAGGTTCACGCCGTGATCGAGGCAGAGATCGATCTGGCGCCGCGCTTCGGTGACATCGGTATCGCCCCACAACCCGTCGCCGCCAAAGGTCGCGGTGCCGATGGCGAGCGAGGACACTTTCAGGCCGGAGCGGCCGAGCAGTCGATAATCCATGTCAGTCTCTCCCACGTCGTTCGGGCCGGACGGTACCCGAGCCGTCAGTCATTGGGGAGTCCTCGAAACGGCGAATACTCGCGCTGGTTTGATGACCGGCGACGACACGGTGCATAGACTCCAATATTGTGCTTTTGCTAGCAATTCGCCCATAGGGCGTGAGGGGACAGGGGATGGGCATGCGTAATATCGGGAAGCTGTTCTGCGCGGCGCGGGTGCTGACGACGTTTGGTGCGGTTCCGGCGGAGGCGCAGCAGAAGCAGCTGCAGCAGATCCAGCGGCTGAGCCAGAAATCGCAGCAGCAGCGGTCCGACGAGGCCTATGCCGCTTTCAACGCGGGCGACTATGCCCGCGCCTATTCCATCGCCCAGCCGCTCGCCGGTGAAGGCTTCATCGAGGCGCAGACCCTCGTGGGCTACCTGCTCGAGTTCGGCTACGGCGTCGGACAGTCCTACGAGGAAGCCCTCTACTGGTACCGTCGCGCCGCCGACCAGGGCTCGGACTACGGCCAGCACCGGCTCGGCGTGCTCTACGACTACGGCTCGGGCGTCGCCGAAGACGATGCGGAGGCGGTCTACTGGTACCAGCAGGCGGCCGACAAGGGTAACCTCGATGCCCAGAACAGCCTGGGCTACATGTACGAGATCGGCGCTGGCGTCAGCCAGGACCTGCAGCTGGCGGTTAAGTGGTACCGCCGCGCCGCCGACGCGGGCCTCGCGCTGGCGCAATCCAACCTCGGGCTGATGTACGGCACCGGCCGGGGTGTGGGCGAGGACGATGCCGAAGCGGTCCGCTGGTTCCGCAAGGCGGCGGCCCAGTCGGAAGCCAATGGTCAGTACAACCTCGGCAACGCCTACGAGAACGGCGCCGGCGTCCAGCAGGATTACGACGAGGCGCTGCGCTGGTACCAGCTCGCCGCCGACCAGGGCAGCGCCATCGCGCAGAACGCCATCGGGCTGATGTACGATTTCGGCCGCTCGGTCGCCGAGGACAAGGCGGAAGCGCTGCGCTGGTATCTGCAGGCCGCCGAGAACGGCTCGGTCCAGGCCATGAACAATGCCGGCTATGCCTATGAACTCGGCCTCGGCACCGCTCAAGACCCCGCCGAGGCGGTGCGCTGGTATCGCCGCTCGGCCGAACTCGGCAACGACTGGGCCCAGAACTCGATGGGGCTGATGCTGCAGAACGGCAACGGCGTCGCGGCCGACCTGTCGGAAGCCTTCGATTGGTACATGAAGGCGGCGCAGCAGGGAAATACCGAGGGCATGAACAATGTCGGGTACTTCTACGACGTTGGCCTCGCCGTGGCGCAGGATTCGGTCGAGGCCGTGCGCTGGTATCGCGCCGCCGCCGAGGCCGGCATGGCGCGCGCCCAGAACAACCTCGGCATCATGTATGCCGACGGCGCCGGCGTGGCGCAGGATTACCTCGAGGCGGTGCGCTGGTATCGCCTTGCCGCCGACCAGGGCCTGCCCGAAGGCCAGAATTCCATGGGTTATTCGTACGATCTCGGCCTCGGCGTCCCGCAGGATCCGGCCGAGGCCGTCCGCTGGTATCGCATGGCGGCCGACCAGGGCAACATGATCGCCCAGTCCAACCTGGGTTCCATGTATGCCAACGGCACCGGCGTGACCGAAGACGATGCCGAAGCGGTGCGCTGGTATCGCCTCGCCGCCGACCAGGGCTACGCCGCCGGCCAGCGCAAGCTTGCCAACGCCTATGCCTGGGGCGAGGGCGTGACGCAGGATTATGCCGAGGCGGTGCGCTGGTGGAAGCTCGCCGCCAACCAGGGCGACACCGATTCCGCCATCGCGCTGGCCTCGGCCTATGAGCGCGGCGAAGGTGTGGCAGTCGATGCCGCTGAGGCGCGCCGCTGGCGCGAGGCGGCTGGTGGCGTCGATGCCACGGTCGATTTTTCCGAGCCGGCGACCATCGCCACCAGCGATGCCTGCGACGTGTCCGGCATCCCCACCGTCACTCCGAGTGAAACCCGGGTGGCGCTGGTCATCGGCAACTCGGCCTACGAGCACGCTCCGCCGCTCCCCAATCCCACCTGCGACGCGCAGGCCATGGCCAAGATGCTGCAGCTCGTCGGCTTCACCGTGGTTATGGGTACCGACCTGACCAAGTCGGCGCTCGAGGCCAAGGCGCGCGAATTCGCCAAGGCCGCCGCCAATGCCGACACGTCGCTTTTCTTCTATGCCGGGCACGGGCTGCAGGTCGATGGCCGCAACTACCTCGTGCCCATCGACGCCACCGTGGAAGACGCAACCTCGATCAACTTCGAACTCGTCGATATCGAGAACGTCACCAACTTCATGACCGGCTTCGACGAGCGGACCGGGCAGGAGCGTGTCGCCATCGTGCTGCTTGACGCGTGTCGCGACAACCCGTTCGCGGCAACGCTGAAGCGCAGCCTTGGCGCCTCGCGATCGTCGGCGGTGGACAAGGGCCTCGCGGCGATCGGCGACGGCGGCGGCATGATCATCGGCTTCGCCACCGCGCCGGGCGACGTCGCGGCGGATGGCGAGGGCAACCACAGCCCCTTCACCACCGCGCTGCTTGAGCAGCTCCCGACCCCCGGCGTCGAGTTCCAGACGCTGATGACCCGCGTCAAGGCCAAGGTCGTGGAAATGACCCGCAAGAAGGAACGCCCCCAGCGCCCCTGGACCAACTCCGACCTGACCACCGAGTTCTACCTCGTTCCGGCCACCTGAGGGGAGTATCGCTGCCGCCAGTTCCGAGCCTGCGCTAGAGCCTTAGGAGCCTGCGCAGGCGGGAGAACAGTCGGGTCAGAAACGCCGGTCGCAGGTAATCCTGCTGCCGGCGCATCAGATGGTCATAGACGAAGTTGATCGCCTGCCACTGCGCCGGGCTGTCTGGCACGAAGCCGAGCCCGTGTTCGAGCATGCCGAAATACTGGTTGTTGGTGCCATAGATGCCGATGTGCTGCACCCGGCTCCGCGCGGTTGCGGCGATGCGGATGCCGTGCTCCTCGAACGCCCGGCAATAGGCGAAGTCGATCCCCCGCCCCTCGAACGAGCCGGTCAGGTCCAGGGCCCTCGCCACCAGTTGCCGCGACCAGAGCGTCGCCGCATTGCCGATCGTTCGCTTCTCCACCAACTCGTTGTCGATGGCCTCGCCATCATGCGCGATCGAGTTGTAGAGGCTCAGCAATCCGTCGAACTGTCCGGCGAGCCGCAGCCCCGAGGTCACCGCATCGCGGTTGGCCACCATGTCGCTGTCGAGGATCAGCAAGTGGGCGTGTCCCGTCTTGAGGAACCGTTCCCAGATATGCCGGACCATCGGGTCCGCTCCGAGCCGCTCGGCCATCCGCTCGTAGCGGCACGTGAGCCCCGTCTCGGCGATCAACCGAGGTGCATCGAGCGTCGGGCTCATATCGTCGATCACCAGGATTTCGCCGCCCGCCGGCAGCTCCAGTTCGGCCGCCGAGGCGAAGCAGTGGCGCACCAGCGGTCCGCGCTCGTAGACCGGAATGACGACAAGTATCATCTTCAGGACTCCCCCCACCTGTTGGTGGAACGCCAGAGTCTCGCCGTCAACCACGACCAACGACAGAGCGCGTGGCCCAAAACGCCGACCATTCCGTCCGGACTGCGAGGGGCCTCAGCACTCAAGCCAATTGCCCAGCCGTCCGGGATCGGCCAGACTTTCACTTGACGAGGTCGGGAGGAATGCAATGACGAAGCTCGGTGAGGCGCGCTCGCTGGTCTGGCAGCACGGCGTGGTCAGCGTCGAGGATCTGGGCGGCCAGCTCGGCCCGACCCTGTTCGTCCTGCCCGACGGCCGGCAGGTTGCCCCGTTCCAGGTCGCCCCCTGGGCCAACGATCCGGGCGGCGAGGAGCTCCCCGGCATCCTGCAGCGCCTGCGTGGCGAATGGCCCTGCGTCCCCTTCGGCGCCGACGCCGACCGCGCCCCGGCCGATGGCTGGCCCGGCTCGCAGGCCGCCGCGACCGTCGACCCGTTCCCGCACGGCTTCAGCTCCAACAATCTCTGGCGCTTCGAGACGGCTGACGATGGCAGCATCGCGCTCGCCATCGACTATCCGGGGGCGCACCCGATCCGCGGCCTCCGCCGCACCGTCACGCCCGACCCAAGCGCCACCGCACTCGACTTCACTCTGACGATCGATGTTCGTGCCGATTGCACCCTGCCGCTCGGCCTCCACCCCTCGTTCCGCCTTCCGGCAAAGCCCGGCGCCATGCGCATCGAGGTCGGCTCGACCGTCACCGGCATGACCTTCCCTACCCCCGTCGATGCCTCATCGATCTTCAGGCAAGGCGCGCTGCTCGAACCCTGGCACGACGTTCCGCTGGCGGCCGGCGGCCGCCTCGACGTCCGCCAGGTCCCGCTGCCGCAGGCCACCGAAGAGCTGGTGCAACTGCTCGACATGCCCGGCCACGCGGCGCTGTGGAATTCGGCCGAGGGCTATCGCGTCAAGCTGAGCTGGAACCCGGAGCACTATCCCAGCGCGTTGCTCTGGTTCTCCAACCGCGGCCGCAGCTTCGCCCCGTGGAACAACCGTCACATGGCGCTGGGGCTCGAACCGATCTGCGCCGCCTTCGACCTCGGCCAGCAGGTCTCCGCCGCCGACAACCCGATCTCCCGCCGCGGCATCCCGACAGCACGGCAGTTCAGCGCCGGCGAACGCTTCATAACGCGTTATCGCATCGCCGTGGAGCCCGCCGAGATCATCTGACCTCGGCGGGCAATTTCGGCTCTAGCGCGCGAACCGCACCAGCACCGTGCGGATTTCGAGCGGCGTCAGCGATACGCTGAGGGTCTTGCCCTCGAGCGCCAGCGCCGAACCCGGATGCTCGACCGGATCGGCAGCCCGCGCCGCCGCCGGCTGCCCGGTAAACGTAACCGTCTGCGTCTGCGCCTCCTGGGTCAGGTTCTGCAGCCGCAGGGCCACCCAGCCCTTGTCCTCGCCCGGCTTGGTCGTCACCAGCACCGGCGCGTCGCCCGCAGCGAAATAGCTGTCCGAACGCTTGCCGGTCGGCTTGGTATCGCGCATCGCCACCGGCGGCACCGCCACTTCGGCCGCGAACCGGGCCGCCGCCGCCGCATCGGTCGCCCCGGCGCCGGTTGTGAGGCGATAACGCAGCGGAATCCGCCCGCTCTGCGAGGATTTGAAGTTCACCAGCCAGTGGTTGTTGAGCGCCCAGCTCATGATCGTCGGGCCCTCGGGCTGCAGCTCGCGGTTCCACTTGCCGGTGGTGATGCCCCCCAGGTGCAGCAGCGGCGAATCGAGCGGCACCACCGTCACATTCCGCTCGCCATCGCTGACCGAGGCCCAGCGGCCCACCGGGTACCAGTCCTTGGCCGCGCCATCGAGCTGGTCATCATTCGGCACCGCCGGGACGCCGTTGAGATCGAGCAGGAAGTCGGCACGTTTGAGGTTGAACGGGAAGGCGATGAACACCGCCTCGGCCGTCGGATGCTCCAGCTTGTCGATCGACCAGTCGACCACCACGCATTTCGTATCCGCGTCGAGCGCATAGACCACTGTCGCCGCCGAAACCCCCGGCGCCTCGATCTTCACCGTGATCGACGCCCGCCCCTCGTAGATCGCGGCGTCCTCCAGCGTCACCCTGGTTGCGGTCTCGCGCCGCCACGGCGTGTCCTTGTGGCCGGTGAAGAACTCGGGCTTGTCGAAGCTGATATCGGCAATCGCCAGCCGGTCGTCGGGGTGGTCCACCGTCTCGTAGATATACTCGCCCGGCCCCCAGCCCTGGTACTTCCCGGCGAAATCATGCCCTTGCGCCTTGTCGAACAGCTCGGCGATGGCCCCTGTCTGCGGGTCGATCCGCACCCGATAGTGCGCGTTCTCGATCGTGTCGCCGTTCGCATTGAGGTCGCCCGACGGCACGCCGTCCTCGAGGTTGAGGAAGGCATAGCCCATCGGCGGGATGGTGCCCGCCACGCGCCGGATCTCCGGCAAGGGCCGGGGCCCGCCCCAGGTGCTGCGACGGTTGAAGAAGGTGTCGAGCATGCCGACGGGCGCGGCGCCGCCACGCGGCTCAGGCTCTTCGACGATCACCTTGCGCTCCCACGGCAGCGTATTGAAGACCAGCACGTCCCTGATGCCGGAATCCTTGAAGGCTTCCTTGGGGTCGAGGTTGCCGAGGTTGAAAACCCCCTCCGGCCCCTTGGTGCCGAGCGGCGTGGCCAGCGCATTGGCGGCCTTCGCCACGGCGTTGTGGCCTTCCATCGCGGCGGTGTAGGCGAACCCCGCCTTGCGGTTCCACTGCGCCTGGCTGAACAGCGAGTGCGGCGCTTCCACCGAGGAATAGGCGCCCCAGGTGTGCTCGTCGAACAGCGTCATCGATTCGTAGGTGCGGTCGGCGAGCGCCGCGTTCCAGTCGGTCGCCCCCTGGCTGCGGCGCCAGCTTTCGAGGCTTTCGCCGATCCCGACGATCTCGTGCGCGTTGCGGTTCACCGCCACCTCGAACGCGGACGAACCGACGCCATCGGCCCAGTGGTCGGTCCAGTCGCCGCGCTGCGTGCCGATCACGCCGGCATGCCTGGCTTCGAGCAACCGGCCGAAATCGGTGACGGTGATGAACTCCATCCGCACATTGGTGCGCGTCTCGTTCCACTTCTTGACGAAATCCGGCATCCGCGCATCGGGCGGGCCGTTGTCGACGCGCACCGGATGGGTGCTCTCGCAGTAGAGGAAATCGAACGGATAGCTCTCATCGGCCTCCAGTTCGTCGATCCAGCGCGGCAGCAGCCGGTCGACCAGGTCCCAGTTGCCGAGCCCCGCCTGCGAACGCCCGAACAGGTAGTGGTAGCCGTTCCACGCCAGCACCTGCTTGCCGGCCGGTCCCTCCCAGCGGAACGCCCCGGGGAATGGCTTCGGCCGCGCCCCGCGGATCGGGTTGATCGCGGCGGTGTAGAACTTGATCCCGAGGTCATGCAGCAGGTCGGCGTAGAGCCAGCTGACGCCGTTGACGTCGTCCTGCATCGCAGCTTCGACATGGAAGCCGAACTCGTCGCGGATGGCGCGCAGCGGATAGAGCGAGCGGTGCATCTGCTCGATATTGAGCAGCGGCGTCATGTTGTACTGCATCGCTGCGATATCGATGCGGCCCTGCTCGTGCCAGTGGCGAAAGCGCTCGATCTCGCCCTTGCTCGCCTGCCGCAGGTATTTGAGGAACGGCCCGGTCGTCTCCACCGTCCAGCGATACTGGGCTTCCGCCGGGTAGCCGTCGGTCGCCTCGATCAGGTCGAGCGCCTGCCCGACGAACTCGCCATGCTGCCGCAGCGCCAGCTCCTGATAATCGGTGAAGCCGATATCGGTGTGCGAGTGGTTGCAGATGTAGATCGTCTTGATCTTGCTCACGGGGTTTCTCCTCCCACGTCGTTCAGGGGCGTCTCCGGGGGCTCCCCTCCCCCAGAGACGATGATCGCTCAGTGCAGTTCGATCCGCGTCCAGGCGCGGGGCGCGACGGCAACGCGGACCGCGCCGCCATCGACCGCCAGCGTCTCGGGCTTGTCGCCCGACAGCGAGGTGCGGCTGGCCTTTGTCGGCTTGAAGAGCCCGGGCCCAATCGCGGCCTCCACCGCTTCGTCGCCGGGGTTCAACAGGGTCAGCGCCACGCCGTTGCCCACGGTTTCGACGCGGCTGAGCAGCAGTCCGCCGAGCTGCAGGTCGAGCAGCGAGCCAGCCGTGCTCTTGACCGGCCCACGGTCGGTATAGACATGCGTCGCGATCGGCTGCGCGTGAGCGAGGGCCGCCTGTGCCGAAGCTCCGATGTCCCGCCGCGCCGATGGCACAAGCGTGAAGCGAAACTTCGTCTGCCCGCCCTGGTCAGCCTGGAAGTTGGTGCTCCAGTAGTTGTTGGTGAGCCAGGCGACGAGGGTGGGGCGCTCGCGCACGACCCGGCCATCCGGGTCTTCGAAGCGGCCGAAGGTGTAGCCGCCGACCTGCCACAGCGGCGCATCCGGGCAGGCCACCGTCACTTCGGACGTCGCGTCCGCGATCCGCACGAAGCGCTGCGCCGTGATGTAGTGGCGGCTGGCATAGGGCAACTGCTCGTCGTCGAGCTTCACCACCGCGCCGCCGGTCTCGTAGTGCGCTTCCCAGCCCTCGGCGAGCGCCGTCGGCATGGGCAGGTAGAGCGCGTGCGGCTCGATGAGCGGCGTCTTGGTGACCGTGGCCTCGACATGCAGCACCGGCTCCTCGCCGACGAGGCGGTAGAGCACGGCCACCTTGTCGCCATTGGGCAGCTCGAAGCGCTGCACGATGTTTGCGTTGCCGCGCTCCACCGTCTCGGTGGTCTCGACCAGCTTGCCGTCGAAGCGCTCGGCCTGCCAGTCGCGGTGCCACGCGAGGTGCCAGTCGGGCGACTCGAAGTCGGGCTGGCCGAACATGTCGGTGCGCACGCCCGAAGCGACCCGCTCCAGCACCGGCACGCCGAACTTCAGGTGCTCGGTGGCGGACCCGGCATATTCGGTACCATCGAGCTTGAGCGAGTTCAGACCACCGGCAGCGTCGAGGGAAACGGTGATCCGCCCATTCGACAGCACACCGTCTTTGGCCGAGAGCTTGCCGTTCGGCATTACCGCGGCCTTCGACGCCGGGATCGTCACATAGCTCAGGGCCGGCACCTCCACCGGGGCCATGTAGTAGGCGCCATGCTCGGGAAGGTCCGAGGTCACCACGTCCTGCCGCTGGATGCGGTGCGACGACGGGCCGGTGGGGACGAGGTCCTCGAGCCCAAAGCCGCGCTTCGGATCGGGGGCGTCTGCCATCGGCGGCAGGTAGGGCAGGCGCACCGACTGCTTCACCGCAAAGCCATGCGGGTTGTAGAGCAGCAGCGTCGGCTCGTCGCCGCCGGCATCCATGCCCAGCCGTTCGAGCCCGTCACGGCGCAGCATGCGGGCGACGCTGGCGCCTTCTGCCACGGTCGCGAGCTTCAGCAACTGCTGGGTGCGGGTTTCAGGCGAGTAGGGCTGCGAAATCGAGCGGTCGGCGCCCCAGGTGTGCTCGGCATAGAGCGCCAGCCCTTTGCGGGCGGTGTCGTGCAGCATGGCGCGACGGCGCGGTTCCTCGCCCGGATGCCACGCATCGAGCCCGGTGGCGGCGTCGAGATCGCGCTGGCCGCGCATCGCCTGCGAGGTCTCGTGCGCGGTCGAGCCGGCGCCGAAATTCCACCAGTCGGTCCAGTCGCCACGCAGCGTCTGCATGGTGTCGGCCGGCTGCTGGCGCACCCGTTCGAAGAACTCGCTGATCGTGCCCATCCGCAGCTTGATGCCGCCGGTCGAGGCATTGCCTTCGTTGAAGTTCCGCACGAAATCCGGCAGCTTCGGCTGCGGCGAGCCGTTGTCGTGGTAGCGCACATTGGTGATCTGCATCATCAGGAACGGATGCGGATAGCCGGTCGCCTCCCACTTCTTGGCCCAGCGCGGCACGCGGGCCCGCGCCTCTTCCATGTTGGTCGGGATCTGCAGGCTGCGGTCCGAGGTCACGCCGTAAATGAAGCCGTTATAGGCGGTGATCGTCCGGCCGCCCGGGGCCTGCCAGTTGAAGGCGCGCGGCCACGGCGCCAGCGCATGGCCATAGTGCTCGTTGATCGCCATCGAGATGCCGGTAATGCCGTGGTCGAGCAGCGCATCGACCACGCCCCAGGGCAGGCCGTTCACGTCGGTGTTCATCGCCGAGCGCACCGGAATGCCGAGGTCGCGGAAGAACTTCAGCGGCTTCAGCACGTCGAGAACCATCGCGTGGTCCATCAGCGGCGTCATGTGCCAGCCCATGCCGGCCACTTCGATCTGCCCGCGCTTCACCGCGGCGAGGAAGCGGTCGCGGTCGGTGTTGGAGGCGTTCACCCACCAGTCCATCGTCCCGCCGGTGACCTCGCAGGTCCAGCGGAACTTGGCGTCATCGGGGTAGTCGGCGGTGCGCTCGGCAATATCGAGCGCCTCGTCGATGAAGCGGCGGTGCAGTTCCATCACCACCGGCTGCGGGTGGGTGTACCCGATGTCGGTATGACTATGATGCACAAAGAGAATTTCGTTGATCATGGATTTTCGCACAACGCTGGAGGGAGAGGGAACCGCTCAGAAAGCGGCAAGCTTGACCGACATCGGCGTGCCGATGTCGAAATGCTGGAGCGGCTCGGAGAGCGTGCCGGCCGCGTGGTCGACGCGGAGAACCGTGAGCCGGTCGGAGTCCTGGTTGGCGACCACGAGGTGTTTTCCCGAGGGCGAAAAGCTGAGGTCGCGCGGGGTGTTACCGCCACTGGGTACCCGCGCCGTCTGCGTCAGCCGACCGTCCTCGCCGATGCGGAGCACCAGGATTTCGTCGCAGAGCCGGAGCGATACGAAGAGGTGGCGGCCATCCGGCGCCAGCAGGATACCGGCCGATTGGGCGGTGCCGCTGATCGGGAAGGCATCGCGCTCGGTGAGGGCGCCGGTCGCCGGATCGACGGCGAGGCTCAGCACCGTGGCGATGAGTTCGCTGACGACGAAGATCGAGGCGCCGTTGGCAGAAAACACCAGGTGGCGGGGCCCAAGGCCGGGCGGGAACTGGAAGTCGCGGGCTGGCTGGCGCGTCAATCCGCCAGTCTTATCAAGCGTATAGGCCACCAGTCTGTCGATGCCGAGGTCGGAGACGTAGACGGTGTCGCCGGTGGGCGACTGGATCACGCAGTGGGCGTGGGCGGTGGTCTGGCGTTGGGCGTTGGGGCCGCTGCCGGTGTGGACGACGCTGGCGGTCGGGGTGCCTAAGCCATTGCCGGTAATGGGGAAAACCGTCAGCGCGGCGTCGGGGGCGCCCTCGGGGTTGGCGCCGTTGTAGTTGGCGACGAGCAGGAAGCGGCCGTCGGTCGAAAGGCTCATGTGGCAGGCCTCGTTGCCGAGCGTCTGCTGCTCGCCGATGCGGAGAAGCCCAGTGTTTTCAACGGCATACGCCACGACGGCACTCTGGTCGGTGCCGGTGATCTCGCAGGTGGAATAGAGCCGGTGGCGGGCCGGATCGGGCACCAGCCAGGCGGTGTCGTCGATGCCGCCGGTCATCTCGGCGAGGCGTATTGTGCCGGTTTCGTCGTCGAAAACCAGGCGGCCGATCCCCTGGCCGTTGGCGGCGCCGTATTGCGGCATCGGGCGCGTGAGGCTCCCGGTGAAGGCATAGATCGGCACGCAAACCTCCCTTTGTCCTGCTTCGATGGCGCGTAGGCCACAAACTTCTGCCAGTCGGGACGGGCAGCGGAAGCGCATTGACACGACTAGTATGGTAGACCTACAAGTATTTGACAAGGGAGGAGCTGGCAGTGAACGACCCAGCCAAAAGTGCTAGTCCGCAGACCGTGCTCGTCACCGGCGCCGCCATGGGCATCGGCCGCGGCGTCGCCGAGGTGCTGACGGCCGAGGGCAAAAACCTCGTGCTCTTCGACCTCAACGCCGAGGCGCTGAACGCCACGGCGCAGGCGCTCGGCGGCAAGGCGGCGGTGGTCGTGGGTTCGGTCGCGAACCTTGCCGACTGCGAGCGTGCCGTGCAGCTGGCGGTCGAACGCTTCGGCGGGCTCGATGGCGTCTCGCATAATGCCGGCATCCAGACCTATGGCGATGCGGTGTCGACCACGCCGGAGCTCTGGGCCAAGACCCTCGATACCAATCTCACCGGCAGCTTCTACGTGGCGAAGGCGGCGCTGCCGGAACTGCGCCGCCGCAAGGGCGCCATCGTCTTCACCACGTCGGTGCAGGGCATGGCGGCGCAGAAGGGCGCGCTCGCCTATGTCGTTTCCAAGCACGGGATGATCGGGCTCGTTACCGGCATGGCGATGGACGAGGCCGCACACGGCGTCCGCGTCCTCGGCGTGGCGCCTGGCTCGGTGGAAACCCCGATGCTGCGCTGGGCCATCAACCAGGACCCCAATCCCGCGGCGCTCGATGAAGAGATCGACGCCATGCACCCGATCGGCCGGCGCGGCCAGCCGACGGAAATCGGCGAAGTCGTCGCCTTCCTCCTCTCCGACAAGGCGTCGTTCATGACCGGCGAAACCGTGCGGGTGGATGGCGGCATGCTCGCCCGTATCCCCGGCGCTCCAAAAAAAGCCGACGGCAAATCGACCTAGAGACCTGACCTATATGAAGATCGTAGACATCAAGGCCACCACTGTCGCCATGCCGCTCGAGGCGCCGCTCCGGCATGCCTCCGGCGCCCATTGGGGCAAGTTCGTGCGCACCATCGTCGAGGTGGTTACGGACGAAGGCATTTCCGGCTGGGGCGAACTCGGCGGCGGCGGCGAAAGCGCCGAGGCCTCGGTGAAGGGCCTCTTGCCCTATCTCAAGGGCCACGACCCGGTGCAGCTCGAACAGCTGCGCTGGAAGATCATGAACCCGGTGGCCAGCCTCTACAATTCGCGCATGCAGGTGCATGCGGCCATCGAGATGGCCTGCATGGACGCCGCCGGCAAGTATCTCGGCATCCGCGCCTGCGACCTGATCGGCGGCGCGCTGCGCGAGTCGATCCCGTTCGCGTCCTACCTGTTCTATCGCTACGGCAACGAGAAGCACGGTTTTGGCGACGAGTTCGGCGCCGACGAGCTGGTGGCCGAGGCGAAGCGCCAGAAGGCGCTGCACGGCTTCAAGTCGCACAAGCTCAAGGGCGGCGTCTTCTCGCCCGAGCACGATGTCGAGGTCTACTCCGCCATCGCCGCTGCCCTCCCGGGCGACCGTTTCCGGCTCGACCCCAACTCGGTCTGGTCGGTCGAGGATTCGGTCTGGGTGGCGCGGCAGATCGAGCACATCCGCAACGACTATTTCGAGGACCCGTGCTTCGGCCTCGAAGGCATGCGCCGCCTGCGCGACCGCATCTCCATCCCCACCGCCACCAACACCGTGGTGGTGAATTTCGAGCAGCTCGCCAGCTGCATCAAGCATGATGCGGTCGATGTGATCCTGCTCGACACCACTTTCTGGGGCGGGCTGCGCCAGGCCTACAAGGCCGGCCAGGTGCTGGAGACGTTCCAGTTCGGCGCCTCGGTGCATTCGTCGGGCGAACTCGGCATCCAGCTCGCCTCGATGCTGCACCTCGGCGCGGCGCTGCCCAACATGAGCTTCGCCGCGGACGCGCATTACCACCATCTGCTCGACGACATCATCGTCGGCGGTAAGCTGAAATACGTCGATGGCGAGATCGCGGTGCCCAAGGGCCCGGGCCTCGGCGTCGAGGTCGACCGCGAAGCGCTCGCCAAATACGCCGCCTACTACAAGGAAGTCGGCGGCTACACCTATGACCGCGATCCCGGCCGTCCGGACTGGTACTCGATCCAGCCCGAGATGCGCTACGCCGATCCGGCGCGGCACTGAGGGAGACCCGGCATGGCAACAGTCACCCTGCGCGACATCATCAAGGTCTACGGCGATTTCGTCGCCATCAAGGGCATCGATCTCGACATCGAGGACGGCACCTTCGTGGTGCTGGTCGGCCCCTCCGGCTGCGGCAAGTCCACGCTGCTCCGGATGATCGCCGGCCTCGAGACCATTTCGCATGGCGAGCTGAAGATCGGCGAGAAGCTGGTCAACGACCTGCCCTCGCGTGAGCGCGGCATCGCCATGGTGTTCCAGTCCTACGCGCTTTATCCGCACATGAGCGTCAAGGACAATCTCGGCTTCGGTCTGAAGATCAGCGGCGTCAAGAAGCCCGAGATCGAGCGCCGCCGCAACGAAGCGGCCGCCATGCTCGGCCTCGACCCGTACATGGACCGGCGGCCGAGCCAGCTCTCGGGCGGCCAGCGCCAGCGCGTCGCCATCGGCCGCGCCATGGTGCGCGACCCCGAAGTCTTCCTGTTCGACGAGCCGCTGTCCAACCTCGATGCGAAGCTGCGCAACCAGACGCGCGTCGAAATCAAGAAGCTGCAGCGCCAGCTCGGCGCCACCGTGGTGTTCGTTACCCACGACCAGGTCGAGGCGATGACGCTGGCCGACAAGATCGTCGTGCTGAACGATGGCCGCGTCGCCCAGATCGGCACGCCGCTCGAGGTGTTCGAGCGCCCGGCCAACCAGTTCGTCGCCACCTTCATGGGCGCCCCCTCGATGAACCTGATCCCCGCCGTGGTCGGCGATGGTGGTTCGATCAAGGCCGGCGGCATCGATATCGCCATCCCGGCCGACCGGTTCCACCTGCCGGCCCCCGGCACCGCCGTGAGCCTCGGGATCCGGCCGGAGGACATCGTTCCGGAAGGACACGGCACCCGGCCTGAACTTGGCGCCGATTTCACCGGCCCGGTCGAGTTCGCCGAGATGCTCGGCGACCAGAGCCTGCTCTTTACCAGCCTCGGCGGCACCGAAGTGGTGGCGCGCATGCAGCATCCGCGTGCGATCGAGACCGGAGAACAACTGCAGTTCCGCATCGACGGGGCGCGCGTGCACCTGTTCGACGCGGACACCCAGAATTCGCTGCTCCGCTAACGGCGCAGCGGGACGACAGAACCACAAAGGGAGTAAACGGTATGTCGCTACTAAGGACTATCGGGGCCGTCGGCCTCGCGACCACGCTGAGCGTCGGCGCCGCCGGTGCCCAGGAGCTTGCCATCTATTCGGACAAGACCCCGTGGAATGCCGGCATGACCGGCCTTGCCGAAGCCGCCAGCGCGGCCTCCGGCGTCACCATCAAGCTGCAGGAAGTCACGCCGACCGACAAGTACCAGGCGTTCATGCAGACCTCGATCGCCGGCAATAATGCCCCGGCCATGTTCACCTGGTGGAATGGCCAGCAGCTGAGCGACCTGGTCGCCACCGGCATCGCCGCCGACCTCACCCCCTACTGGGAAGCCGCCATCGCCAACGGCGACTACTCGGCCGACCAGCAGGCGCTGGTGAGCGTTGACGGCAAGCCCTACGGCGTGCTGCTGAACGTCGCCAACTGGGTGATGTTCTACAACAAGAACCACTTCGAGCAGGCCGGCATCGCCGCCCCGCCGACCACCTGGGCCGAGTTCACCGACGCCGCCGACAAGCTGAAGGCCGCCGGCTTCACCCCGATCAACGGGCCGGCCTCCGGCGGCTGGATGCCCTTCATCTGGTTCAGCCAGCTGGTGCTCGGCACCAACCCGGACTCTTTCGTCGGCCTGACCGATGGCACCGTTGCCTATGACAGCCCCGACGTCCAGAACGCCTTCGCGGTCTGGGGCGACATGTACGCCAAGGGCTACTTCACCGACCCGCGCGAGCAGGACGACCAGAAGTACTTCGTCGATGGCACCGCCTCGATGTTCCTCGTCGGCGACTGGCACTCGGGCTCGTTCGTCGAGGCCGGCATGGTGGCCGGTGAAGACTTCGGCACCTTCCTGATGCCCGCCCTCAGCCCGGACGTGCAGCAGTCGGTGATCGTCGAAGCCTCGCCGATCGTCGTCTCGAAGGCCGCGCTCGAGGCCAATCCCGACCTCGGCAAGGGCGTACAGGCCCTGATGGGCGTCGAAGCCGCCAACGTGCTCGGGTCGACCGTCCAGGTCTACAACGGCAACATGAAGGCCGAGGCGCCTAACTCGATCATCGCGGCGAACGCCGAAATGGTCGCCACGCTGAAGCCGCGGGCGCTGGTCCGCTGGTGGGAAGCCGTGCCGTCGCAGATCCAGGGCGACCTGGTGGCGGCCATGGGTGAATTCATGTTCAACCCGACCCCCGAGCAGGCGCAGCAGTCGATGTCGACCATGCAGACGATCAACGCCGACTACTGGGCCAACCAGTAAGCAGCTTCCGAGGCGCTTTCCCTGATCGAAAGCGCCTCGGTCCTCCCGCCGGTCGCGCCCTCCCGAATGGTGCGGCCGGTTCCTGCCCACGGAGACGTCGATGAACACCGCCATGCTCAGTCCCGAGGTGCTCAAGGAAGCACGCCGCCGCGAACGCCGCGTCGCCTGGCAGCAGACGCGCGTCGCCTGGCTGTTCATCGCCCCGGCCGTCATCATGGTGGCGCTGTTCCTGCTGCTGCCGGTGGTTTTCAACGTCATCCTCAGCTTCACCAAGTGGCAGAAGTTCACCGGCCTCGACCAGTTTGCCGGCTTCAACAATTACGCCCGGCTGTTCCGGCTGCCCTATTTCGGCGAGGCGATGGGCAACACCGCCATCTGGGTGGTGGGTGCCGTCATCTTCCCGCTCGCGGTCGGGCTCGGCCTGGCGCTGCTGCTGCGCAACATCCCGTTCCAGGAAACCTTCAAGAGCCTGTTCTTCCTGCCGCGCGTCATGGCGCCGACGGCGGTGGGCGCCATCTGGTACTACGTCTATGCGCCGCGCGGCGTGCTGAACTCGGTCGTGTCCGGCACCACCGGGCAGCCGTTCGACTATGGCTGGCTGTTTTCGCCCGACAGCATCACCGGCGCCGTCATCGTCACCTTCGTCTGGCAGACGCTCGGCATCACCATGGTGCTGCTGCTGCTCGGTCTCGCCGCCATTCCGAAGGATCCCATCGAGGCGGCCCGCGTCGATGGCGCCACGCCGGGGCAGATCTTCCGCCACATCGTCTGGCCGCTGCTGCTGCCCACGGTGCTGGTGGTGACCATTCTCAACGTCGCGGCCGGCTTCACCACCTTCGACCTGCTCTGGGTCATGGCCAGTTCCTATCCGGCCAAGCGCACGCTCTCGCTGGCGGTCTACATGTACTACGAGTCCTTCTCGAACGGCGCCTGGGCCTATGGCTCGGCCATCGCCGTGGTGCTCGGCTCGATGGTGATCAGCGTCAGTGCGCTGCTGGCGATCGTCCAGTCGCGCGTCTCCAAGAACATCCGCTGAGGGGATTGCAGATGGCCGTCGATATCACCAACCCCCAGTTCATCGCCCAGCTGATCGAGAAGGAGCGCCGCGAGCATCGCAGCGGCGGCCGCTGGGTGATCGTGCCCATCGTGGCGATGACCATCGCCTACCTGACGCCGCTCTATTATCTGTTCGTCACCATCTTCAAGACCTCGGAGGAATATGCCCGCAAGGGTGTGCTCGAGCTGCCCGATTCGCTGGCGCCCGTCCTCGAAAACGTCGTGCAGGCCTGGACCGTCGGCAACATGGGGCAGGCCTCGCTGAACTCGTTCAGCTACGCCCTGATCGGCGCGGCCATCGCGGTGGGCATCGCGGCGGCGGCGGCCTACGGCATGACCCGGCTCAACCTGATCGGCGCCAATGGCTGGTTCATGCTGATCTTCACCGGCACGCTGTTCCCCTTCCAGATGTACCTCGTGCCGCTGCTGTTCGGTTATCAGCGCGTCGGCATCATCAACAGCTGGGGCGGCATGCTGCTGGTCTATGTGGCGCTGTGTATTCCCTTCCCGCTGCTGGTGCTGCGCAACGCCTTCTCCGGCATCACCAAGGAAGTGGACGAGGCGGCGCGCATCGAAGGCGCATCGGAGTGGCGGGTGTTCACCTCGATGATCCTGCCCAACGCCACCGGGCCGCTGATCGCGCTCTACCTGCTGCAGTTCACCTTCATCTGGAACGACCTGCTGTTCAGCTCGATCCTCGCCAACGGCATCGAGGTCCGCTCCATCATGGTGGCGCTGCAATCGCTGCAGGGCACCTATTCCACGCTGGGCCCCAACGTGGTGATTACGGCCACGCTGATTTCGAGTATTCCGACGGTGATTTTGTTCATCGCACTGAGGAAATACTTCATGGCCGGCCTGCAGCTTGGGTCCAAATGAGCACCTTCGTTCAGCGGGGCTCGAGAAACGCACATTCCGACGACGGGCGGGAAAGCTCGATCGCCGCGCAGGTGCACGATGTGCTCATGGAGCGCATCCTCGACATGGAACTGCCGCCGTTCCAGGAACTGTCGGAAGCGCGGCTGGCGGCCGAGTTCGGCGTCAGCCGCACCCCGGTGCGCGAGGCTTTGGCCCGGCTGGCCCGGCGCGGCCTCGTCGAAATCCTGCCGCAGCGCGGCACCGTCGTCTCGCCGCTGAGCCATGATCGCATCGCCCGCTCGCGCTTCATCCGCGAGGCGCTGGAGCGGCCGCTGGCCCGCCTCGCGGCGGAAAAGCTGACGCCGGAGATCGCGGCGCTGATGACGCGGGAAGTCGCCCTGCAGACCACCTTCGCCAACCTCGCCGATGACCAGAGCTTCCTGCAATCCGACGAGCGCTTCCATGCGCTCATCGCCAAGGCGGCCGGGTTCGAGTCGATCTGGGATGACGTACGTGAGGCAAAGTTCCACATGGACCGCATCCGGCGCATGTCGCTGCTGAGCCAGGAGCACATGTTCTTCATCGTGCGCGAGCACGAGGAGATCCTCGACCGGCTGAAGGCCCGCGACGCCGAAGGCGCCGACCGCACCATCACCGTGCACCTCACCTCGGTGATGCACGAACTCGACGTCATCCGCGACCGCCACCCGGAATACTTCATCCGCGAGGCTGCGGCGCCGGTGGGCGAGAGGCGCGGCTGATGGGGTGGCATTCGCACCGGGAGTCTCAACCGGCCGAAAGGCTTTAGTGGGCCAGCACCTGCGGTGATCCGGCTCGATTTCCAGCGCCATTGCGGAGGATTTTGATGGCCGTCGATACCCTGTGTCTTGTCAACCACACCCACACCGACTTCGGCTACACCGACCATGCGGAGTCGCTGTTCCGCCAGCAGCGCCGCATCATCGACAAGGCCATCGATGTCTGCGAACGCGAAGCGGGGCGGGGCACGGCGTCCCGGTTCCGCTGGACCTGCGAGGTCACCGAGACAACCCTGCGCTGGTTGCGCGCCGCCAAGCCGGGGCAGGTCGACCGCTTCATGGCGCTGCACCGCGCCGGGCTGATCGGGGTCGGCGCCATGCCGATGCACTGGACGCCGCTGATCTCGCCGGCGCTGGCCGAACGCTCCCTCGATCAGTTGCGCGCCCTGCGGGCAGACTACGGGATCGAGGCACGGACCGCCTGGCAGTGTGACGTCAACGGGCTTGCCTGGCACTGGACCGACCTGCTGCTCGACGCCGGGGTCGAACGGCTGGCAATGGCTTCCAACCCCTACCGGGGCATGTCGGACCTGCTGGCCCCGCACTACTTCAACTGGGAAACCCCGTCCGGCCGGCACCTCCCCACCCTTCACGCGTGGCACTACACCTACGGCACGCTGACCTGGCATTTCAGCCAGGGCGACCTTGACAAATCGCAGCGGGATGTGGACCGCGTGCTGGCGCGGGTGGAGCAGGCCGGGGTCTACCCGTACTCTACCGTGCTGGCACAGGTCACCAACGCCGCCTCGCCCGACAACGGCTTCCCGACCGAAGAACTGCCCGACTTCGTCGAACGCTGGAATGCCGAAGGCCGCCACCCCCGGCTGGAGATCGCCACCCTCGACCAGGCCTTTGACAAGCTGCAGGCCAGCACGGTGGACGGTCCCGTTCCGCCGACCCTGACCGGCGACTGGCCCGACTACTGGGCCGACGGGGTCGCCTCGACAGCCCACGAAACCGCCATCGCCCGCAGCGGCGAACGGCTGATCCCGGTCGCCGACCTGCTCAATGCGCTGCACCCCGGCGCCGACACCGAGGCGCTCGATCAGGCGGTGCAGGACATCACCCTCTATGACGAGCACACCTGGGGCGCCTACTGCTCCACCGACCTGTCGCAGTCGCCCTTCACCCGCTTCCAGTGGTCGTGGAAGACCGAGCGCGCCCAGCAGGGGTTCGCCACCGCGCTCGAGGCGCTGACCACCGCGGCCCGCTCGCATGCCCGTTCGGTCACCGGCCAGAAGGTGGAAGGGGATATCCAGTTCCGCCGCAACACTGCGCCCAAGGTGCCGATCGAGGCGCAGGCCTACTACGTCTTCAATCCCACCGGCGCCCCGCGGCGCGTCCACTGGCCGCTCACGCACGACCTCGGCGGCGCCGCCCCGGCGACGATCCTCAACTCCTATGTCTGCGACCGCTTCCTGCCGGGCATGGATGTCGAGCGCTTCGGCTTCGGCCACTCCCTCGACCACGTCATCGCCGTCGATCTGCCCGCCTGGGGCCAGGCCGTGGTCCGCCCCACCAGGGTCGATAGTTCAGCACTCGTGCAGGTCGGGGAGAACTGGATCGAAACCGCCCGCTGGCGCCTGAGCGTCAATCCGGCCGATGGCACCATCGCATCCCTGATCGACAAGGCCTCCGGCAAGGACGTCTCGCCGTCGACCCTGCGATCGGGCCTCGTGGTGCACGAGACGCTGGTGGATGAAAGCCAGCGCCGCAACGCGCTCTTTGCCTATGACGTCGATGCGGCGGATTGGTCCAAGCTCGAATCCCTGGTCTGGCCCGACCCGAAGACCGCGTTCAATCGGGTCACCGGCACGGTGACCGGGGTGAGCGCCGGCCGTGCAACGCTGATGGGGGCGGAGATCGACGTCGACCTGGCCTGGCCGCATGGCGAGACCGCGCGCGTCACCTATCGCCTGCCCTTCGACGGCCCGGGCGTCGAGGCGACAATCGCGCTCGAAAAGCGGCGGATCGAAACTACCGAAGCCTTCTACATGATCTTCGCCGCTCCCGGCGAGCGGGCCGAAGCGAAGCTCGATATCGGCGATCACGTCATCGACGCAGCCACCCAGCAGCTCGACCGCGGATGCCTGACCTGGGCCTCGGTCCAGCGCTTCGCGGCGCTGGCCACCTCCGACATGGGGCTCGTCGTCGCCTCGCCGGATGCTCCCCTCGTGCAGCCCTTCGGCCTCCAGACCGAAGAGGCCGGCGGCCGGCGGCTCGATGGGCCGGAACTGGCTTTCCAGCTGGTGAACAACCACTGGAACGTCAACTTCGCCGCCAGCCAGAGCGGCCGCATCACGGCCCGGTTCCACCTGCTCCCGCAGGCGGCCTACGACGAAGCCGCGGCCATCGCCTTTGCGGCCCAGGCCTGCACCCCGCCGGTCGTGGTGCGCGCCTACGATGCCGACCTCAAGGCCCCGGCGCCGCTGCTGGACGTCGCCTCCGACGCACCGGTCGAAATCCGCCTGCGCCCCGCCCGCTCAGGCGATACCCTCCGCCTCGACCTCGTGAACACCGCCAGCTCGGCCAATGCGGTGAAGTTCGCCATCCCCGGCTTCATCATCACACAGGCGCGCGCCATGGACGCGCTCGACCTCGAGCCCTCGGGCCCCGAGCTCGAAGTGAGATCGGGCCAGATCCGCCTCGACATCTCCCCACACCAGCGACGCACCCTTCGTCTGGTGATCGCGGCGGAACGCGCAGCGTAGTGAATCGATGGAGCCGGAGCGTGGCGCCCCGGCTCCGTCCACGATCCGCAGAGGTCCGCTTCGTCCCGGACCTGCAGTCTAGCCGAGCAGGAAGTCACCTGCCGCGATGATGCCGCTCGACAGCACGGCAATCGCCATGGCGTCGCCGCCCGATCCGCCATTGGCGTCCCAGTAGAGCGTGCCCGTGTCGGCTCCGGAATTGTCGAAGATGAAGTAGCCGCCGGGGCCATGGCTCGCTGCGCCGGCGCTGCCGGCATAGGCCAGGTCTACCGACCCACCCGCCACCAGCCCCCCGCCGAACGCCGTTGCATCGATCTGCAACTTGTCGGAGCGCGTCGCAAAGTCGGTGATCCGGTCGACGCCGCTGCTGAAATCGCGGAACACGAAGCGGTCGCTGCCCGCCCCGCCGGTAAGCCAGTCGGTGCCGAGGCCGCCCTCCAGCGTGTCGTTGCCCTTGCCGCCCGACAGCCGGTCATCGCCATCGAGACCGGAGAGCACGTTGTTCCACTTGTCGCCGGTGAGCTTGTCCCCATAGCCCGACCCGGTGAGGTTCTCAAAATTGCTCACTATGTCCAGCCCGCTGCCGCCGGTCGCCTGCACCGTGGTCCTCGAGAGATCAACCGTTACCGCACCGCCGGCATGCTTGTACGACAGGGTGTCGGTGCCGGCACCGCCACTCAGGATGTTGAAGCCGTCGTCGCCCTCGAGCGTGTCGGCTCTGCTTGAACCGATCAGGTTCTCTATCCGCATCAGGGTGTCGCCTTCGGCGTCGCCCCCATGGCCGAGCCCGGTCTTGAGGCTCACGTTCACGCCCAGCAGGGAGCCCGCGTAGCTCGCGGTGTCCAGTCCGCCACCGCCGTCCAGCGTATCGGCGCCGCCAAGGCCGATCAGGATGTTGGCGAAGCCATTGCCGGTAATCGAATTGGCCATACCGTTGCCGGTTCCGATCACGGCGCAGAGGCCCGTGAGGATCAGGTTTTCGACATGCGCGCCGAGCCGGTAGCTGACTGCGGTCTGGACGGTATCGACGCCTTCATCCTCCGCTTCGATCACCACGTCGCAGATATTGTCGACGATGTAGAGGTCGTTGCCGCTGCCGCCACTCATCCAGTCGGCGCCGGAGCCGCCATCGAGCGTATCGTTGCCGCCAAGCCCGCTCAGGGTGTCGCGCCCGCCTCGGCCGTAGATCATGTCCTCTTCGCCGCTGGCATATTGTTGGCCCGCTGCGGTCACGCTGCCCGAGACGACGTTGCCGCTGTTGGTGCCGGTGATTGTGACGCCTGCCACGTTGAGCACGGTGACCGAGATGCTCTGGGTATCGGCTTGGCTGCCATCGCTCGCCGTCACTTCGACGAGATAGACATTGTCCTCGTCGGCATCGGCTGCCGCCTCGTAGTCGGGCGCATCGACGAAGCGTAGCGCGCCCGTAACCGCGTCAATCGAGAACAGCAGCGAATCGGCGCCGCCGGAGATCGAATAGCTGATGATGTCGTTGTCGGCGTCGCTGGCCTCGATGATCGCCACCGCCGTGGCATTTTCCTGCACCGTGTAGGCCGCCGTATCGCCGTCGCCTGAGCTTATGATGGGGGCACTGGCGTTGTCGGTGACGGTGATCTCGATCTCTGCCGTCGCACTCTGCCCGCCGACGCTGCCATCGTCCAGCACGACCGAAATGGTGCGCGACATGCGGGTCTGGCCGTCCGTCGGATCAGAACCCGAGCTGAACACGACCGACCGCAGAACCTGCTGGTAGTCGGCGAGGCTCGCTACGCCGCTGAGCGTCAGCACGTCGTTGGCAAAGCTCGCCGATATGCCGGTTCCTGCGGTTACCGCCTGCAGCAGGTCGCCTGATCCCGGGAATCCGCCGGTGATGGTGAGTGTCGCCGAAGTCAGCGTCGCGCTATCCGCATCGGAAACAAGTGCTGCCGGCAGCACCGCGAGCACATCGCCCTCGTCGAAGTCCAGCGCCGGCGGAGTGGCCGAGGCGGCGTTGCGGAACGCGCCGAACTGGACATCGAAGATGTTGGTGGCAGCGAGGAAGTTGTCCTGGACGGCGAAGTGGCCGGTGCCGTCGTTGATCCACAGCGCCTCGTCGCCGAGCTCCCAGGTGGAGACGATGTCGATATCGCCGTCATTGTCGAGGTCGCCGGCATCGAGCCGCCAGCCGAACGCGGCGATATCGGTCTGGCCGCTGGAGGTGAAGTTGCCGGCGCCGTCGTTCAGCAACACTTCGGCGTTCTGGTCGGATAACACCTGCACGACGTCGAGATCGCCGTCGCCATCGAGGTCGGCGAGGGTGATGCCGCTATAGGTTGCCACCGTTGCCGACAACGCATCGGGCACCTGGGTGAACGTGCCATCGCCATTGCCGAGATACAGCGTGGCGCGCTGGGCGGAATTGTTGCCGAGGACAGCATCGATCTTGCCGTCGCCATTCAGGTCGCCGAGATCGACATCCCACGATTCATCGCTGGCGAACGTGTAGCCGAGCGTGAACTGGCCGGTGCCGTCGTTCAGCCACGCCTGACTCGGCGTTGAATTGCTGCCCCGTGGCCAGTTGGCCAGCACGATATCCAGGTCGCCGTCGATGTCGGCCGCTTCTGAGTCCATGCTGGTGGCGTTGCCGACGCTCTGTCCCGCCGTGAAGCTGCCGCTGCCATCATTGAAGAAGACCTGGCTTGGGCGGCCCTCGGTCGCTGCGCCGGCTGCAGCCAGGAAGGCGTCGATGTCGCCGTCATTGTCGAAATCGCCGAGGGTGACGTTCTGGACGTCCACGCCGCCGAGCCCCTGGCCGGTGGACACAAGGTTGCCGCTGCCATCGTTGAGGAACACCGTGCTCGGGCCGAAATAGCCATAGGCGACGACGGCATCGAGGTCGCCGTCGCCGTCGAGGTCGGCCACGTCTGCGCCGCGTGACTCATCGTGGCCGGCAACGCCGTCCAGGGCCTGGGGCGTCGGGTTGAAGGTCGCATCGCCGTTGTTGGTGTAGAGCTGGTCCTCGATCGGGTTTCGAACCGCGATCAGGTCGAGCAGCGGCGAGAGGAACTGCAGGATCGGCGCTTGGTTAGCAGGCATGCGAAGAGACCCCCTGGAATGACCCGCACCAGGGGTCGAATGACACGCCTCCGGCGATGACTAATTCATGCCGGGGTGGAATGTATTCAACATCGAACAGGACGATCCGCGCAAGAACCCATTGAGACGATAGGTAAATTCAGCGCCAGCGGGCTGTTCCAGGCGGCTATCGCACCCCGCTGCACGGCGGATGCAGCAGCAGAAAGGGTCGACGCCCGTGGCGCCGGCCCTTGATCTGGAAATCGAGGTGATCAGGCCGCGTCGGTCAACTGGGCCAGCTTGACCTGGGCCAGGAGGCTCAGTTCGTCGTAGACGGTCCACTCGTCGACGACCTTGCCGTCCTTGTAGTGGAAGTGGCTCATGCCCATCACCTGCACGCGCTTGCCGGTGGGGTGTTCGCCGAGGCTCTGCAGGATGCCGTAGCCGAGGTGGTGGCCTTCCATCACCCAGCGCACCGCCACCTTCACGCCACCCTCTTCGCAGGGAGTGGAGCAGATGTACTGCGGCGCGTAGGACGCATCCGGTAGCGAGCCGATCAGGCCCAGGTGCTGGTGCGTCACGGCGGCGACGCCGTAATACTCCTTCATCATCGGCCCGTGGTACTGCACGGTCGGCGCGTAGACGTCCTTGATCTTGCCGAACATCCGCTTGTTGAACACCTCGTGCAACCAGCCGAGGGTCTCGCGCTCGATGTCGGTCTTGGCGATCGAGAGATCAGCCTCGGCCTCGGGCGGATACTGGCCGAGCAGGCGGCGGTTCTCGCCGATGTCGAAATTGTTCTGGCCCCGGGCGGCGGCGCCGGTGGCGAGCCGCAGCGCGAAGGCGTCGAGGTCGAGGCCGAGCTGCTTGATGATGGTCGCGGTGTCCGCCACCACCCACTCGCGGTAGATCTTGTTGCGGATGATCATGCAGTCGGCGATCGTCCGCGATACGAACGGCCGGTTGGTCGGCTGGCCCAGATGGCCGAACTGCGTGTGCCGGCCCGAGCCGGTGACGAGGTGCGAGGTGTAGAACCCGTCCTTGTCGTTGCCGTCCCAGATCACCTGCGTGGCCATGCCGCGCCGCTCGGGGAAGGAAACCAGCCGCTGGATGGTGTCGCGCACCACGTCTTCGCGATTGTAGATCGTCCCCATCGTGCCGTAGAGCACGCAGTTATGGGTGTAGTGGGTGTAGATCAGCCCGATATCGCGCTCGTCCCAGATCTTGTGGGTGCAGCGCACGATGTAGTCGACGATGTCGGTATAGATCTCGTCGAAGCCTTCCATCGACTGGCTGCGCGGCCGGTCGGTGGGCGCCAACTCCGGATAGTCGCGGCGCTCGACCTGCAGCACCTGCTCCTTGGGCGCATCGATGCGGGAAATGCGGGCAGTCTTGGTGCCCTTGTCGTCGTCGCTCATGAAAACTCCTTGGAGGCGATGCCGTGCGGTTGGGCGGCGACCGCAAGCCATTCGGCCAGCAGTTCCGCCATGATTTCAGGTTGATCGAGGGTAAGGTAGTGCCCGGCGCTCGAAACGATCGCCAGGTTCGCGCCGGCGACGCTCGCGGCGATCTCTTCGCTGAGTTCAGGCGGGCAGACGCGATCTTCGGCGCCACAGGCCACCAGCGTCGGGACGGCGATGTCGGCCAACCCGGCGCGGCGGTCCGCGCGGTTCACCGAGATTTCCACCTGCTCCTCGAAGGTCTTGAGCGCGGTATCGGTCGCCATGGCCTCAAGCTCGGCGCGCAGGCTGGCGTCGTCGCGGCGCCACTCCGGCACCGAGTCATCCCAGACCTCGGAAATATAGGCCGTCGTGCCGTCGCTCGCCGCCTTCGTCACCGCGGCTCGGCGTTTGGCCGCCCGGTCTGCCGGCATCGTCCGCGCATTGCAGCCAACGAGTGCGATCCGCTCCACCCGTTCCGGTGCCTGCGCCAGCACTTCGAGCCCGACAATGGCCCCGAGCGAGAACCCGAGCAGCGCGAACTTCGGCGGTGCCAGCTCCAGCACCCGCCGCGCCATCTCCGGCGCCGACAGTTCGCCCGCCATCTCGACCGTATACCGCTGCCGTCCGAGCCCGGACGTCGCCGCCTCGAACACCCGCTCGTCGCACAGCGTTCCCGGCAGCCTCAGCAGTGGCGTCTCGTAGGCTGTCAGCATCCGTTCATCCTAGCGGCTTTCGCGTGGCGCCGCCGTGGCAAACCGGTGGTTCGGTGAATGCCCAAACACCCCGGTGAAGAAAACACTGGCAAAAACTGCATACGTATGCAAGAGCTTTCTGCGTCGAGCTGGTGAGGCTCGAAAGCCCGATAAACCTGACCTTTACCTTCCGCCGGAGGCCGCTTCCCCATGTCCGATTCCACCCGCGCACCCCAGGGTATCAGCTTCGTCAAGGCGCCCACCCGCGACCAGGTCAGCGACAACGCCCCGGTCGAAACGCTGGTCGCCGAAATCCTGAAAAACGTGCGGGAACAGGGCGATAAGGCGGTCCGCGACTACAGCCTGAAGTTCGACAAGGCCGATGTGCCGGTGTTTGAAGTCAGCATGGAAGAGCGCGAAGCCGCCCTCGCCGAGCTCGATCCGCAGACCCGCGCCGACACCGAATTCGCCATCGCCAACGTCCGCCGGTTCGCCGAAGCCCAGCTCGCCACCATCCTGCCGCTCGAGATCGAGACGCTGCCCGGCGTGCATCTCGGCCACCGTGTCATCCCGATCGACCGCGTCGGCTGCTACGTCCCCGGCGGCCGCTATCCCCTGCTGTCGGCGCCGATCATGACCATCGTCCCGGCCAAGGTCGCCGGCGTCGGCGAGGTCGTCGCCTGCCTGCCGCCCAACGCCCACAAGGCGATGATCGCCGGCTGCCACCTCTCGGCTGCCGACCGCATCTTCCGCATCGGCGGTGCGCAGGCCATCGCTGCGATGGCCTACGGCACAGAGAGCGTGCCGACCGTCAACAAGATCGTCGGCCCCGGCAACGCCTTCGTCAACGAAGCCAAGCGTCAGGTGTTCGGCCCGGTGGGCATCGACCAGTTGGCCGGCCCGTCGGAAATCTTCGTCGTCGCCGATCACACCGGCGATGCCGAGATGATCGCCACCGACCTGCTGGCTCAGGCCGAGCACGACGTCCGCACCCGCGTCGGCCTGATCACCACCGACCGCGCGCTCGCCGAAGCGACGCTGAAGGAAGTCGAGCGCCAGCTCGAGAGCCTCTCGACCGCCAATGTCGCCGGCATCGCCTGGAAGGACTATGGCGAGATCGTCGTCTGCTCCGATGAAGCGACGCTGATCGCCTATTCCGACTACGTCGCCGCCGAGCACCTGCAGGTCCACACCGCCGACCCGCACGCCATGGCCAAAAAGCTGCGCAACTACGGTTCGCTGTTCATCGGCGAGCTGGCGAGCGTCGTCTATTCCGACAAGTGCGTCGGCACCAACCACACGCTCCCCACCATGGGCGCCGGCCGCTACACCGGCGGCCTGTGGGTCGGTGCCTATGTCAAGATCGCCACCCACCAGTGGCTCGACGAGCGCGGCGTCAAGACCGTCGCCCCACCCGCCGCCCGCCAGAGCGCCAGCGAGACGCTCGAAGGCCACCGCAGGGCAGCACAGCTGCGGCTGGATCGGCTGCAGGCGTAAAACTTATCCCCGGCTGTCCAGCCCGCAATAAACTACCGGCGCCTCGGTTTGAATGAGGCGCCGGTGGTGCAGGGCGGATGGACGTATGTTTACAGTGCTTACTTGATCGCGTCGGCCTCGAGCCAGGCCGCGCGCAGCTTCTCGACAGTGAAGCCTGGTGCTCTCGCGGCCTTGAGGACCGGTTGCTCCTTGCGGACCACGATGTCGATGGCGGCCGGCATCTTTTCGATGTGCTGGGCCGGGATCACCACCGCGCCATGGCGGTCGGCGTGGATCAGGTCGCCGGGGCGGACGGCCATGCCGAAGACTGTGACGGGAACGTCGAGTTCGGTGACGTGCACGAAGGCGTGGCTGGGGCCGACCGAGCCGGCGATCACCTGGTAGCCCGGATCGAGCATGCCGAGGTCGCGCAGCACGCCGTTGGTCAGCGTCCCGGCAACGCCGAGGCCCTTGTGCTGGGCCACCTGCATTTCGCCCCAGAACCCGCCGATGGCGTGCGGCCAGTCGGTGTCCTCGATGACGACGACGTTCGGCCCTTCACCGGCCGAGACGTACTCGTAGTACTGCATGCGCAGCGCCCGCACTTCGGCGGGCGGCTTCTGGGCCGGCGACGAGGCGCGGATCTTCGCGGTGCGGGCGAAGCCGACGACTGGCGGCAGGGACGGGTCGGCGCAGACCGTCGGGGATTTCGTGAACCCCTCGGCGGTGCGGCCGCCCATCACGTGCTCGAGCGCATTGCACACGGTGGGCGTGTCGTTGCGGCGCAGGATGGCGAGGGTTTCGGGTGTGATGCTGGGCATGGTCCGCTCCTAGTTCAGCTTGAGCCGGTCGCTGACCAGCGCTGCGCCATCACGCAGTGCCTCGAGCTTCAGCCATACGATGGCCGGATCGACGGCCCCGAAACCGGCGAAAGTCGAGAAGCCGCAGTCCGTGCCGGCGATGACCCGGTCCGCCCCGACGATGTCCACATAGTGCATCAGGCGCTCGGCAATGAGCTCGGGGTGCTCGACGAAGTTGGTGGTCGAGTCGAGCATGCCGGGGATCAGCACGTAGTCGTCAGGCAGGTCGAAGTCCTTCCAGTCCACCCACTCGTGGGCGTGCCGCGGGTTGGCGCCTTCGAACAGCAGCGCCCGCGGTTTCGCCTTCAGAATGGTGGGCAGCACCTTCTTGAGGGCGATGTCGCAGTGGTGCGGACCCTCGTAGTTGCCCCAGCAGACATGCATCCGCACCTTCGAGCCGTCGATGTTGCGCAGCGCGTGGTTGAGCACCTCGACATGCCGCTCGGCGGCCTGCACGAAGCCGTCGTCGTCGAGGTCCTTGTACATCATGTGCCGACCGAGCCCGAGGTCGGGGCTGTCGAGCTGCAGGATCAGCCCTGCCGCCACGATGCCCTCGTACTCGGCCCGCATGCCCTCGGCGACGGCCTCGAGATAATCGTCCTGCGTCTTGTAGAACTCGTTGGGCTGGAACAGCGCGATGACGCCCGGCGTCGCCGAGTTCATGAAGCCGCGCGCATAGCCGTTCGCATCAAGCGCCGACTGGAAGTTGGCTATGTCGTCGGCCAGCGGCTGCATCGACTTGACCGCGATCTCGCCGACGCATTTCGGGCGGCGATAGGAGGGTGTGCCGCCCGATTTCGCTTGCCGCTCGAGGAAGCTCGGGACCAGTTCGAGGTCCTGCGGCGGGCGCCGCGAGCTGTCTCCGGCAAAGCCGGTCAGCCGGTCCTTGATATAGGTGGCGTAGCTGATCTTGCTGAGCTCGCCATCCGACGGCAGGTCGATGCCAGCCGCCTTCTGCCGGCGCACGATCTCGACGATGGCCGCGCCGACGATGCGGTTGAAGCCGTCTTCCTCCACCGGCACCCCGGCCTCGCGTGCGAACACGAGGTCGGTGATCTGCTTGGTGCGGGGCAGCGACCCCACATGGGTGGTCTGGATGCGGCCGGCCATCACTCGGCCGCCTGGGCGGTGGCGAAGGCCGGCGCGGCCGGGGCGGCAGCGCCGCGCACCACGAAGGCGATCGCGTCGGCGGACGTGGGGTTGCGGAAGCCGTGCATCAGGCCGACCGGGACGGTCAGCGTGTCGCCGGCGCCGATCACCAGCTTGCCGCCCTCCCAGCTGAACTCGATCGTGCCCGACTGCACGAAGATCACTTCCTGCTCGGCGCGGGCGTGCATCGGGATGGTCGCACCGGTTTCGAGCTTCAGCCGGCGGAGCGCGAAATCGTGCTGCCAGTGGCCGATGATCGGGCCGGCCGCAAAGCCGTCATGGGCGTCGACATCGCCGATCAGCGGCGCTTCTTCGACGCCGGGGCCGGCGAGCGGCGAGTTCGGGTTGCCCTGCATGTCGGCGGCCTTGATGGCGTATTTCGCCAGCTCCGACATCGGCGGCGTCGCCAGTTCCTTGAGCTTCGCCTGGCTGGGCGGCTGCTCCATCTCGGCGCCCTCGGGCACGGTTTCGCCCAGCGTCGTATCGATCAGTTTGCCGCCCTTCAGCAGCTTCAGCCCGTAGTGCTCGGCCATCTTGAACACCGACGGGGCCCAGACCACCTTGCCCGGATCGTCGTGGCCCAGCACCACGGCGAGGAAGCCGGTGCCTTCATCGAGCTTTTCGAAGCCGCGGAACATGTGCGTGGGAACGGTGGCGACGTCGCCTGGCTCGACGTCGAGATAGCCGTCGGTCTTGTCGGGCCCGAAGACGAAGCGCCACTTGCCGGTGTGGACGAGGAAGGTCTCGGCCGTCAGGTGGCTGTGCTGCGAGTTGGTGCAGCCGAACGGCTGGCGGGCGGCACCGAAATTGAAGCCGTGTGCCTCGGGGATGTGCACCACCTGCGCCTTGTTCTCGGAGACGCCCGGCCCGATGATGGTGAAGTTTTCCTTGCGGTCCGAGCCCGGGGTACGGGCGTCGATGAAGGCGTTCCGCAGGCCCTTGAGATCGGCGTAGCGGACGAGGCGCTTTTCCATCGCCTCCTGGGTCCATTTGCTCATTTCAATGTCCTTTCGACAGAGTGTTGGAAGAATTTTGCTGCGCACACTGCATTCGTATGCATAGCGCGCGCCATCCGGACCGGGCTCACTTCAGGCCCTCCGGGCGGTAGACGAGCTGGCCGTCGACCTCGACGATGCCGGTCTTGGGCAGGCGGGCCGAGGTGCGGACGATGAGTTCGCTCGGCACCACTCGGTGCTGCGTCTCGATCTCGCCCGAGGCGATCTGGTCCATGAGGATATCGACCGTGGCCTCCACCATGGCGCTGATCGGCTGGGTGACGCTGGTGATGCCGTAGGAGGTCCAGCGCGCCGGGCCGACATCGTCATAGCCGACGATCGACAGGTCCGCGGGGATGGCGAGGCCGAACTCGTAGCGGGCGACATCCATCACGGCCACGGCCATATGGTCGTTGGCGACGAAGATGGCTTCCGGGCGGTTCGGGCCGGACAGCATGGCCCGGGCCGCGGCCTCGGCCTCCTGCCGGTTGTAGTTGCCGGTGCCGACCTGGATGTCGTCGATGCCGTGGCGCGCCAGCGCTTCGCGGAAGCCGGCGAAGCGGTCGCGGTTGGTCGACGAGTTGGCGAGGCCGGCAATGTAGCCGAAGGTCCGGTGTCCGCCGCCGACCAGGAACTCGCCGAGCAGCCGGCCACCCTCGTGGTTGCGCGAGGTGACCGACGAGGCAACATCCTTGCCGGTGGTGCGGTTGAACAGCACGACCGGAATGCCGGCCGTCTCGCACTCCTCGGCAAGGTCGGAACTCAGCGAGGTCGAGGCGAGGATGATGCCGTCGACCCGGTACTGCATCAACTGGTCGAACACCGGATCGCTGTCGCGGTCCTTGAAGCCGGTGAACAGCAGCACGTGGTAGTTCTCGGCGGCGAGGCGGCGGCCAAGCTCCTCCAGCACGTCGGGATAGAACAGGTTCTCGAGATAGGCCATCACCACCGCGATGATGCGCGAGCGGTTGGTGATCAGCGAGCGGGCGATGGCGTTCGGCCGGTAGCCGAGTGCCTTGGCGGCGGCGAGCACCTTGGCGCGGGTCTTGGGAGATATCGAAGCGCCGGGCGTGAAGGTGCGCGACACTGCCGACTGGCTGACGCCGGCATGTTCGGCGACCTGCGAGGAGGTCACTGCACCGCGCTTTACTCCGCCGTCCATCCGCCATCCACCATCACGGTCGATCCGGTGATCATCGCCCCCGCGTCCGTCGCGAGCAGCAGCACCGGTCCCATGATGTCCTCCACCTGGGCGAGGCGGCCCAGTTTGATCTTGCCCAGCACCCAGCTTCTGAAGTCCGGGTCACTCAGGCTCTTGGCCGACATCTCCGTTTCGACGAAGGTCGGCGCTACGGTATTGACCCGTATATTGTGCGGGCCCAGTTCAATGGCCATCGACTTGGTCAGACCTTCAACAGCAAACTTGCTGGCGGCATACACGGTCCGCTTCGGCCCGCCCACATGCCCCATCTGCGAGGAGATGTGGATGATCGAGCCCGGCCTGCCGGCGGCGATCAGCTTTCGGGCGACGCCCTGCGATACGAACAGCGCCGACTTGAGGTTGAGTGCCAGGATCGCGTCGTAATCGGCCTCGGTGACATCGAGGAAGTTCGCGTGTCGCGCCCCGCCGGCGCTGTTGACGAGGACATCGAACGGCAGCTGCCGGTCGAGGAAAGCCGCGACCGCTGCGGTGTCGGTCACGTCCAGCGCCTCGCCACGGGCCTTGAAGCCACGTTCTTCGAGCGCCGCGACGACGGCCGCGATGTCGCTGGCCGTCCGCGCGGTGATCGTCACCTCGGCTCCGGCTTCGGCCAGTACGGTTGCCGCACCCAGCCCGATGCCGCGCGTGCCGCCGGTGACCAGGGCACGGCGGCCATCGAGGCGCAGGCTGGGAGTGCGCGGCAGGGTCATGTCATTCGGCGGCCTGCCGCGGCGAGGCCGCCGTGGCGTAGGGGATGTTGCGGCCGCCATAGCGGCGGACCCGGATGTTGGCCTGCTCGGCATGGCCGGCAAAGCCTTCGAGCATGCAGAGCCGCGACGCGTATTCGCCCACCATCGTCGAGGCTTCGTCGGTGGTGACGGTCTGCCAGGTGCAGGTCTTGAGGAATTTCCCGACCCACAATCCGCCGGTGTAGCGAGCCGCCTTCAGCGTCGGCAGCGTGTGGTTGGTGCCGATCACCTTGTCGCCATACGCCACATTGGTGCGCGGCCCGAGGAACAGCGCGCCGAAATTGCGCAGCGTGTCGCGGAACCACATGTCGCGGTCGGTCATCACCTGCACGTGCTCCGACGCGATCCGGTCGGCGACCTCTATCATTTCGTCGTAGCTGTCGCAGACGATGATCTCGCCGAAATCCTCCCACGACTTCCGCGCCACCTCGCCGGTGGGGAGGATGGTGAGAAGGTGCTCGACCTGCGCCATCGTTTCGCGGGCCAGCTTCTCGGAATTGGTGAGCAGGATGGCGGGCGAGGTGGGGCCGTGCTCGGCCTGGCCGAGCAGGTCGGTGGCGCAGAGTTCGCCATCGACCGTCTCGTCGGCAATCAGCAGCGTCTCGGTCGGGCCGGCGAACAGGTCGATGCCGACGCGGCCGTAGAGCTGACGCTTGGCTTCGGCGACATAGGCGTTGCCGGGGCCGACCAGCATGTCGACCGACTTGATGCTCTGCGTGCCGATCGCCATGGCGCCGATCGCCTGGATGCCGCCGAGCACGTAGATTTCGTCGGCTCCCGCCATGTGCTGCGCCGCGACGATGGCGGGCGCCGCCGTGCCGTTGAACGGCGGGGCGGCGGTGATGACGCGGTCGCAGCCGGCGACCTTGGCGGTCAGCACCGACATGTGGGCCGACGCCAGCAGCGGATACTTGCCGCCGGGCACGTAGCAGCCGACATCGGCGATCGGCACATGCTTGTGGCCGAGGATGACGCCGGGCAGCGTCTCGACCTCGAGCGGCAGCATGGTGTCCTTCTGCTTTTGCGCGAAGTTGCGCACCTGCGTCTGCGCGAAGGCGATGTCGGTGAGATCCTGGTCGGTCAGCTGCGCCATGCAGGCATCGATCTCGGCCTGGCTCAGGCGGAAATCCGGGCGGTCCCAGCCGTCGTACTTGCGGCTCAGCTCGCGCACTGCCTCGTCGCCGCGCTTTTCGATGTCGGAGAGGATGGTCTCGACGGTCAACCGAACCTGCTTGTTGGCTTCCGCCCGCTCTTCCACCGTCTTGCTGGTTTTCAGCCACCGCGCCATTGCTGGAATCTCCTCACTCGCAGGTCATATCTTGCATACGTATGCAATTTTGTAAACCACGCTCGGGCCGAGCGCGGTGAATTCGGTTTCACTTGACGGGATCGAGGGCCGGTGGCCGCTGCAGGGCGTGGTCGGTGGCGTGCTCGAAGGCGTCACCGAGCTGGCAGATCACCGCCTCGCCATGGTGCCGCCCGACGATCTGCATGCCCATCGGCAGGCCGTTGGCGAACCCGATCGGCAGCGCCAGCACCGGGTGGCCGCTGACGTTGAAGCCGATGGTCCGCATCGGCGTCCAGACCGCCCCGTTCTCGAACAGTTTCACCGGCAGGGCGGTCGTCAGCGCGCAGACGGTGATGAGCGCGTCGAACTCGGCGAAGATCTCATCCTCGAGCCGCTGGCGGAAACTGGCGCCCGCGCGGTGCGCCTCGGCAACCTGAGCGTTGGTGAGCAGGGCGCCGGAGACGAGGTTCTTGAAGGTCTGGCGGCCATAGGCCTCCGGGTGCGCCGCAAGGTCGGCCGCGTGGAGGTCGAGCGCTTCGCGCTGGATGATCGCCGCCGCTGCCACTTCGATCGCCGGATAGTCCGGCAGGTCGACCCGCTCGACGATGGCGCCAAGCTCCGACAGTTTCGAGATGGCCGCGTCCATCGCCGCGATCACCTCGGGCTGCGCGTCGCTCGCGAACCAGTCGCGCCCGTAGGCGATCCGCATCCCGGCAACCGGCTGGCCGAGGCGGGCTGCGGCACGGTCATCGCCAGTGCGGCCCGACAGCACGTCGAGCGTCAGGGCAGCGTCGGCGGTGGTGGCCGACATCGGCCCGAGATGGTGGAGGCTGGGCGACAGCTCGACGCTGCCGGCGGTCTCGACGAGGCCGACGGTCGGCTTCAGGCCAACGACGCCGCAATAGGAGGCGGGGCCGCGCACCGAGCCACCGGTGTCGCTGCCGATCGTGGTGCGGAGCATGCCGCCCGCGACCGCGGCGGCGCAGCCCGACGACGAGCCACCGGTGATGTGGTCGAGGCTCCAGGGGTTGCGGGCCGGCGGGTGGAGCGTGTCGAATGCAGGACCGACGGTCGCGAATTCGTACGTCGCGAGCTTGCCGAGGATGATCGCTCCGCCTTCGATGAGGCGATCGACTGCCGCGGCGTTGCGCTCGGCGACATGGTTCTGCCGCAGCCGCGAGCCGGCCGTGGTCGGCAGGCCGGCGATATCGATGAGGTCCTTGATACCGACGGGGATGCCGTGCAGCGGACCGCGGTCGATGCCGCGCGCCAGCTCGCTGTCGGCGCGTCGCGCCGCCTCGCGCGCCCAATCGGCGAGCACATGGTAGAAGGCAAGGTAGGTCGGGTCGCGTTCATCGACGCGCCGCAGATGCGTCTCGACCAGCGCGAAGGCGGTGAGCGAGCCGTCGCGCAGCCGCCGGCCGGCTTCGAGGATCGTCAGGTCCGCGGCGGCATCGTCGACCGCGGTGGGGTCGACGGCGTCGCCCGGCAGGGTCTCGTTCAACCCGGCAATGCCGTCATCCATCCACGTCGCGATCCTGAACGACTCCGCGGCATCGGCTTCGGACACCGAAATGCCGAGCGCCCGCAGCGCGGCGTCGAACGGGGCGCGGCGAGCGTCTTCGGGCGTCTTTGCAGGCTCAGTCGGCATCAGTGCTGCGGCTCGATCCGGGTGCCGGTGGCCTTGTCGAACAGATGACAGGCGGCCGGCGTGATATTCACGCGTACCGCATCGCCGATCTCGGCGCGATAGTCCTTGGAGGTCTTGATCGAAACGAGTTCGCCGCCGACCCGCATCGAGATCATGGTTGCCTCGCCGAGCAGTTCGACCGAGTAGATGTCGGCCCCGATCTGCCCACCCTCGGAGGCGAGCGTCGCGTCTTCGGCCCGGAAGCCGAGCGTCACCGGGCCACGCGCATTGCGGGCCAGGCCTTCGACACGGATGTGCTCGCCGGTGAACACGCCATCGGCGATGTTGCCCGGCACGAGGTTCATCGCCGGCGAACCGATGAAACCGGCGACGAAGGTATTGGCCGGTCGGTCATAGATTTCCATCGGCGTGCCGACCTGCTGCACGACGCCCTTGCTCATCACTACCACGCGGTCGGCCAGCGTCATCGCTTCGACCTGGTCGTGGGTGACGTAGATGGTGGTGCGCTTCAGCGTGTGGTGCAGGTTCTTGATCTGCGCCCGGGTGGAGACGCGCAGCTTGGCGTCGAGGTTGCTGAGCGGCTCGTCCATCAGGAAGGCGTTCGGCTCGCGGACGATGGCGCGGGCAAGGGCGACGCGCTGCCGCTGGCCGCCCGAGAGCGCCGCCGGGCGGCGCTGCAGGAAATCGTCGAGTTCGACCATCGCCGAAGCCTTCATCACCCGCTCGTGGTGCTGGTCCTGCGGAATCTTGCGGACGCGCAACGGGAAGCGGATGTTCTCGTAGACCGTCATGTTGGGGTAGAGCCCGTAACTCTGGAACACCATCGAGATGTCCCGGTCCTTCGGCTCGAGCTTGTTGACCAGCCTGTCGCCGATCCAGATCTCGCCGGCCGAGACGTCCTCGAGCCCGGCGATCATCCGCATGGTCGTGGTCTTGCCACAGCCCGACGGCCCCAGCAGCACCAGGAACTCCTGGTCGGCGATGTCGAGGTTGAAGTTCTCGACCGCGACGAAGTTGGTCCAGCGCTTCTGCACGTTCTTGAGTTGGATCCGGGCCATCTGGATCAGCCTTTCACTGCGCCGGCGGTGAGGCCGCTGACGATCTGGCGTTGGAAGAAGAGGACGAGGATGAAGAGCGGCACGGTCGCCGAGACCACGGCCGCGACCGCGTACATGACGTTGCCCTGCTCCTGCACCGAGCCGAGGAAGCTCGAGATCTTCGGCACCATGGTCTGGTTGTCGGCGCTCAGCAGCATCGAGGTGGTGGCGAAGTCGTTGTAGGCGAGGAGGAAGCTGAACAGCCCCGTCGTCACCACGCCGGGCCACATCACCGGGATGATGACGCGGCGGAACGCCTCGAAGCGCGAGCAGCCGTCGACCATGGCGCTCTCGTCGAGATCCTTAGGGATCGACAGGAAGAACGAGTGCAGCATCCACAGCGTGAAGGGCTGGTTGATGGCGACGAGCACGATGATCGAGGTGGGCAGGTAGCCCCAGACGTTGAGCTGGAAGAACGGCAGCAGGTAGCCCGAGACCAGCGTGATGTGCGGCATGGCGCGGAACACCAGCGCCGCGATCAGGATCCAGAACGCGTAGCGCTGGCCGGAGCGGGCGAGCGCGTAGCCGCCCAGCGTGCCCAGCGTCAGCGAAATGACGGTCACCGACACCGTCACGATCGCCGTGTTGCCCGCAGCGCGCCAGAACTCGCGCGTCACCCAGGCGCCCTCGTAGCCGTCGCCGGTGAACGCCGAGCCGGTCTGCTTGATGGTGTTGGTGCCGAAGATGGCGTTCCACCAGCTCTCGCGGGAGAAGAAATCCACCTCGACCTTGAACGAACCCCACACCGTCCAGAAGAACGGGAAGGCGGCAAGAATGACCCAGAAGATGAGGAAGACGCTGATGAGCAGGTTGAGCGGCAGCGGCCGCCGCTGAGCGATCGAGTCGGACATCGTCACACCGCCTTGTGGTTGAATTCGCGCCAGGTGCGGAGCAGCACCGGCATGAGCAGGATCACGACGCCGATGATGGTCAGCACCGAGGTGGCGCCGGCCGAGCCGAACAGCTGGGAATCGCCTGAGAGGTCGTTGAAGATCATCCAGCTCAGCGAGCTGGCATTGGCCTCGGCCGAAAAGCCGACGATCGGCTCGAACACGCGGAAATTGTCCATCAGCTGGACCAGCGCCACGAAAGTGGCGAGCGGCGCGAGGTGCGGCAGGATGACGAAGCGGATGCGCTCCCAGCGCGACGCCCCGTCGATCATCGCCGATTCCAGCGTATCGCCCGGCACGGTCTGCAGCCCGGCGTAGAACACCACGAACGAGAAGGGGGCGTTGGTCCACACGCCGTAGAACAGCAGCGACGCCCAGGTCAGCACCGGCGAGGCGCGCAGCGACAGGTTGGGATCGTTGAAGATGTCCTGGATGGTGGCGCCGACGATGCCCTGCGGATGGATCATCCAGTAGAGGATCAGCGAGCCGACCAGCGGCGTGATGATCATCGGCAGCAGCGAAAAGAAGATCACCGGCCCCTTGATCAGCCTGGGGATGGTGTTGACGGCAAGCGCGATGACGAAGCCCAGCAGCATGGCGAGCGGCGTCACCACGAAGCAGAACACCAGCGTGAAGGCGAGCGCCTTGTAGAAGGGCAGGTTGTAGATGCGGGCGACGATATCGCTGAAGCCGCTGTTGGCAGACAGGATTTCGCCGATCTCCGTCACCGCCAGATGGCTGCGGTTGAGATAGGTGCCGAAGCCGTTGAACTGGCCGAGCGGCTGCTCCTTCTCGAGCTTGGCCGTGGCCTCGGAGTCGACGCGGACTTCCTTGGTGCAGCCGCCGAACGGCTGGCAGTTCTCGACTTCGACGAGAACGCGGCCGTGCTCGACATAGAACGATTGCACCACCACCGAGACGATGGGCAGCGCGATGAACAGGACCATCGCGATCAGCGAGGGCAGGATGAAGGCGAAGAATGTCTTATGCGGCATCGAGCGCCCCCTGTTGCTGACCGGGACAAGGAGGAGGGGCGCACGCGGCGCCCCTCCCGAAAGTCGAGGTTAGAGGAAACCGCCTTCCTTGGCGGCAGTGTCGTAGGCGGCCTTCACATCGGCCAGTGCCTGCGCTGCATCTTCCTTGCCGGCGATGAAATCGGCCAGCTCGGACGACAGCGCCGTGTGCAGCAGGCCCATATAGGGCTGCATCGGGTAGGCACGGGCGCCGGCAGTGGCATTGGCGATCACGCCGACCGCGGCCGGGCCGGGCGTGTAGCCCTTGACCAGCCAGGTCGCGACTTCGGCGTTCTTGGCCACCATGTCGGGGTTGATGCCGTGCACCATGGCGCGGAACGACGCCTCGGCATCTTCATCCGAGATGTTCTTGGCAATGGTGAAGCCGTCCCACCACAGGGCTGCCGACGGGATCGTGCCGCCGTTGATGGTCGGGGCGGCGGCGAGCACGGTGTTGGCGACGACGCCGTCAACTGCACCCTCGGCGTCGAGGGTGGCGCCGGCGAGCGAGCCCCACTCGTTCATCATGGCGATCTTGCCGGCTTCGTATTCGGCCTGGATCGAGTTGGCGTCGAAGGTCAGGTAGTCGGGGTCCATGTAGGCGGTCATGGCGCGCATGGTCTCGAGGACCTTGAGGCCATTCTCGTTGTCGATGGCGAGTTCGGCCGAGCCGGGCGCGAAGAATTCGCCGCCGGTGCCCAGGTAGGTATTCACGAACTCGGCGGCGAGGTCCCAACCGGGCTTCACGCTGGCAGCCAGCGGGTATTCGAGGATGCCGGCATCCTTGATCGCCTTGGCGGCGGCGAGCACGTCCTCGTAGGACTTCGGCTCGGCCACACCGGCCTGCTCGAGGATGTCCTTGCGGTAGAACATGTGCTGGCCATTGCCCATGAAGGCGATCGCCATCACCTTGCCGTCGATCTTGATCAGCTGGTTGGGCAACAGGTCCTGGCCGTACTTGGCGACGAGGTCGTCGAGCGGGCGGATCAGGTCGTCGTTGAGCAGCGGCACGATGGAGTTGTTGGCGACAACCGCGACCGTGTACTCGGCCGGGTTGATGGTGAGGGCCGGCACCTGCAGGTTCTTGTGTTCTGCGGTGGCGTTGGCGGTGACTTTCACCGCGTCGGTGGCGCACTCTTCGGCGGTGGTGTTGATAAGGCGCAGCGCCTCGAAATCGTTCGAAAGGATGCGCACCGAACCGGCGGTGACGCCGCAATCGGCAAAGGCGGCGCCCGCGCCGAGGCAGAGGGCCGCGATGGATACCGATGCTGCCAGAATATGCTTCATGATGGTCTCTCCTGTGAGACCCGGAGCCGCAAGGCCGGCCGGGTCGAATTCTCTCCCGCGCATGGCACGAGGGGCGGAAAACCCTACCGAAACCGCCCCCGGGCCTGCGATGACGACGACGCTATGACAATTTTGCATACGAATGCAATCCCCATTTGCATGCGTATGCATCACAGATACCGGAATGCCGCTTTCGTAACCTTCGGCCCAGCCGAAACTTGTCTCCCAGACCGATCAGAGGCTGACTGCTGCGCAACGGATGGCGACGCGGTGCGCCCGGGCCGCTCCGCAACTGCTCGCATAGTTCAGGTGCGCTAGTGGACGTTGTCCCTCGGCTTGCTGCGAAGAGTAACTCACTCCGAAAGCCCATAGCCTGCCTCGTAGCAGCTTCAGCACTTCGTCGCCAACGTACCGGGGCCGGAGTGAGGACGTTACGAGCGTGCACAGTTTCGTTCGACCATTCGACGCGCAGTGTCGCGCTAGTCGCCGATCACTGGGATTTGGACCTGTCCCATGGCCATTTCCCCGTAATTTTAACTTCAAGGGACAGACTCAGGAATGTCCGGATCAGGACGATTCCGGCGAGGACGGCCAGTCTGTCCAGGGTGGGTTCAATGGCCACGGTGTTAATGATGTCGGCGGCCACGAGAAGTTCCAGGCCGAGGAGAATGGCCCTGCCCAGCGTGGATCGCAGTTCCCTGTAAGGGTTTTCGTCACGCAGGTGCCGAAAGAAGTTCGTGGCAGCGACGATTGCCCCGATGACGATGACGAGCACACCGCAGGCTTCTATCGATCGGGTCGTCATATAAAGGGCATCGGTGAAAAGCTGGTCCAACGCGGTCTTCCCCGTTCTCGAAACGACGCGTCAACGACGGCGCGCATACAAGAGGCAACTGCACGTCGCCATACCGACGCTGCAAGCCGCCACGGCGAACCCGTCGAGCAAGGTCGCCGAGCCGGCTTGTCGCCTAGTGGACCGTGGTGCCTTCGGGCGGCTCCGACAACTCCATCCGGATCAACTCTCGAAGCACGTCCTCCGGAGCAATCCCATAGCGCGCCGCAAGCTTCTCGACTTTGCGCATCGTTTTACTGTCGAGGACGGCGACGACCCGGCTGTCCGGTTCTGGTGGTTTCTTTTGTGACATGGCGCGGGCCCGTTTGCGTGAAAACCCTTTGATCCTGGGAACAGAATGCCACCGCATTCGCTCTCAGCCGTCGTCGTAAATCATTGCTAGATCCGACCTGACATCATCCTGTCAGGCCGATGGCTGCGGCTCAGGAAATGGCGCACGGTCCGGGGGTTGACGCGGCTCTTCACCTGGGTCGGGCAACTCGCCGGGGATATCGACGTCCGGGATGTCGGGCACAGTTGGGCCGAGAGGCGGCACTGCCGGATCCGGCATCTGGCCGGGGCGCGGGTCGGGAACGAGTGGCGGAATGTTCTGCGTGCTCATCTGGTACCTCCTTGTGGGCCAATCTCCAGGGGCGTGGGAGGTTCCAGAATTAACCAGCTGACTGCACACTGCAGCCGCAGTGCCATCGCGTGTCCTCGCGGCCGTGAGCCTCAATGGTTGCCTGTTCCAACCGGACGCCCCTGGCCTAGCCCAGTACAACGCCGAGCCGAAATCTGAGCAGCAGCATGAGGATGCGATAAGCTGGCGGAGAGAAAGTCCGTCGAATGGTCGTCCGCCCATGCTCGGCATAGATCGTCGCTGTGCACCAAAGATGCTGAAATTGTTGATATAGTGTCAGAGGGCGCGTTCAGTGTGCTCGCCGACAATCGATTGCGTTCGCCTGAAACCGGAGCCTGTGCTAGGGCCGCTGCTGGGGCCGGAGTTGGAGAGAAGCATGGCGCGCACACTGAACAAGCTTTCTGCACGCGGCGTTGTC
>CAIMLX010000211.1 GCA_903842455.1 uncultured Hyphomicrobiales bacterium | reverse complement strand
GGCGACGGCGCGGCGGTTCGCGGCCGGCGGGTTTGTCGTGGAGATCGCCGATCGGGATGAGGCGCGCGGGGCGCGGATAGCGGGCGAAATCGGCGCGACATATCGGGGGCTCGACGTCGCCGACGAGGCGGCGATTGCGGCCTATGCCGCCGATGTGCTGGCGCGGCGCGTCGTGGTGGATGCAGTGGTCAACTCAGCCGGGGTGCTGCAGAACGCCATTCGGGTCACCGACATGGACATTGCCGAATACGACCGGATCCACGCGATCAACGTGCGCGGCACGCTGCTGGTGAACCAGGTGTTCGGGCGGGCGATGACGACGCGGGGCAGTGGCGCGATCGTCAACATGGGGTCGCTGACGACGTACCGGCCCTCGGGCCAGCCGGCCTATGCGATGGGCAAGGCGTCGATCAAAATGATGACGGAGATCCTGGCGGCGGAGTTCGGGCCTCGCGGGGTGCGCGTCAATGCGGTCGCGCCGGGCTATGTGCTGACGCCGGCGATGCAGGCGCGGATCGACAGCGGGCAGCGCGATCCGAAGCTGATCATCGAAAAGGCAGCGCTACGGCGCTTCGTGCAGCCGGCGGATGTGGGGGAGGCAATCTGGTTCCTGTGCTCGGACGCCGCTTCAGCCATCACCGGGGTAACGCTACCGATCGATGCGGGCTGGCTGGCAACAAGCGCATACACGGCTTACGCGGCGGTGCCGTGAGGGGCGCAGACTCACCCCCACCCTAGCTCTGCTACGTCGCTTCGCTCCTAGCGACGCTACCCTCCCCACAACAGGGAGGGAGATCAGTGGCATAGGTCAGCCAACAGCGCTCCCTCCCCCATTATGGTGAGGGTAGTGGAGCTTGCCGCGAAGCGGCGTAGCGGAACTGGGGTGGGGTGTGTTGGCCCTCACGCGTAGTTCACGTAGATGGTCTTTTTCTGCAAGTACGCATCGAGCCCGTACTTGCCGTCCTCGCCGCCGATGCCGCTATTGCGGAGGCCGGCGTGGTGGGCCTGGACGACGTCGCCGCCCTGCTTGTTGACGTAGATCTCGCCGAACTTCAGCTCGCGGATCAGGCGCATCATGCGGCGCATGTCCTTGGTGAAGACGTAGGCGGAAAGCCCGTAGCGGCTCTCGTTAGCGAGCTTCAGGCCTTCGTCGAAATCGGTGACGGTCATCATCGGGACGACGGGGCCGAAGACTTCGTCCTGCATGATCTGCATGGAGTTGTCGGTGACCTTCAGCACCGTTGGCTCATACCAGTGGCCGCGGGAAAACTCGCCCTCGGTGAGACGCCTGCCGCCGGTCAGCACCTCGGCCCCGGCGGCTTTTGCCGTCTCGACCATGCGCTCGACCTTTTCGAGTTCGGGGCGGGAAAATTTCGGGCCGATGTCGACCAGGGTGGTGGGGTCGCCGACCTTCAACTGCTTCACCGCGGCGGTGAACTTCTCGTAGAACTCGTCGGCGATCTTTTCGTGGATATACATACGCTCGTTGCAGATGCAGACCTGCCCGCAATTCTCGAAGCGCGAGAGCACGGCGGCGCGGACGGCGGCGCCAATATCGGCATCCTCGGCGACGATGAAGGGGGCCTTGCCGCCGAGCTCGAGGCGGAGGATCTTCAGGTCTTCGGCGGCGTGGCGGAAGATATCCTTGCCGGCGCGGACCGAGCCGGTGAGCGTGATCAGCCTGCTCAGCGGGTGGGTGACAAGCGCCCGGCCGACGCCTTCACCGGTGCCGCTGACCATATTGATGACACCAGCCGGAAAGCCGACCTGGTCGGCCAGCTGGGCGATTTCGAGCGCCGTGGTGGGGGTGCCCTCGTGCGACTTCACCACCACGGTATTGCCGGCGATGAGCGCCGGGCCGATTTTGCGGCACATCAGGCCCGCAGGGTAGTTCCAGGCCGTCAGCGCGATGACGACGCCGTGCGCGACCTTCTGGATCCAGATCTGCTCGTCGGGGTTGTCGGACGGGATGATGTCGCCGGTGATGCGGCGGGCTTCCTCTGCGGCGTAGGTAAGGTAGAGCGCGGCGCCCTCGATCTCGCCGCGCGCCTCGTGCAGAGGCTTGCCCTGCTCGGCGATGACCATGCGGGCAAGGCGCTCGCGGTTTTCGAGGATGACCCGGGCCAGGTCCTTCAGCAGCTGGCCGCGGCTCGCCGGGGGCAGGGCCTCCCAGGCGGGCTGGGCCTGGTAGGCGGCGGTGACGGCGCGGTCGGCGTCGTCAGCATTGCCGCGCGGCACGGAAGCGATCACCTGGCCGGTGGCCGGGTTCTCGACCTCGATCCATTCCTTCAGCATCGACTCCACCCACTGGCCGCCGATGAAGTTGCGGTAGCGGTCGGTGCCTTTGACGAGGTCTTTCATGCCGGGCATTTCCGGGCTCCTTCAGTGGTCAACGCATAAAGGTGCCCTGGACCTTGTAGCCCGCGAGTTCGGGCAGCCAGAGCGTGATTTGGGGGACGTACACGAGAACGAAGAGCAGGCCGATCAGGACGATCAGGAACGGCCACATCTCCTTGGTGATGTCGGCGACCTTGATGCCGGAGACGCCGGCGATGAGGAACACCAGTTCGCCCATGGGCGGGGTGACGAGGCCGATCATCAGGTTCACCACCGAGACGACGCCGAAATGCACCGGGTCGATGCCGAGCGCGACGACGGTGGGCATCAGGATGGGGATGATGATCAGCAGCATCAGGAGCGTATCGAGGAAAGCGCCGAGGATGAGGAACAGCACCGTCACCATGAACATGAAGACGACGGGCGACAGGTTGAGGCTGACCATCCACTGGCCCATTGCCTCCGGGATCTGTTCGGCAGCTACCACCCAGTTCATCACCAGCGCCCCGGCGATGGTGATGGCGACGATGGCGGTGGCCTTCGAAGAATCGACCAGCACGCGGTAAAAGGACTTGAGCGTCAGCGAGCGATAGAGGAAGAAGGCCATCATCAGCGCGCAGAACGCCGCGACGGCCGCGGCCTCGGTCGGCGTCACCGCGCCCGAATAGATGCCGCCCAGCAGGATGACCGGCAGGCAGAGCACGGGGATGGCGTAGAAGATGGTTTTCGCCGCTTCGCGAAATTTCGGCACCGGCGCGACCGGGAAATCCTTGTAGCGGGCCATGACGGTGACGATGGCCGACTGCGCTCCGGCCAGCAGCAGGCCGGGGATGACGCCGCCCATGAACAGGTAGCCGATCGAGGTATTGGCGACGACGCCGTAGAGTACCATGGGGATCGAGGGTGGAATGATCGGCCCGATGATCGCCGAGGTGGAGCTCAGCGCCGCAGCAAAGCCGGGCGTGTAACCGGCCTTCACCATAGCATCGACCTCGAGCTTGCCGGGGCCGGCGGCATCGGCGAGGGCGGAGCCGCTCATGCCCGAGAAGATCACCGAGGCGAGGATGTTGACGTGGGCTAGGCCGCCCTTGAAGCGGCCGACCAGCATGTTGGCGACCCCGTACATGCGCTCGGTCAGGCCCGAGGCATTCATTATCTCGGCGGCAAGGATGAACAGTGGCACCGAGAGCAGCACGAACGAGCCGTACAGGCCGTTGAGGCTCTGGGTTGCGACCAGCGCCACGTCCTGCTGGGTGATCAGCAGGTAAACAACGCCGCTCGCCAGCATGGCATGACCAATTGGCATGCCGAGGAAGGACCACAGAAAGAACAGGACGAACATCGCCCAGGCGGAGAAACTCATCGGCGTGGTGGTCCTAAAGCGTTTTCTGCCACTCGTTGCCCAGCAGCCGCCTGATCCTGATCGCCGCACCCACGACCACGGCAATCAGGAAGATAGCAAAGCACGAGTAGACGAGGTCCATGCGGATATGCAGCAGCATGGTACGGCGCCTGCCAAGATAGAGGATGTAGTCGACCACCCCGGGCAGCGCGGCGAGGAAGACTAGGCCGAGGCAGGCGGTGTTGAAGATGGCAAGCCAGCGCCGCGGCCCGGGCTTGAACCAGTTGTAGATGACGTCGAAGACGATCTGCTGCCGCTCGGAGACGAGGATGCCGCAGGTCCAGAACACCACCCAGACATATGAGATGGCGCAGAGCTCCAGCGTCCAGGCGATCGGCGAATTGAAGACGTAGCGCGACACCACCTGGAGGATGAAGGCGGAGAACAAGACGGCGAAACTGATCGCCGCCACGCCCTCTGCGAACCGCCTCCAGATGTGGCGCAGTTGATACACGACTACGCGCCGGCGGCGTTGATGCGGTCGAGCAACCCGGCCGGCCAGGTCTTGGCGAAGTCGCTATCGAGGAACTTCTTCTGCACCTGCTCGCGGAACGAGGCGACGTCGGGCGTAACGACGGTCATGCCGTTGTCCTGCAGGAACTTCACGGCGTCGGCCTCGGCCTTCAGAACTTCGGCGTCGTTGTAGGCCTTGGCGGCAGCTTCGGCCGTCTCGACCGCCTTTTTCTCGTCTTCGCTCAGCCCATCCCAATAGGGCTTGGCGACGGTGAAGAAGGTGTTGGAGACCATATGGTCGGTCAGCACGACCTGCTTGGTCACTTCGTAGAACTTGTTTGCGATGACGTCGGCAAGCGGGTTCTCAAAGCCATCAATGGTGCCAGTCTGCAGCGCCAGGTAAATTTCCTCGAAGGCTAGTGGCGTGGCGTTACCGCCCAGCGCATTGCCCAGGAACTGCCAGGTCTCGGAGCCGGGCATGCGAAGCTTCAGGCCCGCCAGATCCGCCGGGGCCTTCACATCGCGCGGCTTCACCAGCACGAGTTGGCGCGAGCCGAGGTATTGCGAGCGAACGATTTCGAGCCCGAGGTCAGCCCCTACCTTGGTCTTGTACTCGGCGCCCACCTCGCCGTCATAGACGGCATCGAGGTGCCCGGC
>CAIMLX010000210.1 GCA_903842455.1 uncultured Hyphomicrobiales bacterium | reverse complement strand
GCCAGTCGGGAAGGGTGGCTGCGTCCGGATCTTGCTGGCGTAGGTCCTGCAGGATCCGCTGATCAAGCTTCGACTTCCCCTTCGACCAGCCTGAGAACGGCCCGGAGCCTGAGCCGAAAACCAGATCGCGGCCTTTGCGTCGTTCGATCCCTTTGATGATCGATATGGCTTCAGGTGATAACGCTACGACATGTGTACGACCGTTCTTGGTCCGGGGGGCAGGGATTTCCCAAATACCGGTATCAAGGTCGACTTCGCCCCACGTCATCGCGGCAACCTCTTCACGCCGCTGGCCCGTCAGGGCTAGCAGACGGATGATGGCGCCATAGTCACCATCTCCGGCGTTCCTCCAGATTAGCGCCATTTCGGCGTCCTTCAGGACGCGGTCGCGGCTGATCTCGGGCGCAACCCGGCCGGTGCCTGACACCGGGTTTTCTTCAGCAAGGCCCTGCATCACAGCCCAGCCGAATGCAGACGACAAATATGCCCGGGCCCTATTCGCGGCGAAGGGGCCAGAGTTCTGGGCGATGGCCGTGAGCTCTGTAGCGATATCCCGGCGGCTGATCTTGGCGACAGGGATCTCGTGCAGCCGTTTCCAGTGTCCGGAGAGGCTCCGCTTAACCTCCACCAGCGTTCTGGCTGACAGTGAACCAGCCGCATGGCTTTCGAGGTATTTCGTGATGAGCCCGCCCAAGGTCTCGCTGGCGTCCCGCCGGGCCTGACGCTTTTCCAATTGCGGGTCCGTCCCCAGCGCCACTTGCGCCAGTTTTTGGCGGGCCTGCTCGCGGGCGGTCGCCGGATCAATGGTGGCAGCAGACCCAATAGTCAGGCGACGCTGCTTCTGGCCGATGCGAAATTGCACAATCCACGATCGCTTGCCGCCCGCGCGGAGCCTGAGGCCGAAGCCGCGCACTTGGTCGTCGAATACCAGCAGTTCGGTCTTGTCCGAGGGCAATTCGAGGCGATTGATGTTTTCCTTGGTCAGGCGCATGAGACCCCCGCTGGGAAGCAATTGGGAAGCAACCTCGAGATCGATCTTGATCGCTCCGGTTCCCACAGTCAGAGGGTATACGCCAGAAAGGTCTGAAAATAAACGGAAAAATGTCTGATATGTTCCCAGTGATCACCTAAGTTTCTAGGGAACTGCTGACTCTTAATCAGCGGGTCCACGGTTCGAGTCCGTGCACACCCACCAACCTATTCCCACAGACAGATAGGCTCCGCAGCTGAACTGCGGCGCCGAAACAACGGGGCCTACTCCGACAACCTGATCGGGTCGTCGAGCAGGCTGACTTCCTCGAGTTTCTTGGCCTCCGGGGAGCGCCTCATCGAGCGGGTGGTGGCGAACTCGTCCTTTTCCTGCTGACCGAGAGCCTGTTCGTCCAGGATGGCTGCGTCGACCAGCGCGACATCGCGCTGGATGCGGATGACGGTCTGAGGATCCCCTGCGCTTGCCGCGGCCCGGCGTTCCGATACGAGCATCGCCCGGATGGAAACCAGCGCATCGGTGTCTTTTTGACTCATGGAAGTTCACTCTCCGGTATGGCTCGCATTGTGAGCCATCCCCAGTAACACACAAGCCGCTGCCGTAGTTGCGCCGATGCTGGCGAAGCGGCGCGAACTTGCTAAACTGCGCCCAACCGCCGGATGGACCATGCCTGCCGATCTGACCGCCACGCTGCTCGATTGGATGCGCTCCCTGGGCCTGCCGCTGCTTGCCGCGGCCATAACCCTGGCGCTGGGCTGGTACCTGTCCCGGGCCGCCTCGCGGCTGATCACCCGGCTGCTGCCGCGAGCCTACGGCCTCGACCGGAACTTCGCGCCGCTGCTGTCGCAGGCCGCGCGCTACGGCATCATCATCTTCGCGCTGGTGACGGCGCTGAGCTTCATCGGCGTGCCCATTGCCTCGATTTACGCGGTGCTCGGCGCGGCCGGACTGGCGATTGCCCTGGCGCTGCAGAACACCCTCGCCAACATCGCGGCGGGAATCATGCTGGTGTGGCTGCGGCCGATCTCGATCGGGGAGTACATCGTCGGTGACGGCGTGGCGGGCGTGGTGGTGGAAATCGGGCTGTTCGGCACGCGGCTGCGCTCGACCAGCGGGCTCTACATCTTCACCCCCAACCTGAAGCTGTGGAACAGCGCGATCACCAACCACAGCCGCGAACCGCGCCGCCGCATCGACGTCAACATGACCATCCCTGACTCGACCGATCTGGGTGCCGCGCGCCGCGCCATCCTCGAAGTTGCCCTCGCCGATCCGCGCGTCCAGCCCGATCCGCCGCCCAGCGTGCATGTCGAGACCTTCTCGGGCGACAAGATCGTGTTGCAGCTGCGGGCCTGGGTGCCGACGCCCAGCTACCTGGACGCGCTGAGGGACATCACCGAGAAGACCAAGCTGTCACTCAACCGGCTGCTGAGCGGGTCGGCCCAGGAAGCCGAAGTGACCCTCGCCGCCGACCCGCACACGATGATGCCATCCGAACAGACGCCGAACCTGCAATAGCGCAACCGCATTTACCGACGAGGCGTTGGCTCGACTGGCTTCGTCTGCGAGAATGCGCCCATGGAATATTCGCAACTCCTCAATTTCTCCACTGTGTGGATCGCCGACAACGTCACGCGCATCCTCACAGCTTGCCTGATCCTGTTTGTCGGCTTCTGGTTCGCCGGCTTGATGTCGCGGCAGATTCGCAACCTCCTGCCGCGGACCCGCCGCGTCGACAACACGCTCGCCCCGCTGCTCTCGCAGATCGTGCGCTACGGCATCATCGTGGTCACCGTGGTGATTTCGCTGAGCCAGTTCGGCATCCAGACGACCTCGATCCTGGCGGTGCTCGGCGCGGCGGGGCTCGCCATCGCCCTGGCGCTGCAAGGTACGCTCAGCAACATTGCATCGGGGGTGATGCTGATCTGGCTCAGGCCGTTCCGCGTCGGCGAGTATGTCGATGCCGAGGGCACTGCCGGCACGATCATCGAGGTGGGCCTGTTTGCCACCGAGCTCAAGACCTACGACGGGATCTTCATCTTCGTGCCGAACTCGCGACTGTGGGATGCCCGGATCACCAACTATTCGCGGCAGGCGACGCGCATGGTCGAGACCAAGATCAGCATCGCCTACGATTCGAGCCTGCCCAAGGCCCGCGAGGTATTGATGGATGTCGCAAAGGACCCACGCGTGCTTTCCGAACCCGCCCCCATGGTGTTCGTCGCCGCGCTGGGCGCCAGTTCGGTCGACCTTGTCATGCGCACGTGGGTGATGTCACCGGACTGGTGGCGCACCAATGTCGATTTCCACGAGCGCGCCAAGCTGGCCTTCGACGCCGCGGGGATCGAGATCCCCTACGGCAAGCTGGACATCAACATCCGCAACGGTCAGATTCAGATGCCCCAGGCCTGACCGGCAAACGTCAGGCGTGGCCGTCGAGGCCGCGGAAGGCTTCATTGCCCCAGATGGCTTCGACCTGCTGGTTCTTGCCGCAGCCGATACGGTAGCGCGCATAGTGCTCAGCGCGGGTGAGGCCGTTCTGCAGCTTTTCTTCGCCCGTCCAGAAATCCTGGTGGTAGTCCTCGGCCGGCCAGAAGGTCGGTGCCATCTCGATGGCGGTGGCGACCGGCTTGCCGAGCGCCTCGGCCGTCGCGTCCTTGCCAGCCTGCGCCTGCTTCAGCTCTTCGCCGGTCGCTGCGTAGATGGCGGTGGTGTAGCTCTCGCCATAGTCGCAGAACTGGCCGCGCGTCTCGATCGGATCGATGAGGTGGAAGAAGGTATCGACCAGCTTCTCGTAGCTGGTGACCGACGGATCGTACTCCACCCGCACCGCCTCGCGATGGCCGGTGGTCTCGGTGACGACCTGCTCGTAAGTCGGGTTGTTGACGTGGCCGCCGATATAGCCCGAGGTGGTCGAGATGACGCCCGGCGCGTGGTCGAAATCGCTCTCGATCGACCAGAAGCAGCCGCCGGCGAAGATCGCCACGGCGGTCTCGGCGCCCTGTGCGCTGGTCATGGCCATCGCACCCATCATGGCCACCGCGAGGGCCAGCTTGTTCTTGTGCATGAGATACCCCTTGAGGAAACTGTGGCGACTATCTGAACCCGCCCCGGCTCACGCACAACACAAACAAACGTGCGGCTTCGGCGCTGTAACCTCTGCCGTGGATGGGGCGAATAAACCCGGTTGCGACGCGGCGCGGAGCCGCTAGTGTTCGCACCAACATGCGACCGCTTCTCACCGCCATTGCCCAGGGCCTGCCCGATACCGTGCCGTTTACCGGGCCGGAGGCGCTGGAACGCCGCATCGGCGTGCCGTTCCGCGCCCGCGTCGGCGCCAACGAGAGCGGCTTCGGGCCTTCGCCAAAGGTGATCGAGGCGGTCCGCGCCATGGCGCCGGACATGTGGATGTATGGCGACCCCGAAGTGCTCGAGCTGAAGGCGGCGCTCGCGGCCAAGCTCGGCGTGCCTTTGGCCAACGTGGCGGTGGGCGAGGGAATCGATGGGCTGCACGGGCTGATCGCGCGGTTGGTGATCGCGCCCGGCGATGCGGCCGTCACTTCGCTCGGCGCCTACCCGACCTTCAACTACCACGTGGCGGGCTTCGGCGGCCGCATCGTCTTCGTGCCTTACGCCGGCTATCGCGAGGACCTCGGTGCACTGGCCGAGGCGGCGCGGCGCGAACGGGCCAAGGTGATCTACCTCTCCAACCCCGACAACCCGATGGGGACGTGGTGGAGCGCGGCGGAGATCTCCGCCTTTATCGAGGCGGTGCCGGAGGAGACGCTGGTGCTGCTCGACGAGGCCTATTGCGAGACGGCGCCTGCCGACACCCTGCCCGCGCTGGACGTCGACCAGCCAAACGTCATCCGTACCCGGACCTTCTCCAAGGCCTACGGCCTCGCCGGGATGCGGATCGGCTACGCCATCGGCGAGGCCGGGTTCATCAAGGCGTTCGACAAGGTGCGCAACCATTTCGGCCTGACACGGGCGAGCCAGGCGGCGGCGATAGCGGCCCTGGGCGACGAGGCGTGGCTGCTTGGCGTCGTCGAGCGGGTGGCGGCGGCGCGGCAGCGGCTTTACGGCATCGCCGGGGAGAACGGGTTGGCGGCGGTGGAGTCGGCAACCAACTTCGTGGCGATCGACTGCGGGCGCGACGGCGCATTTGCGCTCTCGGTGTTGAAGGCGCTGGAGCGGCGGGGCGTGTTCGTGCGCAAGCCGATGGCGCCGGGTCTCGACCAACACATCCGGATCAGCGTCGGGCCCGAGGCCGAGATGGACGTCGTGGCGGCGGAACTGCCGCTGGCGCTGCGCGAGGCGGCGGCCGGGTAAATCAGGGCGCTGGATCGGCCAGATACAGTTCGGCCAGCAGCCCGCGATGGTTCGAGCCCATGGCGTCATCGAGCGCCTCGATCGAAGCGATGTAGAGCGGCCCGCGCGTCCACATGTTGTCGATCGGGACGCCGAGCGGGCCGAGGCGCACCGGCCAGGTGGCGGGATAGGCGGGGCCAGGGATCAGATTGTTCGCACGGGCCAGGCGGTCGATGGTCCGCGACCAACCGGCCGAGTTGAAGTCGCCGGCCAGTACCAGCGGGCCCTCTGTCTTCCGGATGGCGCCGCCCATGATGTAGGCCTCGCCTTCCGCTACGTCGTCGAAGTAGGGCTTGGTCATGTGCGCCCCGACGATGTGGACCGTCTCCCCGGCGATGACGGTGGTGGCGGTGATGAGGCGATTGTCCCAGATGCGGCTCATCGAGGTGACCCGCGCCTCGGTCAGGGGCGTCTTCGACAGCAGGAACATGTCGCAGGACCCACGCCCCGGGCACTGCGTCCGATAGGGATAGGTGGCGGCCAGTTGCGCAGCGAATGGCTGCACCGGCCCGGCCTCCATCAGCAGCACGAGGTCGGCGCCCGACTGCTCAATGAAGCTCGCCATCTTGCGCCCGCTGCCCATGTTGGATTGCAGCAGGTTGAAGCTGAGCACCCGCAGCAATGGCTTGCCGGGCTGCGCCACGACGACCGCCCGTGCCTCCTGCTGGCGATAGATCACGATCCCGCCCTGCCCGATGCTGACCGCCGCGACCACGAGGAAAAGCACCGCCCGCCACCATGCGGCAGTGATCAGCAGCGTCACCGCGAGCGCGACAAGGGCAGCCCCGAGGTGGAAGCGCAGCGACTGCAGCAGCGCCTGCCCCGGAATGCCGATATCGTAGCTGACCAGCACCAGCAGTACGCACACCACCAGTGCGAACGCCGTCAGGGCACCCCTCAACTCACGCAGCAGCGGCATCCAGCAACCCTCACAGCCCGGGTGACAAACTACGGCGCAGGGGTTGAGAATCCACCACTGTCCGGCGGGCCTAGATATCAAAATGCGCGCGGATGGCGGCCTTCACCTCGGCTGCGTCAATGCTCCACGGCGCGACGAACCTGCGGCGGTCCGCTACTGGCTCGGCCACGCCGAAGACATAGCCCAGTCGGCCGGCGCGGGGGTTGAGATGGATATCGATCGTTGTGAACCATACGGGCGAGGAGAGGATGAGCACCCGCGCCTCCGGCGGTGCAAAGGCCATCAGGTGCATTGCCGTTCCGGCGGCACCCGCGACGAAGCGCGCGCCCTGCATCAGGCCGATCTGGCTCTCGATCGGCAGCGTCTCGGGGTGGATAATGGTGAAGCCCTGCCTCGCGAACTCTGCCTCGACCTCGACCTCGTTCAGCAAGCGGCGACGCGGGATGCGGGCGCGAGAGAGGAATATCCGCTCCGGTCCATCGGATAGGCGGGCCAGCTTGCCCAACTTTCCCAGTCGGTCCAGTGCCTCGCGGCCGATCGGGTGGATGTGGCGGTAGATCTGAATTGGAAGGTCGGGAAGGTAGAGTTCGTCGCACAGCAGCGGCTGGCCCACCTGCCGCCAGCGTTCAGGCGCCACCCCGAGCGCCTCGCCCATGACAAGCAGGCTGCGGCCGACAGTAGCGGAGGTCGCAACGACCGCGTCGGCCGGAGCGTCGCCAAGCATGGCGAGCGCCGGGATCGTCTCGAGAAGCACATGCCCGAATTCGTCGAAATGGACATCCGGCGCAAAGACCGGCCCGGAGACTCGCTCGATCCGGTGGCCTAGCCCCGGGGGCGAATGGCCCAGGCCGATGTCGGATGACGGGATGTCCCTGTCGCGCGTGGCATGAAAGCTGTAGGGCAGTACCGTGCCTTCGGCACGAGACAGGAAGAGGCGCCGACCCAGCATGACCGCATCGCTATAGCAGGTCAGTGAAAGCGGACGATCGGCCGTTTGCTGCGGCAGGGCTACCAGGTCAGCTGGCTGGGGCGTGGCGCCATAGACGAGCGGCCGAACAATTGGCTCTGCCGGAGCATCGTAGCGGGCAACCAGCCTGGCGCTCTGCGGTACCGCGGCAAGTTTCCACGGCGGCGGAGCGAGCCGGTCACCCCCGGGCGAGATGGCCCACGTTGTCCGCCAGCGCAAACGCTTTCCAGCGCTTCGAACGGCCGGGACCAGTCGCCATGCGAGCCCGCCGGCTCGTTTGATCAGCAGCATCCGCACGACTCACCGGCATTGGAGCCGCCTGAAGGCGGCCCCTGCTTTTCCTGACGCTGGGGATCAGCCCGCGAGTGCGCCCTGTGCCGCGGCGCCGCGTTCGAGCAGCAGGCGGTTGTAGGCGTTGATATAGGCGCGCGCCGAAGCCACCAGCGTGTCGGGCTCGGCGGCGTTGCCGGAGACGATGCGGCCGTTCATCTCGAGGCGGACATGGGCACTCGCCTGAGCGTCAGTGCCGCCGGTGACGCCGTCGATGGCGTAGAGCACCAGGTGCGGGTCTTTCCCCACGGCCTGCTTGATGGCGTTGAAGATCGCGTCGACCGAACCGGTCCCGTCGAACGTCGCCGTCACTTCCTCGCCGTCGATGGCGATAGTGATGTCGCAGCGGTGCATACCGCCGGTCTTAGAGATGACCTCCATGTCGACCAGCTTGATGCGATCATCGACCGAGCCCGCTTCGTCGTCGACCAGGGCGACGATGTCGGCGTCGTAGACGTGCTTCTTGCGGTCGGCGAGGTCCTTGAAGCGCTGGAACGCCTCCTGAAACGCATTGTCGCCCAGCTCGTAGCCCAGTTCCTTCAACTTGTCCTTGAAGGCGGCGCGGCCCGAATGCTTACCCATGACCAGGGTGGTTTCCTTGATGCCCACCGAGGCCGGGGTCATGATCTCGTAAGTCTGGGCATTCTTCAGCATGCCATCCTGATGGATGCCGCTCTCATGCGCGAAGGCGTTCTTGCCGACGATCGCCTTGTTGTACTGCACCGGGAAGTTGGCCGCCGCTGAGACGATCCGGCTGGCGCGGCTGAGGTGCGTCGAGTCGATCTCGGTATCGTAGGGCATGGCGTCGCCACGGGTGCGCAGCGCCATCACCACTTCTTCGAGCGCCGCGTTGCCGGCACGTTCGCCCAGCCCGTTGATGGTACATTCGATCTGCCTGGCGCCGCCACGGACCGCCGCCAGCGAGTTGGCTACCGCGAGGCCCAGGTCGTTGTGACAATGGGCCGAGAAGATCACCTTGTCGGCGCCCGGCACGCGCTCGATGATCGAGCGGAACATCGCCTCGTGCTCGTCCGGGATGGCGTAGCCTACAGTATCGGGGAGGTTGATGGTCGTGGCGCCGGCCTTGATCGCCAGTTCGACGCAGCGCGCCAGGTAGTCGAGCGGCGTGCGCGTGGCATCCATGGCGCTCCACTCGACATTGTCGGTGAGGTTGCGCGCCTGCGCCACCGTGACGGAGATGATCTCCAGCACCTGCTCCTCGGTCTTTTTCATCTGGTGGGCCAGATGGATCGGCGAGGTGGAGACGAAGGTGTGGATGCGGCCGCGCTTGGCAAAGCGGATGGCCTCGCCGGCGCGGGCGATGTCACCGGGGATGGCGCGGGCGAGACCGGCAACCACGGCGTTCTTCACCTGCTTGGCGACGGCGACGACCGCCTCGAAATCGCCGTTCGAGGCGATGGGGAAGCCGGCCTCGATGATGTCGACGCCCATGTCGTCGAGGGCCTCGGCCACCTGCAGCTTTTCTTCCAGCGTCATGGTGGCGCCGGGGCTCTGCTCGCCGTCGCGCAGCGTGGTGTCGAAGATGTAGACGCGGTCTTTCTTGGAGGTCGTGGTGGTCATGCTGATGGTCCTGACGAAACGGCCGGGGAATGATCGCGCGCGGCCGGACAAATTCTGTTCGGTTGCCTAGTCGTACCCCTGACCACCCGTCCACTATTCGCGGACTGCCGGTACTCAGGGGCTGATAAGAAGGAGAAGCAGGGCGGCCGGCAGCAGCAGCAGAGACGCGGCAACGATCAGCCGGCTCTGGCGAGCCTTCTGTTCGACGGCGGCAATGGCAATGGCGCGGGTGCGCTGCATGGCTGGTATCCGTTTGCGGTTTCGATACTGCGGGAAATCCGATGCCTTGGCAAGGCGGATATCGGAAGAGGTGTACGGCCCGTTACTTAGTTGAAGGCGAGCACGGCGAAGACGGCTGTTCCCGCCAGCGAGACAACGGCGACGACCCGCCCATCCGGACACGATCTGTCGCTGCAGCATCCCCTGCCCGCAACTTGCGGGACGACACCGCCGATACCACCACCCCGGCCGCCAGCAGCAAGATCAGCCCCATCTTGGCCCAGAACCAGTGGCTGACGCCATCAAAGCCGCCATACCGGACGAACAGCAGGATCGGACCGCTGACCAGCAGCACGATGATGCCCCAGTGGCCGAAACGCGTGAGCAGCCGGCTCGTCTGCGGCGCGGCCTCGCCCTGCCCCATCATGCCCAGCAACGGCAGGAACGCCGCCGCCACGAGCATCAGGCCGCCGAGATGTGCGATAAGCAGAAGCTGGTCCAAGGTGACCTCCGTGGCTAGCGCCGGTACTGGATTTCCACCACCAGCCCCTCCGGACCCGTGACGAAGATCTGGCCGATTGGCGTGCCGGGTATGCCGGCGAGCTTCCAAGGGTAGCCCGAAGCCTCGACCCTCGCCTTCGCTTCTTGAAATTCATACACGCCGAACGCGATGTGGTTGACCATGCCCTCGGGGTAGTCACCGGACCGTTGCACCACGCCGAGGTGAATGACCGGCCGGTCTTCGAGGTAGATCCAGTGGCCCGGAAAATCGAACGGCGGCCTGGGGCCCTCTTTCGCTTCCAGCACCTGTTCGAGAAACCGCACCATGCGCGGTCCGTCGGTCACTGTGATGTTGACGTGGTCGAGATGCGGCATCAGTTGAAGGCGAACACGGCAGACAGGATGACGACGGCAAACGCCGCGCCCGTCAGTGGACCAAATATCTGCGAGCGCTTTGCCGCCTCGGAGTCGCCGGCCCGCGCCTTGTGGCTGTTCCGCTCGTTCAGCACGATGAAGACGAGCATGGCGACGATGCCGGCCATCTTGATCCAGAACCAGACCGCATTGGGCGGGGTCCAGTTCCACTTGAGCCAGAGCGTAGCGATGCCGGTGACGAGCAGCGTAGCCATGGCCACCTTGCCGACCTTGCCGAGCTTGCCGACGATGTCGAACAACTGCGCCCGGACCTCGGGCGTCGCGGTCGCGAGCTTCGGTCCGAGGATCGGCATGATAACGGAGTGGGCGCCGCCGGCGATGAAGGCCACGATGTGAATGATGATCAGCAGTGCTGCGAGAATGGCGACGAGGTCCATGCCCCCTCCGGAATATGCCCGGAGCCAGGCTAGACCAGTTGCCGCTGAGTCTCCAGCAGGACTCGGCTTGGCGTCAGTCGTCGAGGTCGAGCACGCCTTCGCCGATGACGATCGCGTCGCCGCCGATACCGCCATGGGTCAGCTTGCCGTCGTCCATCCTCAGCTGCAGGTGGATAGTGCTGGGGCGGCCCATTTCGTGGCCCTGCCGCAGCGCGAACTCCGTCTGCCCCGACCCGGCGCTGCGCGACAGCAAGCCGATCAGTGCAGCGGCGGCCGACCCTGTGGCAGGATCTTCGCCGACACCCATGCCCGGCGAGAACATCCGTGCCGCAAGGTCGTACCCGGGCTCCTCGGGTGTGCGGGTGAAGACGTAGATGGAACCGCGACCGAACGGATAGATCTCATCCCAGCCACGGCGCTCGAGCCGCAGGCGCCGGAGCACCGACGCGTCGCGGACCGGGATAAGGTAGAACGGGTTGCCAGCCGAGAACAGGCCCGGCTTCAACTCGCCGCAGCCGATATCCTCGGGGTCGAGCCCCAGCGTCGCGGCAATCGCCGACGTTGGCGGCGCTGCGCCCACTTCCTCTGGGAGAACGGGAAGGGCGAAGCGGGCCTGGCCGATATGCTTGTCGATCCGCTCGATGACGCAGGTGATCACGCCAATCTTCTCCTCGAGCCGGATAGCGCTGGTGCGCATCTGCAGGCCGAGCACCACAGCGGCGCCAACTGTCGGATGACCGGCAAACGGCAGTTCCACCTTGGGCGTGAAGATTCGCACCGCAGCGGTATGCCGTTCCACCTGCGGGCGGCTGATGAACACCGTTTCCGAGAGGTTGAACTCCCCGGCAATTGCCTGCATCTGGTTGTCGAGCAGCCCATCCGCCTTCATGACCACGGCAAGCGGATTGCCTTTCAGCCGCTCGCGCGTGAAGACATCCAACAACAGGTAGTTGAGTTTCATTTGCCGCTCCCAGGCCCGGCCAGCAAATGCCGGGCCGGTAGCGGACAAGTCAAGTGCAAGCGTTGCTAGAGCGGCGGCAGAGTATACGAGGTCTTGTCGACGCCGAGTTGCTCGCAAATGCCATCGACCGCGACCTGATGATCGTCGCGTTCATGCAGACCCGATACTGTGATGCAGCCGACGACCCCGGCCCCCGCGACGCGGATCGGAAATCCGCCGCCAGCCAGCACGAAATCCGCGTTGTCGAGCCCGCGGCGCGGCAGGAAATGGTCGGCGTCGGTCTTGTTTTCGAGCACGGCGCGATACGACGACTTCTGCACCCGCTGCACCAGGTTGGCCTTGCGCCGTACCCACTCGGCATTGTCGGCGGTCGTGCCGGGCAGTGACATGAAATAGACCTGCCGGTCGAAGGTGCGGATGTCGGCAACGATCACCAGCTTCTCGCGCAGCGCCCGCTCGCGGATGCGTTCGCCGAGCTCGTGCGCCACCAGCTCGTTAAACTCGGCGAAGACCAGTTCCGTCTCCTGCCGCTTGATCAGCGCAATATCGGATTCCTTCGACATGAGGCGTTCCCTTCCTGGATCAGTCCGGCAGTGCCAGCGTCGCGGCATCGATGCCAAGCACGCTGGCGACCGCTGCCGCGCTCAGAGTGTGATCGAGCCGCTCGCTCAGCCCCGACGTGGCAACGGCGCCGACAATGCCAAAACCCTTGAGCGAAATCGGGAAGGCGCCACCTGCCAGCGCGTAGTCGCGCACATCCTGCGCCCAGCTCTCCTCAAGCACCCGCGGCTTGTCGCCCCGCTCGAGCACGACTCGGTAGCTTGATTTCAGCATCAGCCGGACGGTGCCGACCTTGCGCTTGACCCATGGCTCGTTGCCCCAGGCGATACCAGCGGTGGTGCCGTAAAACATCGTGCGGTCCCACAGCAGCACGCCGACGGCGATCCCCTTGCCGAGCGCGCGCGCTGCCTCGCGCACATGCGAGCCGATGGCGAAGGCCGTGTCTTCGTCGAAGCGTTCGAAGACGTAGGCCTTCTCCTGCTCGATGATCCCCGCGATATCGCTTTCGACTGACATGTGCCCCTCCAATAGAGGCGTCGGGTATCGGGGATCGCCCGGCGGGACGCAAGCCAAGCTTTAGTTGCGCCTCGCCCGGCAATTCCTGCAGCACCTATTCACAGGCCGTTCATCCGGCCGTGAGCATAAGCCCCTCCGCCGATCCCGGCACACCCAGGAGCAAACCATGTCCTACTTTTCTACCCTGTTCCGCCGCGCGGAACGCGCCAAGGTGCTCAGCGACCTGCTGAAGCTCGACGACCATCTGCTGCGCGACATCGGCCTGACCCGCACCGACATCAGCGCCATGCGAAACGGCCGTCACCCCCGCTCGCCGTCGCGCGGCCATGAATAAAGGCCCGGCCACCGACGACAGAAATGACTGAAGGGCTCCGCGCTGCACCGCCGGAGCCCTTCTGATTCAGAGTGGTCGAAACGAAAAAAGGGGCCACAAGGGCCCCTTTCGCATTCTCTGCCGGAAGATCAGTTCTTGGCCTTGTCGACCAGGGCGCCGGCCTTGATCCACGGCATCATGCCGCGGAGCTTTTCGCCGACTTCCTCGATCTGGTGCTCGTCGGCGAGGCGACGGGTCGCCTTGAAGCGCGAGGCGCCGCCCTTGTATTCCTGCATCCACTCGGAGGTGAACTTGCCCGACTGGATGTCGTGCAGCACGCGCTTCATCTCGGCCTTGGTCTCGGACGTGATGATGCGCGGACCCGACACGTACTCGCCCCACTCGGCGGTGTTCGAGATCGAGTAGTTCATGTTGGCGATGCCGCCCTGGTAGATCAGGTCGACGATCAGCTTCACTTCGTGCAGGCACTCGAAATAGGCCATTTCCGGAGCGTAGCCGGCTTCCACCAGCGTCTCGAAACCGGCGCGGATCAGTTCGACGAGGCCGCCGCAGAGCACGACCTGCTCGCCGAACAGATCGGTCTCGCATTCCTCGCGGAAGTTGGTCTCGATGATGCCCGAGCGGCCGCCGCCGACACCCGAGGCGTAGGCGAGCGCGATATCCTGGGCATTGCCCGAGGCGTCCTGATGAACGGCGATCAGGCACGGCACGCCGCCGCCCTTCTGGAACTCGCCGCGGACCGTGTGGCCCGGGCCCTTCGGCGCGATCATGATCACGTCGACGGTCTTCTTGGGCTCGATCAGGTTGAAGTGCACGTTGAGGCCGTGCGCAAAGGCGATGGCGGCGCCGTCACGGATGTTGGGCTCAATGTCCTTCTTGTAGATGTCGGCCTGCAGTTCGTCCGGGGTCAGCATCATGATGACGTCGGCCCAGGCCGAAGCCTCGGCGACGGACATGACCTTCAGACCCTCGCCTTCGGCCTTCTTGGCCGATGCACCGGGGCGCAGGGCGACAACGATGTTCGTCACACCCGAGTCGCGCAGGTTCAGCGTGTGGGCATGGCCCTGCGAGCCGTAGCCGACGATCGCGACTTTCTTGTTCTTGATGATGTTGAGATCGGCATCCCGATCGTAATAGACGCGCATGTTGGTCTCCCCTATTGTGCGTTGGCCCTGACTGGCCGTTCGGTGTTGGCCTGTCGGCCGGGTTAGTGCGAGGCGCTGGCCCCGTAGATGGCGAAGAACTGTTCGGTGGCGCGCGCGGCTTCCTTGCCCACCTCGGTCTCGGAGGGATGGATGTCCTCCCCGAGCAGCAGGCGGATCTGGACATCGCGGACCACGAGGCCGAAGAAGCTGCGATAGGCCTCCTCGGAGCTGTCGAAGCGCAGCAGGCGGGCATCGCGCCCGGCCTCGAGCACCGGCTTCAACCGCTTGCGGATGGCGAGCGGCCCGTTCTCGAGCACAATGGCGCCGAGCCCGCTATCCTCACCCGCAGCATGAGTGACGGCGAGCCGGTTGAGGGTCACCGACACCTCGCCGACGATGGTGCCGAGCAGGTCACGAGCGAACTGCTCGATGCTCTGGCGCAGCGAGGCGGCGTCGAGCCGGTAGCGGTCGACATGGGGCGCCTTCACCTTGGCCGCCTGCCATTGCACGGTGGCGGTCAGCAGCCCGTCGCGGTCGCCGAACCACTTGTAGAGCGTTTCCTTGGAGCACGAGGCGCGCCGCGCCACCGACGTCATCGTCAGCCGGTCACCCTGCTCGACCAGCAGGTCGAGCGCCGCCGTCAGCACCTGCTGCTGGCGTGGGGTAAACACTTCCTCGCTGTGTGCGATGACGGCCAAGGACGTATCCGTAAGCTGAGTTGGCGAAAGGCGTCCCCGCTTCACCGGAGCATCCATATCGCGAGTGAGCGTTGGCGTACCGTAACGTACGGTTCGGATCAAGCGGGATTTGGAGCCGCCGACCCCGCCCCTGCGGTGCGCTAGCACCTTTTGATGAGGTGCGGCGGCTTGCCGCGCTCCAGCGGACCTGTCATTTCGATGTCACAATGACCACCACCGCCGCCGCTCCAGCCCCGCCCCACGTCGTCAAACTTCCGTCGTTCCGGCACTTCCTGTTCTCCCGCGCCTTGTCGTCGATGGGGTTTCAGGGGTCGGCGGTGGCCGTTGGCTGGCTGGTCTACGACACGACGCGCAACCCCTTCGACCTCGGCCTCGTCGGGCTGTTCCAGTTCCTCCCGATGCTGGTGCTGACCTTGGTGGCCGGCCAGGTTGCCGACCAGTTCGACCGCCGGATCATCGCCCTGGTCTGCCAGTGGCTGCAGGCCGCCACGATGGTGATCGTGGCGATCGGGGTGTGGCAGAACTGGCTGCCCATCTGGGCGATCTTCGTCGCTGTCGCGGTGATGGGTGCAGCGGCAGCTTTCGAGCGCCCCACCATGGCGGCGCTGCTGCCGGGAATCGTCCCGCAGGCGCAACTGACCCAGGCCGTCGCCACCTCCACCTCGGTAATGCAGACGGCGCTGGTGATCGGGCCGGCGCTCGGTGGGCTGCTTTATGGATTCGGCGACCTCGTGCCGTTTGCGGCCGCAGCCGCCGCGTTCCTCGGCGCCAGCTACAATGTAGTGCGGATCGAGCGGCCGGCGAAGATGCCGCCACGCTCGCCGATCACGTTCGAATCGGTGTTTGCCGGCGTGGCCTTCATCTGGTCCAAGCCGGTGATGCTCGGCTCCATCTCGCTCGACATGTTCGCCGTGCTGCTGGGCGGCGCGACCGCGCTGCTGCCGATCTATGCGCGCGACATTCTCGATGCCGGACCGTGGGCGCTGGGATTGCTGCGCACGGCCCCGGCGATCGGCGCGGTGGCGATGTCGCTGCTGCTGGCGCGCTTCCCGCTCAGCCACAAGGTCGGGTTGAAGATGCTGTGGGCCGTCGGCGTGTTCGGCGTCGCGACCATCGTCTTCGCCTACTCCACCGCCATCTGGCTGTCGGTGCTGATGCTGCTGATCCTCGGCGCCGCCGATACGGTGAGCGTGGTGGTGCGCTCCTCGCTCGTTCAGTTGCTGACGCCGGACCATATGCGGGGCCGGGTCAACGCCGTGAACTCGCTGTTCATCGGCACCTCCAACCAGCTCGGCGAATTCCGGGCCGGCATTTCGGCGGGCGTCATGAGCCCGGTGATGGCCGTTGCCGTCGGCGGCATCGGCACCATCGCCGTGGTGCTGATGTGGGCGCGGCTGTTCCCGGCGCTGCGCAAGGTGGACACGCTCGCCGGGTAGCCTGTCCGCGTATCAGCCGAGCACCTTCTTCAGCCAGACCACCTGCGCGCGGTCCTGGAAGACCCCGCCGCCCTCGTGGTTGTTGAAGGTGTAGACCTCGATCTCCTTGTCGCCGCCCCAGGCGTTGAACGATGCGTAAACCGTCGACGGCGGGCAGACGTCATCCATCAGGCCGGCCGAGAACAGGCCCGGCATCTTCGCGCGGGCCGCGAAGTGGATGCCGTCGAAATAGTTCAGTGTCTCGTAAATCTTCTCGGCGCCGCTGCGATGGACCGTCAGGTAGCGGACGACTTCGCTGTAGGGGTCGCGGGTGGTGAGGCCGATGGCGCGACGGAAATCGCTGAGGAACGGCACGTCCGGCATGGCGGCCTTCACCTTGGGCTCGAGCCCGGCCACGGCGATGGCGATACCCCCACCCTGGCTGCCGCCGACCACCGCGACCTTGTCGGGATTGGTCTCGGGCCGGGTAAGGACCGCCTCGATGGCGCGCACGCCATCGGTGTAGACACGCCGGTAGTAGTAGGACGACTTGTCGGTGATGCCGCGCGTCATGAAGCCCGGATGCGCCGGATCGGAGCCGATCGGGTCCGCCGTGTCGCTGACCGACCAGCTGCTGCCCTGCCCGCGCGTATCCATGACGAACACCGCGCGGCCGGTTGCCGGCCACAGCAGATGCTCATGCGGGAAGCCGCGACCGCCGCCATAGCCGATATACTTCACCACCGTGCCCGAGGGTTCACGGCCAGCCGGCTTGATATACCAGCCCTTGATCCGGTGACCGCCGAAGCCGGAGAACGTCACATCGAAGATGTCGAAGGCATCGAGCCCGTAGTCGAGCGGCTCAAACACGGCGTCGAGCGGATGCTGGCGCGCCTCGCCAAGCGTCGCCTGCCAGAAGGCGTCGAAATCGGCGGGAGCGGGGGTGCTCGAGCGATAGCTGACAAGCTTGTCTTGCGGCAGGTCGAAGAATGGCATGGCGTAAACCGGAATCCGGAAAATGACAGGGGGTCACAGAAAACCCTTGTCGCGGCCCGGTAGCAAGCCATTGGCGCATCGGTATTTCGAGTTTCTCGCTACGACGTTTGTCGGACCACGATTTTCGCCCACGGCCCGGTGCCCGGGTGTATCGACAGGGTACCAACGATCTTCGCCAGGCCGATGCCCCAGACCTTCTCCGCGCATTCCCGCAACGTTTCGCTCGTCGTTGCGGCATCGATGTTCATGCAGATCCTCGATGGCGTGATCATCGTCACCGCCCTGCCCGTCATGGCGCGTGATTTCGGGGTTGCGACGCTCGACATGAGCATCGGCATCACCGCCTACATGCTGATGGCCGCAGTGGTCATCCCTAGCGCCAGCTGGATGTCGGACCGGTTTGGGGCGCGGCGGGTGTTTCTCATCGCCATGCTGGTGTTCACGCTATCGTCGCTGGCCTGCGGCCTCGCCACCAACCTGACGCAGTTCGTCATCGCGCGTATCGTGCAGGGGGCCGGCGGCGCGCTGATGTTCCCCATCGGCCGCGTCATCGTGCTGCGCAGCGTGCAGAAGTCCGAGATCGTGCAGGCGATCGGGCTGACGGTATGGCCCGCCCTGTTTGCACCCGTGGTCGGCCCGGCGATCGGCGGGTTCCTCACCACCTATGTCAGCTGGCACTGGAACTTCCTGATCAATGTGCCGCTCGGCATTGCCGGCATGCTGCTGGTGCTGCGGATCATCCCCAAAGACGCCGAGTTCAAGGCGCATCCATTCGACTGGTCCGGCTTCGTGCTGACCGGGACCGGCCTTGCAGCGCTGCTCTACGGTTTCGACGGGCTGGCGCAGGGCTCCCTGCCCTTGCCCCTCGCGCTTGGCCTGGGGGCATTGGGGCTTGTGGTCGGGGCCGGTGCGGTCCTCCGCCTCAAGCGGGCCAGCCACCCGCTGATCGACCTCGATACCCTGCGCATTCCGACCTTCGCGGCCTCCGAGGCGCTCGCCGGGGCCGTGCTGCGCCTCACTATCAACGCGACGCCGTTCCTGTTGCCGCTGATGTTCCAGGTCGGCTTCGGGCTCGACCCGCTGGCGGCGGGCGGGCTGGTGCTGGTGTACTTCCTCGGCAACCTGCTGATGAAGACGGTGACGACGCCCATCCTCCGGCGCTTCGGCTTCCGCAGCATCCTCACGCTCAACGGCACGCTGGCCGGGCTGGCGATCGTCGCCTGCGGCTTCCTTGGCGCCGACACCGCCTACCCGCTGACCTTCGCAGTGCTGTTCGTCGCCGGACTGACGCGCTCGATGCAGTTCACCGCCCTCGCCACACTGGCCTTCGCCGACGTGGATGCAGAAAAGCGCAGCTCCGCCTCGACCCTGTCGAGCATGTTCCAGCAGATCTCGATGGTGTTCGGCGTGGCGCTGGCGGCCGCCATCCTCAACGTCTCGCAGCTGGTGCGCGGCGCCACTGCCCTCGATCTGAACGACTTCCGCGTTGCCTTCATCACCGTCGGGCTCCTGTGCATCGCCGCTTCGCTGCAGTTGCTGATGCTGCCCCGCCTGGCGGGATCGGAAGTGTCCGGCCACGGGCCGGCGCCGGCCGTTGCAACTAATCGCCCTTCGACCCCAAGGACCTGATCGGCCGGAACGTCTCAGCATTGAGACACCGTTAAGTCTCTGTTAGCAATTGATCGAGTTGGGGAAGTCGTCGCGACGGAACGCGGCGCATGGGGGATACAGCTATGCTTACTGCTTGCCGCGGACTTGTCGCGCTGCTCTTCGTCGTTCCGCTGGCAGCTTGTTCCGGCGATGCCTGGATCACCGGCGGCGACCTGGTCGAGCCGGGCACGTCCACTGGAACGATCGAGGTCTTGAACGCGACATCCAACCAGCTGAACGCCGTGCTGATCTCGAACTGCAACGCCTCGACCTACGGACTCAACCGGTTGCCGGATGGCCTGGCGATACCGTCCGGCGGCTCCTACCAGTGGACGGTTTCGGCCGGCTGCTGGGACGTGGATGCGGGGACTTTCGGGGTGGGCGAGGCGCGCCAGCGCATGAGCGTCGCAGCGGGCGGCATCACCCGATACACCGTTACCGACTGACGGGTAACCCCCGGCGCAGGTCAGCCCTTCGTTCATCGGCACTTGCCGATGGATAGCAGAGTATGCACATTCGCCGCGGCAACTTCCCAGCAGCAGACGGTACATGTCCCAGCTATTCTCTCCCTTCACCCTGCGTGATCTCACTTTGCGCAACCGCACGGTGGTCGCGCCGATGTGCCAGTATTCTGCCAAGCACGGCTACGCCAACGACTGGCACTTCGTGCACCTCGGGCGGTTCGCGCTTGGCGGCTTCGGCCTCGTCATCCTCGAGGCCACCGGAGTGAACCCGGAGGGACGAATCTCCTATGGCGACCTCGGCCTGTGGGAGGATGGGCAGATCGCGCCGCTCAAGCACATCGTCGACTTCCTGCACTCCGAAGGCGCAGCAGCGGGCATCCAGCTGGCGCATGCCGGCCGCAAGGCTTCGACGCCGATCTGGTGGCGCGGTGGTTTCAACGAGACTGCCGAGGACCGCAAGGCCTACGGCTACGAGAACTGGGTGCCGGTGGCGCCCAGCGCCGTCAGCCACAACCCTGAGCAGCTCGACGTCTACCAGGTGCCGACGGCACTCGACGAGCCCGGCATCAAGGCGACCATCCAGGCCTTCGCCGATGCAGCGCGACGGGCCGACGAAGCGGGTTTCGACGTGGTCGAAATCCATGGCGCGCATGGCTACCTGATCAACCAGTTCCTGTCGCCGATCGCCAACAAGCGCACCGACGCCTATGGCGGCAGCCTCGAGAACCGCATGCGCTTTGCGCTCGAGGTGACGGATGCCGTTCGCGCCGTCTGGCCGGCCCACAAGCCGCTGCTGATGCGGATTTCAACGACCGACGGAACCGAGGGCGGCTGGACGGTCGAGGACTCCCTCGTGCTGGCCGGCGAACTCAAGGCACGCGGCGTCGATGCGATCCACACATCCTCGGGCGGGGTCGGCACCTATGGGCTGAAGGCAGCGCCGCTCTACCAGGTGCATCTGTCGAAGGCCGTGCGCGAGACCGGCATTCCCACAATTGCCGTCGGGCTGATCAACACGCCTGAAGAAGCCGAGACGATCCTGCAGAATGGCGAGGCCGACCTCATCGCGCTCGCACGCGGCGCGCTCGAGGATCCGAACTGGCCGGTGCATGCCCACCACGCGCTCGATGGCGCCGAGTACGACCTGTGGCCCAAGCAGGCGCGGCTGCGCATCCGCGACAAGGATCGCGTGCTGGGCATCCGCCAGCCGGCTTGAGTCACTTCCGGCCGTCGCTATCCGGTGACGGCCGGACTGAATTTCGCCGCGATGTGAGGGCGACACTTGCGCTCGGGCGACATGCTCACCACCTCACCCCCAACCAACCGGAGCCTCCGCCAATGACCAGCAAAGCTGCCCTTTTCGCGCTGCTTGCCATGTGGGGCGTCGGCTCCGCCGCCTGCCTTCCCGCGTTCGCAGAGGAGACGTCGACCGAGTCGGCGGTGAACGAGAAGACCAGCAAGGCTGGGCTTACCGATCGCGTCTGGACCAAGGCCGACGATGGCGGGCTGCCCGGGGTGATGAAGATCTTCCTTTCGGACGGCACCCTGGTGCAGGACAGTTGCTGGGAGACGCATCGCCTCGACAAATGGGAACTGACTTCGGACACCGCGCTCAAGTGGAACGAGGACAGCATCGAAATCTCGGCCGATATCGTGTCCCTCTCGGACGCCGAGCTGGTGCTGAACCTCAAGCTCGTCGGCGGGGCGCAGCAGGAAACCTACGTCGCGGCGACCGTGCCATATCTCTGCCCCGACATGCAGCGATAGGCTTCTAGACCTCCAGCCAGCCCTTGTAGGCCACGAGCCGTCCCGCCAGCGGTGCGGTGATCTCGACGTCGAAGGCGTGGCGGCGATAGTCGTCGACCCGTTCGGTCGCCCGAACCCGCGGTAGCAGGAAGCCGGGCAACGGCACGCCGAACAGGCGGCCGGAGACCCGCTCCATGTCGAGGCCGCCGGGCTTGGGTACCAGCCGCATGCGCAGGCTGAACGGACCGAAGCGCTCCTCGATCAGATTGTTGGGAGCGGCGCTCATCAGCGACCGCATCGGGCGGTTGCCGAAGAACCGGGTCCAGTGCTCGCGGCCGTCGCGACTTTCGATGACCACACGGACCGGCTGCTTGCCGGCCGTGCCCGGCAGGCCGAAGATCCGAGCCAGCAACCGGCCCAGCGCGCTGGCAGCCGGTGTCACGTCGGCCTCCCCGATCGCGATGACGGCGGGACGGCCGCGGTGGAGGCGGCGGGTGACTTCCGGCAGACGGTCGAAGGCGTCGCCCATGATACGGCGGTAGAGCGGCTTCTCGCCCCGGTACGACAGCAGCTTGTGTTCGATGTCGAGCCCCTCGAACCACGGGCGAATCTGCTCGAGCGTCAGTTCACCGGAAGCCGGACGGGCCCCGGCGCGAATCCCGCGGCCCGCCGCCAATGCTTCGACGAGAGCCGCGGCGGGGACTGCCGGCACGTAGGGGCCGTCCCCGTGCCCTGCCTTCAGCGTCCAGCGCGCGACGCGGGTATCACCGCGCGCATCCTGCCCCGCCGCCTCGACCAGCATACCGCCATCGGCCGAACCGAAGCGGTCGAGCCGGCCGGCGACCCAGGCTCCCAGCCCCGAGAAAGCGCGAGCCGACTTCAAGACACGCCAGCGCACGAGCAAGCCGGCCATCCCGATGAGCCGGTTGAGCAGCCCCAGTTCCATACCGGCATCGAAGCCGGCGCGGATACGCGGCTGGTAGCGGCGATACAGCAGGTCGAGGTCGGGCACGTCGGCCAGGTAGACGCGGCGCGGCCGCAGCCCCTCGATGACGACCCGGCGGGGATCGGTCCAGCCGCGCCCTTCCTGCCAGGTGGCATCGCGGAAAACCTGTACCCTCTGCCCAACCCAGCTCAGTATCCCGTCGATCACCGCCTTGCCCTTCGGGACGCGGTTGCCGGGGACGATGGCGACGTCGACGCTGTCGACGCTGAGCCAGGCGCTGGTGATGCTGTCGAGCACGGCGTGGGTCAGCGCAGGCGTCGAGCTTGCACCCGAAAACACCGCAATCCCCACCGCGCGCGCCGCGCTGTCGAAGCGGCCGATGCCGCCGACAAAGGCGCGGGAGTCGGCGAGGTCGAGATAGTGGACCCGTGCCCCGATAGCCGCCTCGACCAGCCTGGTGCCCGACACCTGGAACGGCCCGGAACAGTCGACGACGATGGCGCAGCCGATTTCCTTCAGGCGCTCCGGGCTCGCCTGATCACGATCGATATGCACATGCGCGAACTCGCCATCGGGATGCGCGACGCGCAACTCCCGCTGCAACGGGAGCACCCGCGACTCTGTCCGCCCACCGAGGCTCAGGCGGTAGCCGCCTCGCCGCGCCAGCAGGCGTGCCAGCCGCGAACCGAACACGCCGCCGGCCCCGACGATGAGTATATGAACGCTCATCGCACTTCACCTGATGGTGCAGGTTCGAGTCCGATTGCCTTGAGCGGACTCAACAACTGCCCCGACACCATACTGGCGAGCATCCGGCGGATGGCTGGGACGCGCGCGAAGCTGCCGACCAGCAGGTCACGCAGGATCGGCATGACAGCGCTGTCGGACTGGTAAAAGGGCGTCAGTGTCAGCGATAGCGCCTGGTAGAGCCGCACATGCCAGCGCCGCATCGCCGCGTATCGTTCCAGCGCCTCGTCAACACTGTCGGCTATGTCTACAGCCGCCGTCAGCGCCGCGGCGTCGAGCAGCGCCATGTTTGCCCCCTGCCCCAGTTGCGGACTGGTCGAATGGGCGCTGTCGCCGATGAAGGCGATCCCCTCGCCAGCCGGAACTGGCAGCGTGTGGTGCTGGTAGCGCGCCAGCGTCAGACGCTCGAAGCCGCCTAGCGCGTCGAGATGCGGGGCTGTCGCCGGCCAGTAGGCCTGCACCGACTGGCGCCACGCTGCGAAACCAAGCTGCTGCACGGCCGCGTACTCGGCGGGCTTGAGGCTCCAGAAAAAAGCTGCCAGTTCGGAGCCGTTCGGCTCGGCCCGCCCGATCGGCATCACCCCGATCATCACGCTCGAACCGCGATAGCGTTGAGTTAGCGCCTGGCGGTCGAAGCCGGCATCGGTCCAGGGGGTGGTCCGCCAGAGGGCGCCGTACACCAGCGGCCGTGCCCGGCCCTGCGACCGGGCAAACGGCTTCAGCGCCGAGTGCGCGCCGAGCGCATCGACTACCAGGTCGAATGGCCCCTCGAGCCCCTGCGGCGACAGCAGCCAGCTCTTGCCCAGGTCGCGCTGGAGCTGGTCGACGGTGTAACCACTGCGGATCGGCAGCTTTGCCTCGACCACCGCATCATGCAGCACGCGAAAAAGCGCGGCGCGGTGCACACCGAGGGCGTGCTGTCCGGCCCCGAGCGGCTGGTAGCCGACCTCGAGCACCGTGCGTCCGGAGTGGACGTCAGTGCCGATCAGCCGGTCGATGGGGGCGCCCAGCCGCGCGATTGACCGATACAGTCCGAGCGCGTGCAGGACAGCGAGCCCGGTGGGCTGCAGCATCAGGCCGGACCCTACCGGCTGCGGCTGGTCGAAGCGCTCAAGGATACGCACGCGGTGACCGGCGCGGCTGAGCAGCAGGGCGGCTGCAAGTCCGCCCGGCCCGGCGCCGGCAATTGCAATGTCCAGAGATTTCACAGGCCGTCCCAGGTTCCCGGCTTGATCCCCGGTCTGTTCCGGGCGGACTAGATCACTACCTGCGTGCCAATTTCAACCACGCGACCGGTCGGGATGTGGAAGTATTCCGTCGCATCGGTGGCGTTTCGGGCCAAGGCGATGAAGTACCGGTCGCCAAAGCGCATCAGTCCCCTCTTCGGCGACGGCTTCAGGGCCCGGCGCGACAGGAAGAAGGAAGTGCTCATGATGTCGAACTTCCAGCCAAGCTTGCGGGCCAGCGCCAGCGCCTTCGGGATGTTGGGCGTCTCGATGTAGCCGAAATTGACGACCACGCGATAGAACAGGTCATTGTAGGCGTCGATCGTCACCTTTTCCTCGTCCGGCACGCGCGGCTGGTCGGAGGTCAGAACCGTGAGGATCACGTTGTGCTCGTGCAGAACCTTGTAGTGCTTCAAGCTGTGCAGCAGAGCGGTGGGTGCACCCTCGATGTCGGAAGTAAGGAAGACTGCCGTGCCGGGCACGATGGTCGGCTTCTTCTTCGACAGGTTCTCGACGAGAAATTCCAGCGGCACCTCGTCGCGCCTGGTCTTCTCGGCGAGTCGCCGCCGTCCAGCAATCCAGATCGCCATGGTCGAAGCGATGACGATCGCCACCACCGCCGGCACCCAGCCGCCCTGCGCGAACTTCGCCGCATTGGCAATGAAGAAGCCGATGTCGATGATGAGCAATGGAACGATGACCAGGATAGCTGCCCAGACGTGCCACTTCCACAACCGCCACATGACGATGAACAGCAGGATGGCTGTCACCAGCATCTCGCCGGTAACTGCGATGCCATAGGCCGCCGAAAGCGCACCCGATGACTGGAAACCGATCACCAGCAGCAACACGGACACCAGCAGCAATCCGTTTACCTGCGGCATGAAGATCTGGCCCGCCACCTCCTCCGAGGTATGGCGGACTTCGAGACGCGGCAGCAGGTTAAGGTGCATTGCCTGGCGAACCAGCGAGTATGCACCGGTAATCACGGCCTGGCTGGCAATGACGGTTGCCAGCGTCGCCAGACCCACCATGGGCAGCAGCGCCCAATCCGGCTGCATCTGGAAGAACGGATTGTCGACGTCGCCCGAATGGCTCAGCACGAAGGCGCCCTGCCCGAAATAGTTCAGCAGCAGCGCCGGAAAGACCAGCATGAGCCACGCCACGATGATCGGACGTCGGCCGAAATGGCCGAGATCGACATAGAGCGCCTCGGCTCCGGTCACCGCCAGGAACACCGCACCGAGGACGACGATCGCAATGCCCGAATGCGAGTAGAGGAATTGTACGGCGTGGGTCGGATTGATCGCGAGCAGCACCTGCGGTGCGTCGGCGATGTGCAGCAGGCCCGTCAACCCGAGGATGATGAACCAGGCCGCCATGACCGGGCCGAACACCGTCGACACGCGCGCCGTGCCGAACCTCTGCACCATGAACAGGCCGAGCAGGATCACCACGGTCAGTGGCACGACCCATGGCGTCAGGCGCGGCTCGACCACCTCGATGCCCTCGACCGCAGAAAGCACGGAAATCGCTGGTGTGATGATGGCGTCGCCGAGAAACAGCGCACCACCGATGATACCGAGCCCGACCACCCATGCCGGACGTTTGGTGAAGGCGTTGGTGGCGAGCGTCATCAGGCTGAGCGTACCGCCCTCGCCCTTGTTGTCGGCGCGCAGCACGAACATGACGTACTTAATGGTGACGACCAGCGTCAGCGCCCAGACGATCAGTGACAGCAGCCCAAGCACTTCGCTTTCGCTGGCCCTGCCACCGGTGGCGTGCAGCGCCTCGCGAAAGGCATAGAGCGGACTGGTGCCGATATCGCCGTAGACGACGCCGAGCGCCCCAAGGACCATGATCGGGAGGTTGGTATTGGCTGCGTGGCCAGTTGCTCCGGCCGTCGTAGCGCCGGCTGCGTGCGTGCCGGACGGTGTGGTCTGCGTCATATGCGCTATGCTCACCCGGTTATCGGGTGGGGGGCTCAATACACCCGCTCACCCTCGGCACTCAACGACAAATTGCCCTTGCGGATGCATAAGCGCAATGCGGTGACCGACGATTGGTGAGCAGCCAATGAAAAGGAGCGGCGCGAAGGGGCGCGCCGCTCCCGTTTGTCCGGGGTTGCGAAAGGAGAAGACCCCGGAAACCGGATCAGGCAGCCTTGGTAGCGTTGGCCGCATCGGCCTCGCGGGCGGTCTTGGTGGCGTTGGTCCACCAGACGAGGTTGTCGAGCACTTCGGGCACGAAAGCGTCGAAGCGCGGCGCTGTCTCTTCCCAGGTTTTCTGGCCCATCATCATCGGCACGAAGTCGGAGCCGCCGATGTGGATCGCGTGGCGGACGGAGACTGCCTGCAGCTCGACCATGATGTTGCGCAGGTGCTCGATGGCGCGAGCACCGCCGACCGAACCGTAGCCGACATAGGCTACTGCCTTGCGCATGAAGGGCTTGTAGGCCCAGTCGATGGCGTTCTTCAGGGCGCCGGTGATCGAGCGGTTATACTCGGCGGTCACGATGATGAAGCCGTCGAACTCGTTGAGCTTGGCCTGCCACTTGGCGGCGACCTCGTTTGGGGTCGGCATCCACAAGTCCGAGGCCGGGGCGTCGAACAGCGGGAGCGGGAAGTCGCGCAGGTCGATCAGCTCGGCGTCGATGTCGGCGCGCGCCTTGGCGTGCGCGAGGATCCACTGCGCCGGCTTCTCGCCGAAGCGGGTCGGGCGGGTCGAGCTGATGATGATGCCGATTTTGGGTTTGGACATTTGCTGCTCTCCAGTATCAAAATGTTACTGGGGCGAAATAAGTGCCCTTGGGTCGCTTCTGCAAGCAGGCACGCCGATGAAGCAAGGGCACACCGACGATACTGGGTTACAGCCGTGTGCCCGGAGTACAGACCTGTAGGAAATCGATTCTACGGGACCCAGACGACCCAGGTCAGGAATTTCGCGACTGCTGCGCGAGAATCTCAACGTTTGGGGAACGCAGTGTTCGGTTATCTTGAACGATGGACGGCGGCGGTTTTCAGCGCAATCCGAACGAATAGGTCCACGCCAGCGCCTTGAGACCCGATTCGTCCAGTTCGGGATGCCGTGGCGCAAGCTGCTCGATGGCGCGCTCCGTAACGCTTTTTCTCGAGCGCTTCTCCAGCCCTTCAACGGGTTGCTGCAATTCCTCCAGCAGGGCAACGATGCGGTGCTTGAGGTCGACCGCAGCGCTCTCGCCATACCGGGCCACCAGCGAAGGCGTCTTGGCGCGCGGGAACGGCGAATTGCCGAAACCGGTGTAAAGTATCAGCGCTTCGTTGATCGGATCGGTCATGATCATTCGCAATGCAGTCGCGCTCGAAGCCATAGGAAACTCCCGGCCGTTGGAGAAGACCTGAAACTGGTTCATCCACGCTTTGAGCGAGGTGTCGGCGGGTGGCTGCAATTGATGCGGATTTGACAGCCAGCGAGCTCAGCTTGGTAAGATTTGACAGTTGGCTACGCGGGCAATTTGTTCTCATCCGATCCACACGCTGACAATGTGGCCCAGTTGGAACACGTGGGGATAAGTCGGATGCGAGATGCCGGCCGCACGGGGGCTCTTCGACGGCGCCACAGGTCGGCCAAGTCATGGCCTCCAACAAGCCGTGAAAATGAACGTCATATGAACGAAAAGTCGGCTGAGACCGGCTCGGACGCTGTGGCGGCCTCAGCAGGATTGGCGTAGCAAGCGTCGGTTGCCCGCCCAGAGTTCCTCGCATGTCCGACCTCCCTCCCCCGCTGGTGCCCGTGAAGGGCTCCAGCCCGTTCATTACCGGCCTGGGCATTGCGCAGATCTGTTCGTGGGGCTCGCTCTACTACAGCTTCCCGCAGATCGCCGCCGCGATGGAAAAGGACCTCGGCTGGACCAGTACCCAACTCTACGGTGCGGCCACCGCGGGCATGCTGCTCTCCGCTCTCGTTGCTGTACCGGCCGGGAGCGCGATAGATCGCGGACACGGGCGCTGGGTGATGGGGGGAGGCGCGCTGCTGTCCGGATTGCTGCTGCTGGGCTGGAGCAGCGTCGCCGACCTCGTCTGGTTCTACATCTTCGTCGCCGGTATCGGCGCAATGCAGGCCGCGACACTCTACGAGCCGGCCTTCTCGGTGATTGCCCGCCGGGCCGGACCGCTGCATGCCCGGTCCGGCATCACGGCGCTGACGCTCTGGGCCGGATTTGCGTCAACGGTGTTCTTCCCGCTGGTCGAGTTTCTGCTTGCACATGTGGGCTGGCGCGGGGCGCTTCAGGTGCTCGGGCTCATCAATATCGTGGTCTGCGCCGGGCTCTACATCCTCGTTATCGACCCGCGGCGAGACCAGTACCGGCCGACGCATGCCACCGGAAAGGGACGGAACAGCGGGTTGCTGACCGCGCTGAAAAAACCGGTATTCTGGGCTCTCGCAGCCTCGTTCGCCGCCTTCGCCGTGTTCTTCTCGGCGTTGACGTATCATCTCTATCCGCTGTTCCAGCAGCGTGGCCTCGATCCCACTGGGATCGTCTTCGCAATCGCCCTGATCGGACCAGCGCAGGTCGGCGGTCGCCTGTTGATCAGCCTGTTCGCACCGAAAGTCACCGGAGCGCAGCTTGGCGCGGTGGTGGTGCTCTGTTTTCCGGTGAGCGTCCTGGTGCTGCTCTTCGGCCCGGACCAGCTGTGGGTCGCCTGCCTCGCGACCATCATCTACGCCATCGGCACCGGCATCATGACCATCGTGCGCGGCATCGTCATTCCCGAAATGATCTCCCGCGAGAGCTACGGGGCGATCTCGGGCGCCATCAGCACCTGCATGCTGCTTGCCCGCGCCGTCGGGCCGCTGGCGGCCGCGTGGATCATGCTCGCCACCGGTGGCTATACCGGCACACTCATTGCCATGCTGGTGGTGGCGGCGGTCATCGTTGTCAGTTTCTGGGCTGCTGCGCTCGCTGCCCGTCCGGCCGCTCAATAGCGAAGGGCCCGGGATTGCTCCCGGGCCCCTGCTCTGTTTGCTGCCGTGGCTGGCTCAGCGGAGCATGGCGCGGGCTTCGTCCGGGCCCAGCGGCGCCGGACGCTCGCAGGTGGTGGAAAGCGTGATCACCTGGCCGGTCTCGCCGGCCTTGAGGATCGAGGTCATGACGTCGACCGCGTGCAGCGCCACATCGAGATCGCAGCGGGCATGGCGGCCGGTCTCGGCCGCGGTCAGCATGTCGGACAGGCCGGCATTGCGGTAGTTGGCGCGCGGGTTCGGCTTGTCGAGATCCTGGTTGGCGACGCCGAACGGGTGATCCCACGGGGTCACCTTCTCCTTGGTGCCGGCGCGATCGGTGATCGTCACGTCGCCGTTGAAGAAGTTCGGATCGGGCACATAGACCGAGCCTTCGGTGCCGTAGAGCTCGATATTGTGGTGGCCATGGCTCGACACATCCCAGCTGGTGCCAAGCGTGATGATGGCGCCCGAGTGCAGCTCGAGGATAGCGTGGATGGTCGTCGGCGTGCCCACCTTGATGAAGGTGCCCTTGAACGGACCTTCGGCGGTCACCTCGCGCTCGGCGCGGGCCATGCTGGTGAAGGCAGAGACGCGCTTGATCGGGCCGGCGAGATTGATCAGGTCGGTGACGTAGTACGGGCCCAGATCGAGGATCGGGCCGCCGCCGGGCTGGAAGAAGAAGTCCGGATTGGGATGCCAGTGCTCCATGCCTCGGCTCATCACATGCATGGTGCCCGACGCGATACGCCCGAGCTGGCCGGACTCGATGATGCTGCGCGCCTGCTGGTGCGCGCCGCCGAGGAACGTATCCGGGGCGGAGCCGACCTTGAGGCCATGCTCTTCGGCCAGCGCCTTGAGCTGGATGCCCTCTTCCACCGACAGCACGAACGGCTTCTCGGAATAGGCATGCTTGCCGGCGGACAGAATGTCCTTGCTCACCGAGAAATGCGCGGCCGGAACCGTGAGGTTCACGATCACGTCGAGCTCGGAGTTCTTCAGCAGCTCGTCGGGGGTCTGCGCCGCGACGTTATATTCGGAGGCGCGCTTCTTCGCGGCCTCCGGAATCACGTCGGCGACGGCGCGGACTTCGAGGTTCTTGAACAGCGGCGCGAGACGCAGGTACGCGGCCGAGATATTGCCGGCACCCATGATGCCGACGCCATAGACTTTTGCCATGATCAGGCTCCGAGGGCTTTGATGGTGGCGATCGCGCGCGACGCGAAGCGATCGATATCGTTGGGGTTGTCGTGCTCGGCGATGAAGTAGCCGGCCCGGGTCTTGTTGCGGATGATCGGCCAGAGCGACTTCCAGTCGATCGTGCCGTGGCCGGCATCGGCCCAGCCGCCCTCGTCATCGGCGGTGCCGGCGGGGGCAATGTCCTTCACGTGCACGGCGATGATGCGGTCGCCATTGGCTTCGAGCCACGCGGCCGGGTCGGCGCCGCCGCGGACGATCCACGCAACGTCCGCCTCGCAGGCGACGGCCGGAGCGGCCTCCAGCAGGTAGTCCATGCCGAAGCGGCCGCCATAGCTGACGAACTCGAAGTCGTGGTTGTGGTAGCCGAAGCCGAGGCCGGCATCCTGGAACGGCTTGCCGATCCTCTGCAGCTTTTCGCCGAACTTCTGCCAGCCACTGGCCGACAGCGGGCGCTCGTGCGGGGCCAGCCACGGGCAGACCACCACCTTGATGCCCAGCGTCTCGGCGAGCTTCAGCGTCTTGCCCGTATCCTCGAGATCGCCGAGCGAGATGTGGGCGGTCGGCATGGTGAGGCCGTTCTGGTCGAGCAGCGCCTTCAGCGCCGCCGGATCGGGGTTGGCGTAGAGCGCGCCGTAGCCCTCGACCTGGGTGTAGCCGAGCGCCGCGACCTTCTTCAGCACGTCGGCCAGAGGGTAGTTCCGGGCGCTGTAGAGCTGGAAACCGATATCCATGTGAGTTCTCCTCCGAGTGAGTTCGAGGCCCGTTTACTTCCAGCCGTTGACCGCAGCCAGCGAGCGGCTGGCGAAGCGGTCGACGTCGGCAGGATTGTCGTGCTCCATCACCCAATAGTGGGCATTGGTGCCGGTCTTGATGGCGTCATGCAGCGCCTGCCAGTCGAGCGTACCGTGGCCGACATCGGCCCAGCCATCCTCGTTGGCGTTCTCGCCAGCCGGTGCAATATCCTTGACGTGCACGGCGTTGATGCGAGCGCCGTACTTCTTGATCCAGGTCAGCGGGTCCTGCCCGCCCTTCACCACCCAGGCGACGTCCATTTCCCACTCGTTGTGGGCGGCGGTCGAGAGCAGGATATCCATCGGCAGCTTGCCGTTTGGCAGCGGCTGGAACTCGAAATCGTGGTTGTGCCAGCCAAAGCCGAAGCCGCGCTTGCGGAACGCTTCACCGAGCTTTGCCAGCGTCTCGCCGAGCTCCACCCACTTGGATTCGGGCTGGTTCAGCCGCTCTTCCTTGGGGATCGCCGGGCAGTAGAGGTACTTGATGCCGAGCGTCTCGGCAGTCTTCAGCGCCGTGTCGGTATCGAGCAACTGAGCCAGGCCGAAATGCCCGGTGGGCATGGTCAGCCCGTATTTCTCGAGCGCGGCGGCGAGGACATCGGGCTCGGCGTAGAGCCCGCCGAAGCCCTCGACCTGCTTGTAGCCGAAATGGCTGAGCCGGCCGAGAACGCTGTCGAGCGGCGGAAAATTGCGGGCGCTGTAGAGCTGAAACGAAAAATCCATTGGACTGCCTCTTTCCGGTAAAGCACCCGCGCCGGGGGATTCCCCGGGCGGGTGAGTTCCGATTGGGATGGGCTTTTACACCGCAGGCGGACGCGCCTCCACACGTCCGGCCACGACAATTGGTCTAGATGCGATTGCCGCTTTCGGCATTGAACACCGAGCCGCGGGCGGGATCGAAACCGACGAGAATCTTCTGGCCGGGCTGCAGGTCGACTTCGGCGTCGGCCCGCAGGGTGAGCGACTGACCGGCCAGCGTGGTCCAGGCGACCGTTTCGGCACCCATCGGCTCGACGATCTCGATCTCGCTTTCGAACTGGAACGGCATCTTGCGGGCATCCTCGCCCACCTGGACGTGTTCCGGGCGGATACCCAGTACGGCCTTGCCATTGGGCGAGCCGACGAAGCCGTAGCTGCCCATCGGAACGGAGACGCCGTTGGTGGTGAACGTGCCATCCGCCAGGTCGCCCTTGAGGAAGTTCATCGACGGCGAGCCGATGAAGTCGGCGACAAACAGGTTGGTGGGCTTGTTGTAGATGGTGTGAGGGTTATCCAACTGCTGGATCACGCCGTTCTTCATGATGGCGATACGGTCCGCCAGCGTCATGGCCTCGATCTGGTCGTGCGTGACGTAGATCATGGTGTTCTTGAGCCGCTGGTGCAGCCGCTTGATCTCGACGCGGAGGTCGTTGCGGAGCTTTGCGTCGAGGTTGGACAGCGGCTCGTCGAATAGGAACACGTCCACGTCGCGCACAAGGGCGCGGCCGATGGCGACGCGCTGGCGCTGGCCGCCCGAGAGCTCCACCGGCTTGCGCTTGAGGAGCGGCTCGATCTGCAGGATCTCGGAGGCGCGCTTCACGCGGCTCTCGATCTCCGGCTTCGGCATACCCGCGACGCGGAGGCCGAAGCTGAGGTTCCGCTCCACCGTCATCTGCGGGTAGAGGGCGTAGGACTGGAACACCATGCCGATGCCGCGGTCCTTGGGCTCCTCCCAGGTGACGTTCTTGCCCGAGATGTGGATCTGTCCCTCGGAGACGTCGAGCAGGCCGGCAATGCAGTTGAGCAGCGTGGACTTGCCGCAGCCCGAGGGCCCCAGCAGCACGATGAACTCGCCGTCGGCGATGTCGAGGTTCAACCGGTCGAGCACCTTCACGGCGCCGTAGTTGAGGGAGAGATCCTTGATTTGTACGCTGGTAGCCATTCTCAGCCTTTCACGGCGCCGGCAGCAATACCGCGGACGAACCACTTGCCGGAAACAAAGTAGACGATCAGCGGCACGGCACCCGTGAGGATCGTCGCCGCCATGTTGGTGCTGTACTCGACCGTACCGGTCGAGGTGCGCACGATGTTGTTGAGCTGCACCGTCATCGGCAGGTTCTCACGGCCGGCAAACACCAGGCCGAAGATGAAGTCGTTCCAGATGCCGGTGACCTGCAGGATGACGGCCACGATGGTGATTGGAACCGACATCGGCAGCATCACCGAAAAGAAGATGCGCCAGAACCCTGCTCCATCGACGCGCGCCGCCTTGAACAATTCGCCGGGCAGCGAGGCGAAGAAGTTGCGGAACAGCAGCGTGAGGATCGGCATGCCGAAGATCGAATGCACGATGACGATGCCCGGCAGCGTGCCGAACAGCGTACCACCCCACGGCAGCTTGACGCTGCTCAGCGCGAAAATGATGGGGTAGACCAGCACCTGGAACGGCACGAAGGCGCCGAATACCAGGAGGCCGAACATCAGCTCCGAACCGCGGAAGCGCCAGAAGCTGAGCGCATAGCCGTTGAGCATCGACAGGATGATCGAGATCGGCACCGCCAGCAGGGTGATCTTCATCGAGTTGAAGAAGCCCGGAGCGAGGCCATTGCAGTCGCGGCCGGTACAGGCCGAACTCCACGCCTTCACCCAGTAGTCGAGCGTCGGATTCAGCGGCAGGGCGAAGATGTTGCCGCCGCGAATCTCGTCCATGGGCTTCATCGAGGTGAGGATCATCACCGCCAGCGGGATCAGGAAGAAGATCGCCGCGACGATGAGAAAGGCGTAGATGCCGATGCGAGCCGGCGTCACGCGCCGGGGCTTCGGACCCGATGGCTCGACGCCGTACGTTGTGGTGGCGGCGCTCATACTGCCCTCGCTTTGATGCGCGCAGCGCGCCAACGGAAGAATGCCTGCAGCAGGATCAATGCGGCGATTGGGAGCAGCATGACGGTCGCGCCAGCCGTACCCTGTGCCACGTTGCGCGCATTGATGCTGTCGATGACGTAGGTGGCGGGCATCTGCGTCGAGATACCGGGGCCGCCGCCGGTCATGGCGATGACAATGTCGAAGGTGCGCACGGTGTTGACGACCAGCAGCACCAGCGCCGTGGCGGTAGCGCCGCGCATCATCGGGATGACGATGGAGATATAGGTGCGCCAGGTCGGGATGCCGTCGATCTTGGCGGCCTTCCAGATCTCTTCATCGACCCCCCGCAGACCGGCGAGCAGGATCGCCATGGTGACGCCCACGCCGTTCCAGGTCGAGGCGATGATCATGCCGTAGAGCGCGGTGCTGCCATTGGCGAGCGGCGCAAAGGTGAAGTCGGCGAAGCCGAGGCTGCGCACATAGGCCTGCAGGCCCCAGATCGGATCGAGCATAAGCTGCCAGACCAGACCGGTGATTACTGCCGACAGCGCGAACGGATAGAGGAAAATGGTGCGGAAGGTATCTTCGCCGCGAATGCGCTGGTCCATCGCCACCGCGAGCAGGAAGCCCAGGACGACGCAAAGCCCGATGTGACCGAAGCCGTACAGCCAGATATTGGCGACCGACTGGAGCCAGCGCGGCGTCGACCACAGGATGTCGTACTGACGCATCCCGACGAAGTCGATGTTGATGAGGAAGAACTTGGTGTTGGTGAACGACAGGACCACCGTGAAGGCGATGCCGATGACGAACACGCCGATGGCTACGATCATCATTGGCAGGGTGCCGATGATGGCAGGCAGCTTGCCCATGAGGCGCCGACGTCTGGCCCTCGCTTTGAGCTCGCGATCTGCGAGCCCTTGTTCAGTCGCAGTTAAGGTGGTCACTCGTGCTCCATCCCCGCATCGATGGCCAGGATCAGAGCGGCGGCCCGGCTCTGAGCACCGGACCGCCGCCAGATCGTGTCAGTTTACTCGGCGTTCCGCAGCAGTTCGACGAACTGCGCCTGGGCCGCTTCCGGAGTGGTCGCGTCGTTGTAGATCAGGTCCGAGAAGATGGCGTTCTGGGCCGTCGTAAAGGCCTCGTTGCGCCACTGGTTGGCATCGGGAACAACCGAGCCGTCCTGCTTCAGCACGTCGATGGCTGCCTTCATGCAGTCATTGGCGAGCGACATGTCGACGTCGTCACGGATCGGAGCCGAACCCTTGGCGGTGTTGAACAGCGCCTGGGTGCGCGGGTTCACCATCAGCGAGGCCAGCGAAAGCTGGGCGCGCTCGACTTCCGGATCGTTCTGCTTGAAGAACACGAAGATGTCGCCACCGGTGCGGACATACTTCGGCTCGGCAACCAGCGGCCCGAGGAGACAGGCGTAGTCGACGCCCGGCTTCTGGCCGGCAACCTGGAATTCACCCTGAGCCCAGTCACCCATCACCTGCAGGGCAGCTTCGCCCTGGATGACCAGCGAGGTGGTGTCGGCCCACGAGCGGTTCGGCGAACCATCGTCGGCATACTCACCCAGACCCTTCAGCGTCTGGAAGGCCTTGAGCACGTCAGCCCCGCCAGCGAGTTCGAGATCCTTGTCTTTCCAGATCTTCTCGACAGTCTCCGCACCCAGCTGGGCGAGGATGAGCTGGTTGGCGAGCAGCGAAATCTGCCAGCCACCACCGTCACCGCCGACGGCGAACGGGATGACGCCCGCTTCCTGCAGCTTGGGCAGAGCGCCCAGGTAGTCGTCCCAGGTGGTCGGAACTTCAAGTCCGGCCTTCTGGAACGCCGCGACCGACGCCCAGGCCCAGTTCTGCATGTGGATGTTCACCGGAACACACCACCACTTGCCGTCGATCAGGCAAGGCTCGGCGATCTGTGCGGGGCGGACGAAGTCGGCCCAGCCTTCACTCTCGGCGAGCGGGGTCAGGTCGAGCAGCAGCCCGGCGGCGATCAGTTCTTCGTACTGACGGCCCGGGTTGAACTGCGAAGCGTCCGGCGGATCGCCGCCGAGGGCGCGCTGCATGACGGTGGCACGAGCGGTCTCGCCCAGCGCGATGGCGCCGTCGATCCACTTGTCGCCGGTGGCATCGAACTCGTTGGCGAACACGGACACAGCCGCCTGCTCGCCACCCGACGTCCACCAGTGAACGACTTCAACATCAGCGGCGCGTACGGACGTGCCGCCAAGCAGGGCAGCGGCCAGCAAGGCCGTTGCCGACATAATAAGCTTCATAATGTAGTCCTCCCAACGTTCACCCAGGAGCGAACTCGCCCCTCGCGAAATTGCTTCAGGCGGCTCGGGGCTCTCTCTTGGGAGGGCCGCCCGATGCCGTCAGCGTGTAATCGATTACACGAACTTGAACGAAAGTCCAATGCAATCGATTGCAGGAGTTTCAGACATTCCTTGCGGATGTGTCAAGGTGGAACTAGACAGTCAGTCACAGGCAGCGAAAAGGGAGTGCTGCCGGCCATGGTTCCGATCCGAAAAACACCAACTATTCAGGACGTTGCCCGCCAGGCAAATGTCTCGGCAGCCACCGTGAGCCGGGTGCTGTCGAGCCCCGACCGCGTGTCCAAAACCACCCGTGAGCGCGTTCAGGCCGCTGTCAGCGCCACCGGCTACACCATCAATCAGGCTGCCCGCTCGCTGCGTCTGCGCAACGCCCGGACGATTCTGATGGCCGCGCCGAACATCGGCAATCCCTACTATTCAACGGTGCTCGATGGGGTGATCCGCGCGGCATCGGAACGCGGTTACTCCGTTCTCGTCGCTACCCGCCTCGGCCAGGATCCCAACCGCTGGCTGGCCGATTACCTGCATTCGAACCGCGCCGACGGGCTGCTGCTGTTCGACGGCTCGCTCGATACGTTCGGCATCAACGGCAGTGACGAGGAAGGCCCGAACCTGCCGTTGGTCGCTGCCTACGACGAAATCCCCGATCCCCGCGTCAACTCCGTGCTGGTCGACAATCGCGCCGCTGCGGCCCGGGCCACGCGCCACCTGATCGAACTTGGACACACCCGCATCGGCCATCTGATGAGCCCCTCGCGCAACAAGTCGCTGCATGAGCGGCGGATCGGTTTCGAGCAGGCAATGCAAGAGGCAGGTCTGCCGATCCGCCCCGAGTGGATGATGCAGGGTGACCATAGCCTCGGCACCGGCATTGCAGCCGGTGAGCACCTGCTGGCGCAGTCAGAGCGCCCGACCGCCCTCTTCTGCGGCAATGACGAGATGGCGATCGGCGTCGTTCACCGGCTCCGGCTCGCTGGCGTCGAATGCCCCCGCGACCTGTCGGTGATCGGCTTTGACGACATTGCGGTCGCCGCTTTTGCCGCCCCGCCCCTCACCACCATGCGCCAGCCGCGCGAGGATATCGGCCGCTTCGCCACCAACACCTTGATCGACATCATCGAGGGTGTGATCCCCGCTGACGAACCGGTGCACGTGACGTTGCGGGCCGAACTGGTGCTGCGCGAAAGCACCCGGCGCGCCTGATTTTCCCGTTGCGCGAACACGTTCGGAGTGCCAGACAAGTCGCGGGGACTTGGGGCATATCTTGGTATCAGTATCCGTCATCGCAGACGGTGCCAGTCCGGCGCCGGCAACGCGTCGCAGCGTCGTGCTGCTGCAGGTCGCCGTCGCTTTCTTTGTATTCCTCAAGATCGTTTACGGCGTGTTTGTGCCGCCCAATGGCGACGAAGCCTATTACTGGCTGTGGGGCGGCCACCTGCAGATGTCATACTACGACCATGCCCCGATGGTCGGCTGGACATCGGCGGTAGCGCGGCTCGTTGCTGGCTGGACACCGGCCGCTCTGCACCTGCCGGCCTTCGTGTCGTTCCTGGCGCTTGTCCTGGTCCTGCGCCGCGCCGCGCGCTGGATTGCTCCGGAGGACCCCGTCTGGTTCTTCTGGCTCGGCCTCGCCACCCTGTGCGGCTCGCCGCTGTTCAACGCCCTGACGACGCTGAACTACCCTGACCACCTTCTGATCTGCTTCTCCGCGCTGGCGCTGCTGCTGATCGGGCGGTTCCTGAACGGCGTACTCGGCGGGATCGAGCGGCACTCCGACCTCTATCTCGGCGCAGTCTTTCTCGGCCTCGCCGGGCTCAGCAAGTATAATGCGGTGTTCGTGGCGGCAGGGCTGGTGGTGGTGCTGATCGCCGCACCGCGCCTGCGCCGCCTATTGAGGTCACCGCACCTTTACGCGGCTGGCGCGCTGACCTTTGCTATTGTCTTGCCGGTGCTGATCTGGAACGCCGAGCACCGTTTCGCTTCGCTCGAACTGCATGCGCTCGATCGGCTGAACGAGGACGCCGCCGCCTTCACGCCGATGCTGCTGCTGCGCACCGTCATCCTGTCGGCACTGATGCTGTCGCCGTTTCTGGTGGTGGCGTTCTGGCGCTTCCTGTTCAGTCGTCCGGCAGTCGCCGCGCAGACCGGTGTCATCCTGCTCGGGAGGGGCACGGCGCTGATCTCTACCATCGTGCTGCTGCCGCTTTCGGCCTGGGGCGCGCTCGGTTCGCAGGTCAGCCCGCATTGGCTGGTGCTCAGCTTTCTGCCGTTCATGCTCGTCGCACCGCTCTACCTGCGCTCGCGCTGGATGATCGGCCTGCACCTGGGATGGGGCTTTCTCATCAACACCGTCGCGACCCTATATTTCGTGCTGGCGCCGCTACCGACCGATCTGCTCGGCATCCGCGACTACGAGGCGGCGCGCACCATGAGCTTCGAACCGTTCGCCCCCGCTGTCTCGAGGCGTGCCACCGAGCGCGGCGCCATCGCGATCGTGGGGACGGCCTACGCCCAGTTGGCGCGACTGGCGTTTGCGCTGGGCAGCGATGCCGATGTCACGGACATGGGCGGTCGCATCGACCGGCTGACTGGACGGACGTTCGGTGCGGATGACGCTGGCCGGGACATGATCGTGATCGGAAATGTCCGCGGGGTAGAGGAGCGCTTCGAGACGATCGAACAGATCGACCTGATCGAACCGGTGCGTCTGGGACGCAGCCTCGGCCTCTACGAAATCTGGCTCGGCAAGGGCTTCAAACCATGACGACTGACAAGCCGCCGGCTTTGCGCTAAACGATCCCCAACGGCCTCGTAGCTCAGGGGATAGAGCAGCAGCCTTCTAAGCTGTTGGTCGGTGGTTCGAATCCACCCGAGGTCACCAAGTTTTCCGAGCATCTGGCGTGCTGAGGGCAGTGGCTTGATGCACCGAACCGGGTCGTCAGCATGTTTCCGCTTCTCACCCG
>CAIMLX010000209.1 GCA_903842455.1 uncultured Hyphomicrobiales bacterium | reverse complement strand
GTGGCCGTCATGAACATCCTGCGCCTCACGGTCAGGTTCTCGTCCTTGAGCAGCGTCGAGAAGCTCTTGCCGTCGGGACCGGCAGTCTTGTGGGCCTCATCGAACAGGCCGAAGTCAAAGGCGAAGCCGCCCGCCATCTTCGCTGCGGTGGATACCGTGGCACCGCTCTGATATGTCGTTAGCATGACCTTGCGCATCGCGGTGGGCATCGCCATCCACTGCGCGATGATAGCCGGGTCGCTCTCGACCGGAATGCCGACTTCGGCGGCGCTCTCCGCCAGCTCACGCTGCGCGCCCTTGGCGACCGTCTTGTCGGAGCAGACGACCATGAACTCGGTCGGGATGCCGAGCGCCACCGCCTCGCGCGTCCAATCCGCGAGCGTCTGCCCCACCAACAGCAGCGACGGCAGCACAACAATGCAGGACTGAGCGTCGATCCCGTTCGCGACCCACACGCCCACGAGCGACTTGCCGGTGCCGCAGGGCATGATGACTTTGCCCCTGTCGCCACGCGCGAAATGCCGGACTGCGGCCTCGACGGCGCGCACCTGATGCGGGCGCGGAGCGCGGGGGTCGAGTTCCTTCGGCTTCGATCCGGCGCAGACGGACTGAATTGCAGCCCACTGTTCGGCGGGCATCTCGTGCCACACCGACCAGCCGAGTTCGACGACGTGGATCGCGGAGTCGCCTGCGCCGCCGTTGGTGGCCTCGTGCAGCTTGTTGATCGGCTTCTCGCTCGTGTGTGCCACGACGCAGGTGTCGATGGCGCGCCCGCTCAGGGCCGCGAGCTGCGTGAAGGTGGAAAGCTCGCGCATGCCGACCGGCTTGTCGGTGCGGCTCTTGTACTTGCACTGCACCGCCCACAGCTTGCCGTCAGCAGCCTGACACAGGATGTCGATGCCGTTGTCACGGCGGCCAAACTGAAGCCTCGCGGCGATGTCTGCGGGGATGTCGGCGAACCGCCACACGCCGGTCAGGTTCTGGTAACACGGCGCGGTCTTGAGATAGGCGGCAACCACCAGCTCGAAGGCCTCGCCCTTCACGTGGGCAGGACGGCCCTCCAGAGCCACAAGGAGCGCGCTGCAGGAGCTTGCCGCAGCAATCAGTCCACGAGCACCCGCCGCAGCCGGAGCGGCCTCAGCGGTGCTCCAAACGCCATCCACAGGCATCGCGGCAGGGGTGTCGAAATAGGGGGAATCGGACTCGGACGGGTTGTGCGCAGGCATAGCGGAGTGCTCTCGGTATCAGGTTCTAGGTTGAGAGCCGTTCCGGTGCCCTTTCCTCTTGCGAGACGTGCGGGTGGTTCCGTCTGTCGGCGTTATTCGGGATATAGGAGCCGTGGGACAAAGTTCAATGCCCCCGATGGCACTTTTTTTGAGCAGGACTTAATTCGGCGAGCGGTGGGACTTGGGCTCTGCCGCCACCTCGCCCGCAGCCTTCTTCGTGCGCGGCTTCTTCCTCGCCTTCTTCTCGGCGACGTCGAGCCTCATCTCGTCCATCGCGATGTCGCAGCAGCGATCATAGGCGTTGGACATGAACGCGGCCCTGAGCGCCAACTCGATGGTGATCTCGTTGACTGCCATCGGCACCGCCATATCCGGCTGAAACGCTTCAGCGATCTCCGGCAGGGTCTCGAAGAAGTCGTTCAGCCATTCGTCTACGAAGCCGTTCACCACATCCACCGCGATGTCGATGGCGGCGTCGATGTGCAAGCCCTTCGGGCGGTGGTCCGCGATATACATCACGAGCTGACAGTAGACGTCATGCTCGACGTTGATGAAGATGACGTTGTCGGTCTTCGAGTAGTGGG
>CAIMLX010000208.1 GCA_903842455.1 uncultured Hyphomicrobiales bacterium | reverse complement strand
GTCAGCTACCCGCTCTCGCGCCTCCCGCGCTTGCCGCCTCGCCAGCTTGTCCCTTCGGCCACGCCAGCGGGACTCCGGCCGGAGGGGATCCACCTTCAGCCAGAGACCCCGGAAGGGGGGACTTTCGCCCTCTATCTGCCGCTGGGGGGGCCGACCGCCGAACAGATACACCTCATCCATACCACTGGCGAAACAGTGTCCCTTGCGCTGCGGCTCGACGGCAACACCGGAGCGTCAATGGCGCTGTTTTCGGCGGCTGCGGGGTTTCAGCTCCGTGTCAACGGTGGCGACCCGGCACCCGATCCCCGCATGGCGCTCTTCCATATCGCCCCGGTCGAGCCGGCTGCGGGCTCGCAGCGGGTTGGCGACCTGCCGAAAATTCTCGTCATCGGCGCGGAGAAAGCCGGGACATCCTGGCTTTTTTCCACGCTCCGGCGCCACCCACGGGTGGGGGAAGGTATCGTCAAGGAAGTGTGCTTCCAAACTCCCCGGATGAGCCGCCAGCACAGGCTCGAACAGATGGTGGCGCTTAAAACAAAGGAGACAAAGGAACCCACCAAGCTGGCAGTCGCCCTTGATTTTGCCTTGGCAGACGCGGCGGACGAGGGATGGTACCGGAGCATGTTCCGGCTGGCCACGCCCGGCAGCATACTCATGGATGCCACGCCGGAGTACAGCTTGTTTCCAATCTCGAAGATACTAGGCTTCCGCCAGATCACCCCGGATGCCCGGATCGTCTTCTTGATGCGCGACCCAGTCGATCGGGCGATTTCCGCAGCCCTGATGGTGAACCGGGAGCGTGGTGTTGACGCGCCCTCCCTGCCGCACCTGAAAGCCGCCCTCGCCGACCCGGCCCTGCTCGAACGCGGCAATTACCGGAGTACCCTCGATCGCTGGACAGGCGCGTTTGGGCCTAATCAGGTCCGCCCATTCTTCTTCGACGACATAAGGGACCGCCCTGAGGCATTGCTCAACAGCATCTGCAGCTTTGTCGGCCTCGACCCCGGCTTGCTTCCCGAAATCAATCGGACGCCGGTGAATGCCGGCACCAATCCATTCAGCGAAACTGAACTCGCGCCGCTGCGCCGAGAGCTGTCCCGCCATTATCTGCCGCAGCTTGAGTGGCTGAGTGACACGTTCCATGGCCCGGCCGACACATGGCTGCAAACGGCGCGTGAACAGCTCACCCGCACGGATAGCGCTTAATGATCCGCACTCAGCTGGAAGACCGGCTTGCCGCGCTGGCTCTGGCGTTCATCCTTGCAGTTGCCTTCGGGCTGCGCATCATTGATCTCGGAAGCCAGCCGCTGGCCCTCCCCGAAGTCGCCGCTTGGCGACAGGCCGGGGACGGATTTATGGATGCAATCGCCCGGGCCCTCCAGGGCGGAATATCGCCCCTTCAGGTCACCGTGCTGAAAGCGGTGCAGGCCGTAGCCGGCGACACCGCCTTTGCGCTGCGGCTGCCGTCGGTCCTGTTCTCGGTGGCCTCGGTGGGGCTCGCCTTCCTGCTTGCCCGGCGCATCGCCCCGGCCAGTGCAGCCGTGCTTGCGGCGATCCTGCTGACGCTGCACGGTAGCGACATCGCTGCCGCACGGCAGGCGACCGATACCGCGCTGCTTAGCTTTTGCACCCTGCTCTTCGGCCTTTATGCAGTCGGCTTCGTCAGTGACGGCAGCGGTTCGGAGGGTGCGCCCAACCGTTGGCAAGCGATCTCGCTTATGATGGTCGGCATCAACGTGGGACTGCTGCTGCTCTATAGCCATCCCGCAGCATTGATTTGCTGGGTTGCGCTGCTGTCAGGGCTGGTCATCATACGCTTCAGCTACGCGGGACAGCATTCTAAAACAATATGGCCTCTATTCGTTTCCCAGAGCATCGCGGGGATAGGCTATCTGCCCTATGCGCTGGCGCGGTTTATGCCGTCCGATACTTGGGCGACCGTGGCGCAGTCCGATATCTGGCGGCACCTGCTCGGGGCCAGTTCGGGACTGCCCGGACTCCTAGTACTGGGGACCGGCATGGTACTTGTCATCGTGCACTCGCCGGCAAAGAAGCTGCTGCACCTATCGCCCCTTTCCGACAGCATGCTGTTGGCCGCAATCTGGACAGTGCTGCTGCTTGTGCTCTCGCTTGGTCTTTCGGGTGTGGCGCTGCCGATCTCGTCGCGGGATGCGCTCTTGACATTGCCCGCGGCCGCCTCCGTCATGGCTGCGGTTGGCTATATGCTCATCATGCCGCCCCGATGGTATCGCTACGGCGTCCTTGGAGTTGTCGCAATTGCCATGGGGCTGGGGCTGGTTCAGTTCAGCCGCCCGACTGGGCCGGATTTTCGTCCGCTGGCGCAAGTTATCAGGAACGAGCTCAAAGCGGGCGGTTGCGTTCTCGTGGGACCAAAGCCGATGCTGGCGGCGCTCAGGTATGAGCTGCGTGACCTCACTCCCTGCCTCAAGGGCTTCACGACCGATTTGGTGATTTCGAGATTGGTGGGGGCACGGCAACGCGCTGTCGTGGTGACCGACAAGGCGGTCAAACCGAGCCTGACGTCCGAACCAGGTGTGACCTGGGAGCAGCGGCGCGAAGTGGCCCGCAAAGATGCCACCATAACGATCTACCGGCGCACGGCGGCCTCTCCTGCCGCGTCACCGGCGCAATGACACCGCCAGCCGCCCAAGGACATCACTCTCCGAGCCGGGCCTGAACGCGGCCAACGCGTCGGCGATGTCGGCATAGCCGAACCGAGCGATAGATTCGAGCCCGCCGCTCTGCGGCGGCGGGATGGCGCCATCCCACCAGAACAGCGTATGGGCCTCGTCGAAGCCGGTGATGGTACCGAAATCGAGGTAGGGCATGAAGCGTGCGAGGAAGGGTACGAGACGGAACACATCGCCCTGCCACGCGCCCGGCGGCAAGCCCAGCCGCTCCCGCTCGGCGCGCGCCCGGTTCTCGTCCGGCAGGGCAGCGATCGCGTCGGACGGGATCGTTCCGGTCACCAGCCAGGCGGTCCGTGCATGCGCATGGCGCAGCGAGGCAAGAAAGTCCCGACAGGCGGCGTCGAACCCGCGCTTCCCGTCGAGGCATATCAGATCGTAGACGCCGCCCTCGTCCCCGCGCCAGAAGGCATCGCTTGTGGTCCGAAAGAGCCGCACCGTCTGATTGGGGCGCATGATGGCAACGACGTCGACGTCCGGGTCCACCCCGTCGCACAGGGGGAACTGCAGTGCGTTGAACCGCGCTCCGTCTCGAACGCCTATTTCGAGATAACGCGTGGCCTCGACCAGATCACCAATCCGCTGCAAGCGCGCCACCAGTCTTCCAGCCGAATCGAGGGGTGTGACGGTCGGCTCGGGTCGGGTCACGGCCGCAGGGCCTGGGCGGCCAAAGACCGGCCGAGTCCAGTGACCGGCGGATTTATATGCGGCATGACAATGGATCGAAATGTTGCGGCGCAGTTCCATGTGCTGCAGCACTCGAAGGTTGGTCGGCCAGGCCACAGCGTCGGCAAGGGCGGTGGCAACAACGCGAGTCAGCAGTCCTGGGCCCGTGGCAAGCCAGATCAGTTCGGAGTCCGCCCGGCGCAAATGGGCGAGGGCCTGTTCAAGGGCCGCCGCTATCAACGGATGGCCGGGCGCAGCGGCGAGGAAATTGTTGCCGATGGACCCCAGGTCCTCGCGATAGAGCACCAGATCTACCTCGGCGAGTAGCGGCCGGATATCGCGCGTCACCCTGTCGTCCGCGTCGATATAGACCCCGCCCCCATCGGCAAGCCAGGCAAGCCGGAGGAGATCACTGACCTGAGCCTCGCCAGAGCAGCGGAAAAGCAGGTGCGCGGTCTCTGGGCTATAGGCCTGTTCCAGATAGGCGAATGCGCTCTCGCGATTGAGGATGCACAACTCGAAACCGGACAGCGCCTCGCGGTTAGTGGCGAGGATATCCGCGATATCTGGCGGGGGCTCGGTGCTGCTCCAGTAAATGAGCGCGCGGCGGGGGATATCCCGGATCGAGGCCGTGGACGCGCCCGGCTCGGGCCCGGCGGCAGCGGGTAAAGCCGAGAGAAAGGCGATCGCGGCGGCTGTATCATCGGGACACTGCCGAACAAGCGCCCGCTTTTGCATGAGGTCGCCCGCACTCTCATCGGCGCGGAGGGGCCTTTGGCACAGGCTGTCGTTCAGAAGCTGCCCGGGGATCGAGGTCCGCATCCCGCCGCGTTGCTGCCGGAACGCACCCGCCGGGGCGGCAGTTGCGACGAGCGCGGCAAGACGGGGGCGCTCTCCCTTGCGCAGATAGCACCGGGCAAGCATCGCCACCGCTTCAGGATCAGGAAACTCCTCTGCCTCAAGCGATCGCAAGGCGCTATCGCCATCAACGGTCCACTCGAGCGCCACAAGGCGCAATCGCTCGCGGCGCCGCGTTTCGGCGGGCGTGCGCGCGGCCATGTTCTCTGCAACTGCAAGGGCAGCTTGCGCCTGTCCGCTCCCGACCAGCACCCTAACCAGTACGCCCTCCAGCTCCGGGTCGGCCGGGAACTGGGCAAGCCCCAACCGGCAGAGCTCCTCGGCGCGCGCGGCATGGCCGAAGCGTGAGAGGAGATTGGCCTCGCGCGACACGGCGCGGGCCGTGTCGAAGCGCGGCCGGATATCGGTGTCAAAGAAGGCGAGCGCCGCCAGCACCGACACCTGGTCAGCAAGCAGTTCTGCATGAATGAGACACAGCTCCTCACGGGAGTCACGGGTAAGCAGCGCTGTGGTCAATTCCAGGGCCTCACCGCTGCGGTCGAGTTCGCGCAACTCCTCGGCGCACCGAATATCGAACCATGGCTCGCCCGGACAGGCCGCCCTCGCCTCTTCAACGACAGCCAGCGACGCTTCGCGGTTCCCGCTATCCCTTACGGAGTCGGCAAGGCAGATCCATGCCGGAATGCGGGACGCATCCTCAGCCAGAATTGTCCGACAGGCCTGTTGCGCGGACTCGAGCTGCCCCAGCCCGCGCAACAGCCACGCCCGCTGCATAGCGAGGCCCAAGTCCGCAGGAGCCAGCGCGAGCGCCTTGTCCATATGCAGAAGCGCTGAGGCTGCGTCGCCGCTGGCGCGAGCCAGCCGAGCCTGGGCGATGAGAAGATCACGGTCCTGTTCAAGGCGAGCGGGCGACAGCTCAGCAAGCAGCGCCCTGGCCTCCCCGTACTCGTTCAGGTCGAGCTGTGCCCGGACAAGCGCGGCAAGGAAGGCGTTGTCCTCCGGACATACCGCCAGGGCGTGCCGTGCACGTTCGGCGACTACAATGGGCTGGCGACGGCGCTCCGCCAGATCGATACCAGCGCGCAGCAGCCCGCGGGCCCCCGGAAACCTTGCAAGGCCGTCGGCGAACTCGGCCTCCGCCTCGTCCAGCCGATTCAGTGCCATCAGTTCGCGAAGCACCTCGAGCCGGGCATTGAGCAGATTGCTAGCTGCGCGAAAGGCAGCGAGCGCCTGGTCGTGGTCGCCTGTGTCACGCGCAACAAATCCCCGCTGCATCTGCACCTGCGGCGACCCGACAGTAGATTGGGGCCGTTGCGCCAGCAGAGCGTCCATCTCATCGGCGCGGCCAAGCTCGCGCAGCGACTGGCACAAAGCCGCGAGGAACCCCGCATCGTCGGGGAAGCGGTCGCTGGCAGATTGCGCCAGCGACAAGGTTGCGCGCTGGTCCTTGCGGTTCCGGGACAAATCAATTCCCAGCCGGATCACAGGCCGCTCGAGCGGATGGCTCAGCGCCAGCGCGGCATGAATCCGGTCAGCGCTATCCAAGTCGCCCGCTACGACTCGCCGGCGTGCCTCCTCGATATCCTGACGGAGAAGCATCTGGCGCACGTGTCCGCCTTGAGGTAGGCCTGTCACCCTGCCCTGCGCAGCCCATGCGGGCCGAACAGGGCCTGTTTCACCGCGATTGGCAATTGCCGCTGCGAATGGGCGCGCGGCATCGGCATTTCGGCAATCGGCCTCTCGTAATCGCCGAACAGCGCGACATACTCGGCCCAGTTGTCGAAGCCGCGACGAGACACATTGTCAAGGAAGGTTTCGGCGGCAAGACCTTCAGCGAGGATCAGCGCGTGGTCGTCGGTCTCGATGTGGAAATACACGAAGGTCTCGGGACAGTCGCGCCAGCCGAGCTGCCGGATCGTCGTACCGTTTACCAGTGCCTTGGCCTGCGCCAGGACCCAGCCGACCTGCACCGCGTGGTCCGGAGACAAGCGCAGCGCCCGCTGCGGCAGGTCAGGGGCAATGCCCCCTTGGCCGATCTCCACCGGCAGATTGCGTCCGGCGAAACGCGCGGACACCGACTGCCGCCCGATGAACTTCACTCGCGTTGTTGCCCCGTCGGCGGTGCTGACGAAATCGCCGATCTGGAGCGCCTCGACCGGCCGCTGGCCCGAAGGCGTGCCGATCAGCGTCCCTGCCATGAAGCAGAACACAAACCCGGTGTAGAGTACTGTTAGCGATTCGCCGGTGTCCAGGGGCTGGTTGGTCAGCACGAAATACTTAGATCCTGACATCAGTATCGGGTCGCCATCGGCGGTGACGCCGACCACGGTGACACTGCCGATCTGCGACCAGACGACCGGCTCGCCTAGGTCGCCGATCCCATCGTCACCGCTGGGGTCCTCACCGTCCGCAACGGTGGTCGTCACCCGACCACTGCTGCCATTCGACAGCACGATCCCGTCTGAACTGATCTCGTACCAGTAGTCGTAACTGGCGGTATTGTTGACCGGCATGAGCTCATCTCCTATGTGCGTCGACTGTCCGTCACGCCCACCTCACATTCAAGAAAAGGCTGCTTCAACGAGGTGGAATAGCGTGCCCTTTGTGCTGCTGCGGCGGCAGGCACGAGAGGAGGCCGCTTAGCCGGGCAGAAAGGCCGCGAACGGGGATCGCACCACAGCCCTCTCGACGGCGCCCAGATCCGAGATCGACCGCCGCACGGGGCGACCGATTTACACAAACCTCGGCACGTAGTCTTGCGGCACCGTGCAGGAGAGATTGGCCTGAGGCCCGCAACGAGTATGTGGCAGGGGTGAACGCCCTCCATCAGATCCTCGTAGGCGAGTTTGAGCGGATTACAAGGCGCGAATAACTCTGCCATGCGCGCTCAACTGCGCCCTCAGAGGGGGAGGTGAGTTTTGCTGACGCACGTCTCGCCCTCTATTTTGGTCTGAGGCGCCGCGGCCGCATCAAGCCAAATACGTTCAAAATGAATGCGTTTTCCTGCCGCTTCGCGGCCTGTACGTTCACACGGTGAGTGCGGTGTTCGTCCAAGCTTCGCTCTCGACGCTGTTTCGCTGAACGAGCTACGACCTATGTCCACCGCCGTCTATCGCGATGTTACCTTGGCACCAACCCAGCCCTGCCTGGTCGGATTGGGATCCATTGAAATTCGAACGCCAGTATCGCGCCGGCCGGTTGGTGGACCAAGCCCCGTCCCAGTCCGGAGGGGCCCGGCCCGTTTCGCGGACGAACGCGTTCTGGGGCGGGATGGTTGTGCAGCATCTCGGGCATCAGGTGGCTGACGTCTTTCTGCGCATACTGGCGAGATCACGGTGCTCGGACGACGGCCGAATGATGATTTCGGTGCGCTCGTGGCACCGCGCAGCGCAAAGTAGCGGCACGCTGCGACCTGCACCTCTGGATCGGCGTGGAAGAACGATTGAACGCATATTGACGACCTGCACCCATCTCGTGCATGGCCCTCGTTGCCATGGTCATACATCCTTTGCCGATGGCATCACAATTCCAGACGTTCCCGAACTGATTTACGCCTTCGGTAGCACCGGAACGGACCTGCGACAGCAGTTTGGCGCCCGCACATTCGCTCGGGCGATTCCGGACGATCTAATGGACTGGCTTGCTATACAGACTGTGCCAAGGAGCACACGGAACATCGGCCTCGCAACGGCCATAGCTCCAAAGGTACCGGAATGATGCCTCTGCCGCGCTCCAAAACCGGAAAGCACATTCTGTTCGCATGGGAGGCGGGAGCCAATCTGGGGCACATCATGCCGCTCGTGCGGCTTTCGTCGGTACTGGAGGCCGAAGGTCATGCAGCAAGCTTCGCCGTTCGAGATCTGCTCGCTGGCGCTACCGCACTGAGATCCAACCGGGCGCCGCTTCTTCAATCGCCGATCTGGCCGCCGCATGTGCACGAGGGCAATGAGGACGGTGCGGGCGGCTACCAGGATGTGCTTGCGCTTTTGGGCTTCGGCGACCCGCGCAAGCTTTCGGCGCTGCTTCGGGGCTGGCATGACCTTTTGCGGTATATCGGACCCGACCTGATCGTAGCCGAACACAGCCCGGCACTTCAGGCGCTCGCCCTTGCCATGGGCCTGCCGTTGGTGGTGGTGGGAACACCCTTTACTGTGCCGCCCGTGGTGAGAGGGCGCTTTCCGCCCCTGAGGGGAGAGCGGACCCCGCTTCTGCCGGAACGGCGGCTATTCGACAGCCTGAGGGAGGCGCTGGAGCTATTCGGACTGAGCCCCGCTGCCGGCGGCCTGCCAGAGGCTCTGTTTCCCTCGGATGCCTTTGCCCTCGGCATGCACGAACTCGACAGCTATGCGGGCTTCCGGACTGTGCCGATACTGCGCCCGCTGGAGCCGCCGCCCAAGCTTGTACCGCCGCCTGATGGGCCGAGGCTTTTCGTCTACCTGGGAGGCGAACTGCCCGGTCTTGCCGACTGGGTGCGCGCCTTGGCCAGAACCGGGATAGAGCTTGAGTGCTATCTGCGCGATGCGCCGCGAGCGCTTGGCCGATTCCTTGAAGCGACGGGGGCAACGGTCCATGCCGAGCCGCCCAATCTTGCCGAAGTACTGCCGCGCGTCTCCCATGTCGTCTGCCAAGGCGGCGCCGGGCTTTGCCAGGCCGCTATGCTGGCGGGGCGTCCGGTTGGAATCCTACCGCTGCAGGGCGAGGCGGAGCGGAACCTCGTTGCCCTCGAACGCCTCGGAATGGCCGTAAGGCTCACTTTGGGCGGCGACGACGAGGCGCTTGCCAGGGCTCTTTCAGGCTTTATGTCGGACCACCGGCTGATCGTTGCAGCCCTGTCGCAGGCAGCCGGCATTACGCAGCGCGACCAGCCCGACGGGCTGTCCGCGATTGTCGGACGCATCCGCGCGTACCTTTCTACCCCGGCCGCCTGACGCGCAACGCAGCGCGAACGCCAGTCAGGTAGGCAATATCCACTGCGGAGGCAGCCAGTGCTGACGCGAACGCCACAACTGGCCTGTAGGCGCGCCTGGCCTCGTGCCAACGCCGCTTGACGATACCGAGCACTTGGGCTCGCAGTTGCCGACCTACAGCGGTCATGGCGAGTGCATCATGGTATGGTGGTGAAATCGTCAAGCCGTGGAGAAGCCCGTCTGCGTAGCCGTAGCGCCAGTAACGGCGCAGGTTGACGCGAAAGCCGTCGCCAACATCATGGTGCACATACCAGCCCCACTCTATGCGACGGGCGCAAGCCGAGCGTGAAACCCGCGACGCTAGCTCCGTGTCTTCCGCCGCATTGGGAAAATCTGCTCGCACGCGAAACCCACCAAGGGCGCGATAGGCCTTTGCCCGTATCGCGAGGTTCGCCGTCACAAAGCGGATCTGGTCGCCAATGCGCTCCGGGTAAGGATGTAGCCGGTGCGTTACTTGTACCTTGGCGAAAAAGTTCGCGGGGCTCGGCGGCAGAGGCTTTATAGCCCCCACGACAAGGTCGAGTTCGGGAGACGTGTCGATCACCGCTTCGAGCCAGGCAAGCCAGAAAGGCGGCGGCAAGCAATCGTCATCGATAAAGACCAGCCAGGTCCCGCGCGCAGTTTCGGCCGCGTGATGGCGGGCAAAGGACACACCCCGGTTGACCGGAAGCACTTCGTAGCGGACGTAGTCCGACGAGTTGGCAATAGACGCACTGTATTCGGGACCACCGCTGCCATCATTGACGACGACGATCTCCCGGTCCGTTCGGCCACGCATCTGAAGTTCGAGCGCGCGGAGCAGGCGGCTGAGCTCAACAGGCCGCCGGTGGGTGACGATGCAGACTGAAAGCTGCAGGGACATCGCCTCATCCGGGCAGTGGAGCGTCCCCTCAATCCCGGCCAAGGTCAGCCCAGCGGTATATAGCCGGAGGGCTGCATGCTGATAAGGCGGTTCCGGCCAGCGTAGTTCGCGTCGGTCGTATCTTGCCGGTCGCGATCGAGCAGCGTGCGGCTTTGGTCGCCGAAATGATACTTCAAGCCCAACATCACGGACTGACGCTCATCGTCGCCGAACTCGCCATCGGCAAATACGGAGAGCCCTGGAAACGCTTCAGCTGCCGGGCGCCACTCGGCTCCGATCCGCCCGACGGTGAGATCTGGGAGAAACTCGGCTTCTAACTTCAACAGCAGGTCCGGCGTGGCATAAAGCTTCACCTCCACCTGGGAAAAGGCGTTTTCGAAGTCGGCCCCGGTTTCCTGACCGACATCGGCTCCAAGCGTAACCATGCCGAGATAAAGCTCAGCTTCGGCCGCAGTGCGCACCATGTAGATGTCATCCAACGTTTCGAATGACGATTCGAGCCCAAAAGATCCGATATCGGGGTTACGGACGAAAACCTTGCCTTCCGCACCCACATAGCCGTCGCTCCCCAAGAGCACGGACATCTGCGCCCCGGCAAAGTCAAACAGAGGTAAATTCGCCTTGGCCCCGATATCCACGAAACCTTGTGTCTGGCGCCCGCCCGATGCCATGATGCTGATGTTAGGTTGGGAGACTGCATAACTATCTGCAGCCGCGGCGGCCCGGTAGCCGGCACCTAGAACTGCGCCGGTGGCGATGGCAGCGACCCAGCGCAAGGCGGAGCGCAGCAACACAGCGACATTGCTGCCAATTGACAAGTTGTCGATAGCAACGAGGCGTGCACCCGGCGGCACACCGTCGCCGACAAAGAGCACAATGTCAAAATCGAGCCGCACTGCCTTGCGCCATGCATCCACGACCGAACGTGCCTCAGTCAGGGCCTTCTCAAGTGCCCCCTGCCCGGCAACCGCTGCAACTGACAGCACGGCAAAGACAGACCTGCGGCGGGGCTCGAAATGCAGGCCGACGAGTTGGGCGCCAAAGACGGAGCGCATTCGCACCGAAAGTTCCACAAGTGCTTTCGCGCGCTCAAAAATACATGTCGGATCGAACAGAATTTCCGTGCCGCTGACGATCCTGGTGAGGGCCTGAAGCGAGCGGAGACGCTCAAAGCGGCGCAGAGCATGCACAGTAATGCGTATCTGCGTGCCAAGATTGCGGGACAGAGTCTCTACTGTTGCGCGGGGAACCCGACTCGTCACGTGCAGGGTAATGGCTCCGTCCGCCGTCTGCGTCCCGAGAAAAGCCCGGACTTTCGTATTCTTGATCGCCGCCGCGATACGGTCCGTCATATCCGGCATGCGCCTACCCCATTGTTAATGAACCGTTCATAAATGGGCTACGGAGATAAGCAATACGCAGATCTCGCCGATTTGACCAGATCGACACCATAACCCTCGGGCACATGGGCATTCCCAGTGCTCTGAGACTGATATTGAGCGCGCTTGAGAAGGATTGAACGAACCCGCTGACGCGAGACTGGCGTGTGCGTATGGCGATCGTGTCCCGTGGCGTGGTGTAACTGAGGCTGGGCCTCCACGCTCTCCGGCATGGGCCGGGATGATCAGCGGGCCACTGCTGGCAGGCTGACGAGAGGATCATC